>VGRO01000289.1 GCA_016875335.1 Deltaproteobacteria bacterium | reverse complement strand
GCCGAGTGCGGCTGCCCCCGCGGCGCCCGGCAGTCCCGCAGCGGGCCTGCTGGACCAGGCTCGGGCGCGCGCCCACGCCGACCCGGCTGCCGCGCTGCGTCTTGCCGAGGCCGCGCTGGCCCTGGATGCCAATGACGCCCAGGCCAAGACCCTGGTCGCCGAATTGCTGGCGCGAAAAGCGGCCGCCTCCGCGCCCTCTGCCGACGCCGGTGCCGCGCCGCAACCGGCCGTCAAGGGCCACCCTGGAAGTCACAAGGCCGCCGCAGTTCGCGAACCAACTGCTGGCAAGCCAGCGGCTCCAGAAAAGGCCGGAATCAAGAAAGCGCTGATGGATTGACCGGGCGGCGACGGTACGCCTCCGTCCGCGTCGGTGCGGCGCTGCCTGACCCTGAGCGCGTGCAAAGGCGCGGTCCTGCGCGGCAAGGCCGGCCCGCGGTCACGAAGATGCGTCTGCGGGTGGCTCCCAGCACCACGCACGCCGCGACCATGCGCAGTTCTCTGGAGCAGCCGGGCGCGCCGGACAGGCGCACGCACAGGCTCGGGTGCCGGACCGGCGTCTGACAAGAATACCCAGCTTTGGCAACGGCGGGGCGTTGTGGCAGAGCACGGCCGCGGCGGAGCGGGCGCGCCAAGCACCGACAAAAGTGGGACGCCAAGGAGCCTGTCGGCGAAACGCCAGAATCGGCAGATTCTGGCCGACAGGCTCCTAGGCACGCCGCGGCTGCGGCCTGCCAGCGACCGAAACTGCCTGAATTTACTTCAGGCAGTTCTTGGTCGCTGCCCCGATCGCAACCACCACGGAGCCTGTCGGACGATAGTCCGACAGGCTCCTAGCTCCCCTTCACGCCGCGCCCAGCGGCCCAAGCGGCCACCGCGCTGCAGAACCAGGACTTGACGTCGGACCAATCCAGCGGCTTGAGCAGCCGCGGGTCCGCTTGCCGATCCGCGTCGCGGAAATAGCATAGCGCGCGCGCAGCGTCGTAGGGATCGCCGGCATACCGCGACACATAGGGCAGCAGCAGGCCGGCCGCATCGAGACCCGAGGCGACGGCCATCACGTACAAGTCGATGAAATCGCGCCTCGCTCCCCGGTTGACGACGGCCAGCACCTTCATGGCAATCAGGTCGACTTCGGAGAGCACGGGGGCTGCGAATCCTGGCACAGTTTCGGGCGGCGCAAGCACGGGCCGGTCGTGGTCCAGCAGGCACACCGGCACGCCTTCGTACACGAAAGAAACGGATCCTGGCGAAGTCCGCTCGGGAACCACGCTTGGCAGCTTGTGGCGCAAGGCCTGGACGGTTGCGGCGGGGTCGCCGGGCGCCGCCGTGCGGAAGTAGTCGAAATCCAGCGAGCCGCGGTGCCCATGGCGCAGCGCAATCGCCAGACCTCCGCCCAGGCAAAACCCCAGTTCGGCCACTACCGGGGCAACCGTCACGGTGCAGCGCTGCTGTGCCGGCGTTAGCACATCCTGCACGGCTACCGCCCCCACGGCGAGGCAATTTTCTCGTCCACCCAACGTTGCGCCAAGGCGGCGTCGATGCCAAGCGCAATGGCCCAAAACGGCACGTGCCGCGCCGGCAGTTCCGCCACACCACGCGGCTCTAGCAACCGAGCCCGCAGGCGGTCGTCGCCATAGGTGGCGCGCAGCCAGTCGATCTGTGCTGTGGTGCCGTGAGAGAGAATCCGTGAAATCACGTACGGTTCGTGATCATCCAGGCGCACGCTGGCCGGGTCCGTGTCCCAGAACAACCGCTGGAGGTCGCCCGGCAAGCCGGCGGCGCTGGCAGTTTGGGCAAGAGACGTCATGTGCGGTGGCGGCGCCTGCGGGCGCGGGAGTCCAAGCATAGCATGGGGCCGGAATTGGGGCGATCTCGCCCCCACCTACCCCTCCGCCACCCCGCGGACCACGCTACTCTCGTCCACGCTCCCGGCCGCCAGCAGTTCTTCGCTTGCCGCGGCCTCCAGCAACGCCTGGTCGATTGTCGCCCGGCGGGACAGGGCCATCGCACGGCCGATCGTCGATCCACGTCAGCCCCCCAGGCAGCGCAATCGCTTGGTCTGGGCGCCCGCAGCTGTCGCCACGACGCATAGTGGTACCAGAACCAACTGCTAGAACCACACCCGGCCCGGCGCGCACCTCGCCGCCCCGCGCCGCGGCAGTTTCGTGCTACCCTCGCCGTCCGCGCCGCTTCGCCGCGGCCCCGGTCTGCGATGGCCCGCCAGTTCAACACCGCCCACGTCAACCGCGCCGAACAGCACTACACGCTGCCGCCGCTCGACCGCCTGCCGCCTACGGTCGAGGGTCTGGTCCACGACGGCTACTATTTTGTGCTGCACGCCCCGCGCCAGTCGGGCAAGACCACGACCGTGCTGGCGCTGGCCGACAAGCTGCGCGCGGACGGTCGCTATGCGGTGGTGTACTGCACCGTCGAGGCCGCGCGCGCCACCGCTTGCGTCGACGAGGTGGTTGATGTCGTTATCGACGTGGTGCGCCTGGCCACAGCGAGGCAACTGTCGCCTGCGGAGCGCCCGCCTGCGCTGCCGGTCGCTGACCGTGAGCCCGCGCGCACCCGGCTGTATGCGTACCTCGCTGCGTGGTGTACGGCCTGTCCGCGGCCGGTGGTGCTTTTCATCGACGAAATCGATTGCCTGCAAGACGAGGGGCTGGTCTCGGTCCTCAGCCAGTTCCGCATGGGCTACGCCGAACGGCCCAAGGGCTTTCCCCATTCCGTCTGCATTTTCGGCATGCGCGACGTCCGCGACTACAAGATCGCCTCGGGCGGCCAGGATCGCGCTGCGTCGTCGAGCCCGTTCAACGTCAAGCGCGAGTCGATCACCCTGGCCACCTTCAGCCGCGCCGACGTTGCCGCCCTGTACGCCCAGCACACCGCCGAGACCGGTCAGGCCTTCACCGCTGCGGCCATCGACCGCGTGGCGGAGCTGACCGGCGGCCAGCCGCACCTGGTCAACGCCCTGGCCCACGACGTCGTCGCCAAGCAAGGGTGGACCGGCACCGTCGACGTCGCGCAAATCGATACCGCCAAGGACAACCTCATCGTGCAGTGGGGCACCCATTTCGACTCGCTGATGGCGCGGCTGCGCGAAGACCGGGTGCTCAGGGTGCTGGAGCCCATTCTGGCCGGCAGCAGCATCGGCGGCGGCGACCTCGAAGACGACCGCTACTGCCGCGACCTCGGCCTCATCGACGGCCCCGACGGCGACATCGCCAACGCCATCTACCGCGAGGTCATCCCGCGCTGCTTGGCCGGCCGCTGGCAGCACAAATTGCGCGTGACCTCCGGCCGCTGGCGCGGCGACGACGGCCGGCTGGACATCGACGGTTTGCGCGCGGCATTCCTGGCGTTCTGGCGCGAGCACGCCGAGGGCTTTGTGCAGGCCGAAGGCTACCGCGAGGTGGCGGTGCAGTTGGTGTTCATGGGCTTCTTGCAGCGCATCGTCAACGGCGGTGGCTGGGTGGACCGCGAATACGCCGCGGGCAGCCGGCGCATGGACATCTTGGTGCGCTGGCCGGTGCCCGACGACGACGGCACAGTACCGCGCTACCCAGTGCGCTTTGAGCGCCACCTGTTTGAGCTCAAGGTCTGGCACCCCAAGAAGGGCGACCCGCGCGACGAGGGCCTGGCCCAGGTCGGTGCGTACCTGCGACGGGTGCCGTGCGAGTCGGCGTCGCTCCTGATCTTCGACCGGCGGCCCGAGACCGAAGCGCGCGAGTGGGGCGATCGGATGGTGGTCGAGGAGGCGCGGCCGCTGGTCGAGGGGCGCGAGGTTTGGGTGTTTCGGGGGTAGGTTTTGGTGCTGGGGCTGGCGGGGGCGGAGAACGGGCGGCGGCCTCATGCGCGTGGCGCAAGGGCAACAACATCAGAGCCAAAGTCGGTGCAACTCAGGCAATGGCGTCAATGCCGCAGCAGCTCCAGCGCGGCCGCTACGCTAAGGGACTGGAAAATAATAAGTCGATCACTCCCACATCAGGACGGAGCCGCGAGTCGGACCTTTGGTCCGCGAGCTGGCGACCCACGGAGCAAGCAAACGGGCCCGAGAAATGATTGAGTAAATCATTTCCAGTCCCTAAGAGGGTGTAGCCAAAACTGGACAGCCCCGCGGTCCATGCGAAAACCGCGTCCTCACGGAGGACGCGGACAATGCGGTTGGCCATCTCGAAGAAGGTGAAGGACGAGGCAGTGGAGGCTGTTATCGCGGGCGACAAGGTGGAAGCTGTCGCTGCGCGGTTTCGCTGCCGACGATTGGCAAGGCCATGAAAGCGCTTGGCTACCGGAAGGTCAAGCTGCAGCGGCCACCGAGCACGCCAGCGCCGCAGTCGGCGCCGCGCTACAAGCCGGAGCATCGCCGCGAACCGAGCGCAACGACCTACCCTTCGTCGCTGACCGACGCGGAGTGGGCAATCGTGGAGCCGCTCACCGCGAACAAGACAGCGCATGGTCGGCCGCCGACGATCTCCAAGCGCGCACTCTTGGACGCGATTCTGTACATCTGCCGGACGGGCTGCCAATGGCGGTTCCTGCCAAAGGACCTTCCTGCCTGGCAAGCGGTCTGGAGCCTGTTTCGGCGTTGGCGTGACAATGGCAGGCTGGATGAAATCTACGACGCGCTGCACAGAACGTGCCGTATTGCCTATGGGCACAGTGCCGAGCCGACCGCCGGAATCGTGGACAGCCAGACGGTCAAGTCCACGGAAAAAGGGGGGTCTGCGGCTACGATGCCGGCAAGAAGATCAAGGGCATCAAGCGGCACTTGGTCACGGACACGCTCGGACTACCTTGCGCATTCCTGATACATTCTGCTCGCATCCAGGATCGCGACGGCGGCATTGCGGCAATTGAACTGGCGCACGCCAAGTGCGAGGCGTTGCAAAAGATCTGGGCGGACGGCGGCTATGCCGGTTCCTGCGTTGTGCGCGTCAAGAAGGCCACCGGCATCGACCTGGAAATCGTGCGCAAGACCGACTCGATGTCAGGCGAAACCTGGATCAAGGGCGACGAGGCGACGCCGCAGGCCGAGGGCTTCAAGGTCCTGAAATGGCGGTGGCTGATCGAGCGGACGTTCGGCTGGCTCGGCCGGTATCGGCGGTTGAGCAAGGATTAGGGCCAGGAAATGATTTACTCAATCATTTCTCGGGCCCGTTTGCTTGCTCCGTGGGTCGCCAGCTCGCGGACCCAAGGTCCGACTCGCGGCTCCGTCCTGATGTGAGAGTGATCGACTTATTATTTTCCGGTCCCTTACGAGCAGTCCGCCCGCAGTTCATACGCTTGGGTCCAGATCGCGCTGATCTCGCTGCTGACACGGCGCCTTGGGGCGCTCGCGGCATAGCGACGGCCGGCCGAAACGACCAGCGAACCTAGCATCGGGTGTACCGCACGCAACGTGTGGCAGGTGTCAGTGCGCCGGCGGAGAAGGCACTGGGCGAATGCCGGCGCGGCGCCGGCACGGGGCCCCAACTTTCGGCCGCGGCGGCCGCAGTGATTTCGGTGTCGGGCAGGCGTGCATCGGATGCCGCCGCTGCGCGGTTAGGGTCCCTTTCGCGTCGGGCCCAACCGCGCCAACCGGAACGCCTTTCCTCAACGTACCACGTCCCGGGGTCGCACTGGCCCGTCGGCGTCGGCGCCAGCGCGCGAGGGACCGTCACCCGCCCCCGCTCCCGCCGTGACGTTGAGTCACGGCTCGTTCGCTGCGCTCACCGCAGGGACCCCGGGCGGAGACCCGTTTTTGGCCGCAACTCGGTGACGTGACAATTACAAACGACGATCCGGCGGCCAAAAACG
>VGRO01000288.1 GCA_016875335.1 Deltaproteobacteria bacterium | reverse complement strand
ACTCTCACATCAGGACGGAGCCGCGAGTCGGACCCTTGGTCCGCGAGCTGGCGACCCACTGAGCAAGCAAACGGGCCCAAGAAATGATTGAGTAAATCATTTCCGGGCCCTTACGCAGCGACAACCAGCGATCAAGGCGCGGCCTTGCCGTCGGGCGGCACCTCGGCGACCAGCATGTAGCCTGTTCCCCAAATCGTCTTGATGTACTTCGGGTTGCGTGAATCCGCCTCGATCTTTGCGCGCAGGTTCTTGACGTGGACGTCGATCGACCGATCGTACGCGGCGTAGCCCACGCCGCGCAGCATGTCCATCAGTGCATCCCGGCCCAGCGTCTGGCCCGGATAGCGCATGAAGCAACGCAGCAAGTCGAATTCCGTCGTTGTCAGCGCCACCGACTCACCGTGAATGGTGACTTCGCGCCGGGCTGCGTCCATCGCCAATGGACCGACCTTGATGAGTTCGGTGGCCTGGCCGCTCGACGTGCCTTCGGCCCGGCGCAAGACCGCCTTGATGCGGGCCAGCAACTCGCGCGGATTGAACGGCTTGGGCAGGTAGTCGTCCGCCCCGAGTTCCAGGCCGACGATGCGGTCGTTTTCGGTGCCCTTGGCGGTCAGCATCACGACCGGAACCCGGCTTTGCTGGCGAATGCGGCGAAGCACCTCGAACCCGTCGATGCCGGGCAGCATGACGTCGAGCACGACCAGGTCGAACACCTCGGACGTGGCGCGGCGGGCACCCTGCAGTCCATCGGTCACGACGGCGACTTGGAATCCCTCGGGCTTGAGCAGGCGCTCGAGCAATGCACCGAGCCGGATGTCGTCGTCGACCAATAGAATTCGCGCCATCGCAGCCTCGCAGCCGGCCCGGGTCCGGGTCGACTGTTTGCTTTTTTAGCACAGATCATGCGCATCTGCCTGCGCGCCAGGCGGCCGGGGTCACCCTGATTTCACAAGAATTCTCACCCCTATCGGCAAATCGACGGCCGGTGGGGTACAGTCTGCGCCCTATGGGACCGCCGGTGCCGCTTCCCGAAGGAGCACGCCCGGATGGCGCCGCGGACGCAGCGGCGCTTCCTGCGCCCCGGCGCCGCGGAATTGTCTGGGTCCGCCAATGGCAATGAGCTGCAGCGCAATCTGGTGACCTACGTCGCCGCGCTGGAAGTCGCAATCGGTGAGTTCGGCCAGTTGCTTGCCCGCGACCAGCAGGTCGGCGCCCTGGTCGATCTGGCGCAGGACTTCGTCCACGGCAGCCTGGACACGGGCGACTTCGGCCTCTTCGCCCGGGTCCGGTGCGGGCGGCACGTAGCCTTGGCGACCTGCCTTCACACTGTCAAAGCGTCGTTGCATATGACCGATCGCCCAGGCCACCACATACAGGTCGGTGTCGCCCAGTTTCGTGCCGAGTTCGACGAGCCGCTTCTGGTCGTCGGGCCCGCCGCACAGCCCGATTGCCACCCAAGCGCGGTAGCGCACGATCTCATTGCGATTCTCCGCTACCGGCCAGATAGGGGCGGCGGCCGTGACTTTCCCTGTGCGCGCTAGCGCCGCCATGGCGGCGAGTTGCACCGAAAGCTCTCCCTTGGCCATGTACGCGGCAAGGGCCGGCACGACGCGCGGATCGTCGATGGCACCAAGCAACTCCATGGCCTTGGTCCGGCGATCGCTGCTGTGGCTTTCCAAGTCAGCCAGCAGCGTCGGCACGGCCCGCTCTCCCATGGCTGCGACCCGCACCGTCGACAGGCCGGTCTGGCCCGGCGGATCATCGAAGCGGCTCCGCAACATCCGCGGGTCCTCGACGCTTTTCTGGTACGCGAAGTAGATCGCCACCAACGCGAGCAGCAGGGCCAGCAGTGCGAGGGCCACCGCCGTCATGCGGACGTACGCCTTGGGGCCGAACGACTGGTCACTCAACGCTGGCATGGCGACGCCTTGCGGGTCGGCGCCCGCCGCTACAAGGTAGGCCATGAGTGCCTTCGGGCAACGCGCGGCATGCGCGATCACGCCCGCACCTGCGACGCCCCGCGGGGCGCAGCGGTCTGTCCGAGCCCGATCGCCAAGACGGCCGGCGCACGCCGGGATGCTTCACAGGCAGGGTTCGACGATGGTGATGTCGTCCAGGAAAATGCCCTGGTTCTTGGCGTTGTTGATGCCGTCTTTGGAATCGAAGAAGAACTCGATGATCAGACCACCCTTGCCCTTGTACTTCGCGAGATCCACCTTCTTTTCCACGAGCTTCTTGGCCTCTTGCTCGTAGTCGAAATGCGCCTTGTTGGTGTGGGTCCACACGACCTCGCCTTTGACCGTGGTGCCTGGCACGGTCACGCGGACTTCGAACGTCTCGAACGTTTTTTCGATGTCGAGGTACAGCTTGAACTGGAGCCACGCCGCATTCTTCGCATCGAAATTGAGGGTAATGGCCTTGTCGTTTGCCAGCGCCCCGGAGACGCCATTGGCGCCGTCGGCATAGTTGGTGGCGTCCTCGTTGCCGAAGTACGCCTCGAACTTGCCGTTGCAGTATTTCTTGGGAATGACCCGCCACTTGGCGACCTGGCTATTGCCCGACGGGACCCAGCCGCTGTCGGCGAGTTGCCCGCCCTCGAAGGTCTGCACGGCCAAAGCGGTCGATTGCGCGCAGCACCCGGGGCCGGCCTTGAAATCCGTCGTGCAGCTGAAAAGCAGCGCGTTCGGGTCTTTGGCGCAGATGTACTTCTTGCACGGGTCGGGCTTGGCGGGCTTGCACATCGCGTCGTCGATGCACGGCGGGGCCTCGCACACGGTCGACAACTGCATGCTGTCGATGAACACGCCTTCGTAGTTGTTGTTGGACACGGTGCCCGCATCGAACTCGAATTGCAGCTTGATCTTCTTGCCTTTCCATTCGTCCGGAACCTTGATCACGACCGATTGGAATTTGCCGTTGGTCGACCCTTCGATGCTGTAGCTGTTCCACCACCAGCCGTTGACCTTGTTGGGGTCGGTCGCCGCCGCGTCGTAGGCGCCGATGCGCAGGCGGTCGGTATAGATGGGATCGGGCGGCGCCTTGAATACGAAGTTCGGATCGTTGGGCGGCGGGTTCCACTCCGTCGACAGGTAGAGTTGGAAGGTCAGCAGCGTCGTGCCGTTCTTGGGCACCTCGATATCCGGGCTGCGCACGACGGCCGCGGGAACCTCATTGCCTGCGTTGTAGGTCACGCCGTTGGTGCCGAAGTACAGCGAGTACTGGCCGCTTTTTGCCTTGGTCGGCGTCAGGCCCCAGCCCACGAGCGTGCTGTAGGGCTTTCCGCCGGAGATCGGAGGAACGCCTTTGAGAAACGAAGACTTCCATCCGTCCGGCAGCTTGCCGTCGCTGCTGTCGAAGGCTTGGTCAAGCACGCCCTTGTTCGAGCAGCAGGTGGGCGAGGTCAGGGTGTAGGCGCACGAGCCCGCAGCGCACTTGTCGTCGGTGCACGTGTCCTTGTCGTCGCATTGCGCATCGGTGGTGCAACAGCCGGGCACCGCCTTGCACAGGCAGGTGTTGTCCTGGCACAGGCCTACTTCGCACTTGCCGCACTGGCCGTCGCACTGCTTGTCGGCCGTGCACGGCTTGTCGGTACAGGTAATGTCGATGCTGACGTCGTCGATCCGCGCACCCGACGCCTTGTTGGCCATCTCGTCGCCTGCGTCGAAATGAAAGCAGAGTTGGACGTCCTTGCCCGCGAACTTGTCCAGCGACACGGTGACTGGGACCCACTCGCCCTTGGTGGTGCCGGCGATGGCGTCGCTGCTCCACAGGCCGGCCGGCATGCCGGTGTTGGGCGCCTTGCACTCGGTTGCTCCGCAGTACTGCCCGTTGGTGTAGACGACCAGCTTGAGTTCGTCGAGCTTGGGCTCGCCGGCAATGGCGGGGTTCTTGTACTTGTCGGCCGGCAGCTTGTCCCACTCGGTGCTCAGGTTGACCGAAAAAGACGCCACGTTGTACAGCGTGCCACTTCCGAGCTTCTTGGGCAGCGAGCAGATGGTCCCGGCGGGGCCCTTCGGCTTGATCGTCGGGTCGTCATAGGTCGCGTAGGAAGCGTCGCTGAAACGCAGTCCCGGCCCGCCGCCCTGCCCGCCCTTGGGGTCGGTCTGCCACTTGACGACCTTGCTGTTCTCGGTCTTGGTCCAGGTCGAGTCGCCGTTGTCGAAGCCCTCCTTGAGCAGATTGTCCGGCTTGCAGCACTGCAAGTTGGCGGCGTTCGGCACGTTCTTGCAGATTCCCTGCTCGGCCCCGGCGGCCTTCGGGCACGAATCGATGGTGCAGTCGTTGTTGTCGTTGCAATCGACCAACGCCGAACAGCAGCCGGGGATCATGTCGCTGAAGCAAAGCCCGGCGCCGTTGGCGGCATTGACGAAGGGTGTGCACTCGTCCACCGTGCACGGCTTCTTGTCGTCCACACATTTCTTGGCGGCGTCGCAGGTCACGTCCTTGTCGTTGACTGTGCCGCACACCGACTCGATGCGGATGTCGTCGAGGTAGATGCCCTCGAACTTGTTCTTGAGCCCGTTGGTGCCGGTGCTGAACTCCCACGAAACGGCGATGCCCTTTCCGCTGAATTTTGCCAGGTCGACCGCGATGTGCTGCCAGTTGCCGTTGGTGGACTTGCCGATCGCCACCGAGTTCCAGTCCAGGGGCACGCCGTTGATGGACACCTTGAGGACGTCCTTCTCGACGAGACACTGGCTGGTATTGGACAGTTGCACGCAGACTTCATCGGACTTGCACGGCGTGGCGCAGGTGCCCTTCTTGACGTCGGGCGCCTTGAGCCAGCTCGGTTCGGTGTCGAGCCAAAGCCAGAAGTGCAGCAAGAACTGTTTGCCGGGCGTCAGGTTGACGGTCGTGGACTTCAACTTGGTCGAGACGGCTCCGCCTGTGTCGCCGCCGAGGCAGCCGGTCTTGGAGGTCTGGGCGGCGTCGTAGGTGTAGCACTCGTTGCCGAAGTAGAGCGCGTACTTGCCGCCGTGGGTGCGCTTGGTTTCGATGTTCCACTTGACGTTGCCGTTGGTCGGGCCGTATTCGGCCTGGAAGCCCTGCAGCGACTTCTGTTCAAAATCGAGGACCAGAGGCGTCTCTTTGCCCTTGCAGCAATTTTGGATGGGCGAGTACTCGCATGCGGCGGTGTCGGTGTTGCACTTCTGGCTGGTGCACTCGTTGGCGTCGTCGCAGTCGCCGTCGTCGCAACACAGGTTGGGGTTCTTCTGGCCCTTGCACTGGCCCAGGGCCTTGTCGCAGACCGGCTTTTCGCACTTCTTGACCACGGTCTTGCTGCACTGGTCGTCGCTGACGCATGACACCTGGGCCCCGTCGGCGTCGCCCGCAACTTTTGCGTCCGTGGTGCCGGAGTCCGGGCCACCGTCGTCGGGGGCGGCGTCTGCGCTGTCCTCGATCGGCGTGTCGTTGATGGCGGCCACGTCGCCGACCGGCGTGCCGTCTGCGGGCCCGGTGTCGGTCTTGGCCGCGTCGGAAGCTCCGGGTGACGGCTTTTCCTCGCTACACGCGGCGTGGCATGCTGCCACGACTGCCATGAGCGCCAAGCCCCGCACGCCCACGTTGAACCGCCCGAAGTTGCCCATTGACCTTTCCTCCCGGCGCCGCCCCGCAGTATGCCGTGCGCGCTCGCAAGGCGGCCAGTGTAGCTTGCGCGGCTCCGACGCGCAATGATTTGCGCCGCCCAGAATCCACCGCCCCGCGCCGGCCAGCCGCGGAGCGGCGGTGCCGGCGCCTTTTTTCGCCTCCACGCCGTGCCCGGCAGCGCCCGGCGGACCTTTTTTGCCCCCGGTTTTGCCGCCCCCCGCTGC
>VGRO01000287.1 GCA_016875335.1 Deltaproteobacteria bacterium | reverse complement strand
TTACTCAATCATTTCTCGGGCCCGTTTGCTTGCTCCGTGGGTCGCCAGCTCGCGGACCAAAGGTCCGACTCGCGGCTCCGTCCTGATGTGAGAGTGATCGACTTATTATTTTCCAGTCCCTAAGGCCCGCCGCGAAGGCAAGATCGACCGGACGTGCCTCGAACAGGGCAAGCGTGACTTGCTGCTCGAAATCGACAAGGCCAAGCAGCACTTTGGGTTGCCGGCCGGCGCGACGGTGCACGCCATGTACGAGGCCGGCCGCGACGGCTTCTGGTTCGCCCGGTGGCTCAACGGCGCCGGCATCAAGTGCCTCGTCGTGGACCCGTGCTCCATTCTGGTCGATCGTCGCGCCAAGCACCGCAAGAACGACGCGATCGACGCGCGGGCGGACGCGGACGAAGGACCGGGCCCGCCGGACCAGTGTGCAGAGTCAATCGATATTGCAGGGATGCCAGATGCGAGCGGTGCGTCGACACTTGGGGAGGCCTACAACGCGGAACCGCGAAAGCCAGTCGCACGTCCACATCTTTCTCGTGGTCCGACCACACCCGCAGGCCACTGTCATTACCACTCCGATGGTTGCGCCGCACCTGGACCGCGCGCGACCAGAGTGGGGCGGCGATCCCGACGGTCACCTGCGCGCGCTTCGAGCCCAACCGCAACTGCGGGACGCCGTCGCCAGCCAAACGCTTGAAGATGACCGCTTCCAGGGGGCCACCGGCACGAAAACCGTGGCCGAGCGCCGACGAGGGTCATCTTGCGCATGCACCGTCACAGGTACGGCGCTTTTCGGGCGGGGCGCTACGCGCCGAACCGAACCAGATGAAATCGCGGAACAGTTTTGGCACCGAATTTCGAACTTGACTTCTGGGGGGTGATAGAAGCGCCGACCACAATGCCGGCTCCGCACTCGGACCGTTCCGCACGACGCTTCTCCATCCAGGCCGCCAGATCGCGCAACGCCTGTAGGCCGACAATGGGGCCGAATGCTGGGGGCGTCAAGTTTTCGTGTACGCATGTATTAGATGTAGGTAGTGGTGACCACGAATTGCCGAACAGGCACCTCCCCGATCACGCTGTCGCACAGGTGAGCCGCCAATTCCGTCATCCGCCTCCCATCGCACGAAGAACAGATACCCCTTGATTTGGAACTGAAAGCCACCAGTTGGTCGGACTTACAGCTTTTGCAGTAGAGGCGGCAAAAGCCCTTGGAAAGAAAACCACAATCCAGGAACGCATTGACCGCCTTGGTGATGAACTTGGGCGGCCCGCGTCCCTCGTTGGCCTCCCGCAACTCTCGCTGCAACCGCGGCCACTGCTCGACAAACACCTGCCGCACCAGGCTGTCCTCGGGCGTGCTGCGAACGTACGACAACCCGGTCGGCGGGGCGGGCGTCGCGCTTTGGCGGGCGGGGGCAGCGGCACTGGGAGCTGTCGGCGTGGCTGCTGCTGCCGCAGACCGACCTTGCTGGGTGGCCGGCGCGGCCGTTGCGCGTCGCGGTTGCGCGCGCATACGTTGCCTACCCGAATAGCCTGGATCCCGCGGCGGCGCCGATGGTCGAAGCGGCGCGGGCCGCTTTGTGCGGCGCACAATTGTACGCTCGTGAGCCGCCGAAGCGGCACGCCGAGCACGCTTTGCGCAAATGCATCAAGCAGGCGGACATCGTCATTGCCCTGGCCATTGCCTACAAATTGCCCACCGGCAGCGGCGGCGGCGCGGGGACGAGCGCTTGGATCCACAACACCATCGGCGCTGCGCGCGCCGGCAATGGTACTGTCAATCCGACGCTCGTGCTGACCCAGGACGGCATTCGCAATTTCGGGTGGGCGGCCGGCGCCGATTTGGGCGGACACCTGAGCTACAACCAGGCCAGCCCCGAGGACATGGCCCGCCTCGACGGGGCGATTGCCGCTTTCGTTGAGCGCGTGCGCGGCGGCGAAGAGGAAGAGGATTCGTGAGCCGGCTGTCCAGGGGCGCTGGGACAGTGGCGAATTTGGGTGTTCGCACAAGGGATTTGCTTAGCGCCCGACGCGGCACCTGTTCCTGACCTTGTCCGGCGCCGCCATGGAAGACGTCCGTGAGCAGCGCTTCGGCGCCGGCTGACCCCGCGGGCCAGGCAGGGCACGGGCCGGCTTGGCAAGGCGGAAGGATCTGCAGCGGAGAGCTACGTTTCAATGTCCGCTCGTATCATGGACATTGCGGCTGCGCAGCGCTGCCCGAGTCAGCCGGCTGCGCAGGACCGTTGCAGGTGCAGGCTCAGAATCAGGTATTGCCAAGAATGCACTGTGACGCGAGCGGATGGAACACGGGGCGCAGCACGCGGCGGCAACGAACATGCCGAGCGCCAAGTTGTGTTGGATCCCCGGGGCCGAGACGGCCGTGGATGGCGTGCATGCCAATTCAATGGCGGGTCATCCGCTCGAACGGGTTGCGCTTGGCAGGCGTTTTCGTTGTCGGCGCCTTCTCAAATCAGATCCGTATCCGACCAGGCCAGCCACCAGCGGTCTGCGCTGTCGACGGCCATCGGCAACGGCGCCAAAGCCTTGACGGACAACACGATGCGCTGCGGATGAAGCGGCTCGGGCACCTGCAAGTAGCCCGCCGACCGCAACACCGACCGCGCCGGACCCCAGCCGGGCAAGAGCGCGCTGCCGATCGCGCAACCCGACCGCGCACCCCATGCGTGGGCGGCGGCCAGCAACTGCTTTCCGGCCTGCTCTTCGCCCGGGGCCACCGCCAAGTCGGCCACGAAAAGCGCCGGCACGCGCGCCACCCGCAGCGCCCGCACGGCCAGCCACGCCGCCGCCTGCCCGCCGCGGGTCGCCAGCGCCAATCGGTAGTCTGCGTCGGGCCGGTCAGCATAGCGCCACGCCGCGAACGCAGTGTCGCGCACTGCGCCAATGCCCGCGCTGAGGTCCAGGCGCGCCCACACCGCGTCGAGGCGCGGATCGGTTGGTTGGATCGCCGCGATGCGGACATCGCCGTGGACGGCGTCCGGCCAGCCAACCGCTGCGCTTGCCAGGCCGACCCGCCTCGGCAGCAACGGCCGCACACACCACGGAAACGGCCGCAGCGCAGTGCGACCGAGCGTGGAGGTGTGCAGCGAAGCCGAGTTGGCGTTGGAAAAGCCGCCGACCAAGCCAAAGCCCTCCGCGGCCATGCGTCCGTAGAGCGCTTGGCCCACCCGCACAAACAAGCCCTTGCCGCGCTGCGCCGGATCAGTCATCGCCCCCACCGACCAGCCCGCGTGCACAACCTGTCCGCCGACCGACAGCCGCAATGGCATCGCGCCCGCGTGCGCCACGGCGCGACCGTCTTTGCGGGCGACCATCCGCGGCGGGGCGCCGGCCGGACCGTCGCGAAACAGCCACGCAGGGGTCTGGCCGCCCTTGGCGGCGCCGAACACTTGCGTCCACAAGGCATCCACTGCAGGCCCATCGCGCTGCGGATCGAATGGACCGACTTCGAAGTCGTTCACGCGGTGGTTCCAGGCTGCATCCGCCAGCCGACGAAATGGCCCATGGCCGCAAGGCTCAGCCAGGGTGGGCTGCCGGGTGGATGTTGCAACATGGCGTCCGCGACCGGCACGGAAACCTGGCCCCGCTGCAGCCTGGTCGGTGCGAATGGCGAGGGAGCGGAATTTCGTCTTTCGAGACGCTGGCTTGGCTCCCACCAAGCAAGCCAGCGGGCGCGGACAAGATCGAAACGGTTCTCTGCGAGCCCAGCCGGTCGCGGGACTGGTCGCTCAAAGGCCCCAATCGGTCGAAAAGGCGATTCAACCCGTCGAGCACGCCACACCGAACCTCCGACGACGCATCGCCGCAGTTGCGCCAGCCGCGGCGCGCCGACCCTTGCCGTAGCAGCAGGACAACGATGGTGCGCCGGCTGATAGGCCGCGTCAAGCCGTGCTAGTGCGCGCCTGCCGGTGGCCCGCCTTGAGGGACTGGAAAATAATAAGTCGATCACTCTCACATCAGGACGGAGCCGCGAGTCGGACCTTTGGTCCGCGAGCTGGCGACCCGCGGAGCAAGCAAACGGGCCCGAGAAATGATTGAGTAAATCATTTCCTGGCCCTGACATCGCCACCCTGCGCCATCAGCATTTCGCCTCGTGCAGCGCGGTTCCGACTATAGGCTGCGGGCGCGCGGTGGGGGGGCGACGCGGCACGTTGGGCATCCTTGGGGCGCGCGGCGTCTTGGCTATCCGTGGCCGTTGCTGCCTGCAGCGACCCGCAACGTCCGACCAGCCCGGGCCCGATCCCTGCCGACGCCCAGTTGGAAGTTTCCCCAGGTGGAGACGTCACGGTCGGTCCCGATCAAATCGTGCAGCCCGATCTGGGTGGCGACCCCGACACGGCGGCCGCCGCTGGCGACGCAGGCCCCGCATTGCCCTGCAAGACCAACGCCGACTGCCCGGTCGCGGCGGAACCCTGCACCGAAGCACGCTGCGAGGCCAAGGTCGGCCAATGTCGGCCGTGCGCAAGGAACGCATGCGCACGGCCTTGCTCGCCATGCAAGCGCGGACCGCGGCGTTGCTGGCTGAGTTGGATGCGACCAATTTGGGCGAGTCCTCGCCGCCCGCCGCCAGCCAGCCTGCCCCTGCCCCTGCCCCTGCCCCTGTCCCTGTGCCTGCCGCTGCCCCTGCCCCTGCCCCTGCCCGGCGCAGCCGGCTGACCCAGAAACCAACGAAAACCACCGGCTTGCAGTTCTCGCAAAGGCCAGCGCAACCGGCCAACCCAGCCCCGAATCCGCTAAAGCCCCTGACAAACCCCACCCTTGCACGTATTGCCCGCCCCCGCACAAACCGCCCCATCCGCCAACGCCTTGTGCATGCACCCGGCCACTTGGTGACACCAGTCCGCGGTACACGGATTGCCATCGCCGCAGTCCTCCAGCCTGAGCCCAGCGCACGCCCCGGCCTCGCTGCAACTGGTATTGCCCCAGGGATCCGTCCGCAACACCCACGCCTGCAACGCCGTGAACTGGCTGTCGCTGGTCCCCGCCAGCACCAACCCGCCCTCGGGCGTGGTCCGCACCGACTGGAACTGGTCGTCCTTGGCGCCGCCATAGGTCTTCTGCCACATCGCATTGCCAAACGAATCGGTGTGGACCACCCAGCCGTCGTTGCCCTGCGCGCTGCCCGACGCCGTCCAGCCGGCCAAGGTGTAGCCGCCGTCGCTGGTCGCCACCAGGCTGCGCACGATGTCGTTGCCGGGGCCGCCGTAGGTCACCTCGCGCGTGACCTTGCCGTCGTCGCCAAAGAACACCAGCCAGCCGTCGGCATTGCCCGCCCCCTTGGACCCGGTGATGCCGCCAACGACTAGCCCGCCTTTGGGTAGCAGCGCCAGCGCGAAGAAGCGGTCCTCGGCGCCACCGCCGACGATGGTCTTGCCGATGTACGCCGCCGTGGCCGAAAACCGATAGAGAATCCCGTCGTAGTAGATGCTGCCCTTGGTCTGGGTGCCGCCGGCCAGCCAGTAGCCGCCAAACGGGTGGGCGATGCCGTCGTAGGCGAATTCGTTGGTTCCGCCGTCGGCCCAAAACGACTGCCAAGCGTTGCCGCTGCCGTCGGTCTTGAGTCCGAGCGCCCGGTACAGGCCGGCATGGAACATGTACCCGGACACCACGAATCCCGTGCCGTCCTCGCGCACGCCGCCGTAGGCCGCACCGTGTTCCCCCGGATGCCAGGTGGTCGAGCTCAACTGCGCGCCGGTCTCGTTCTGGCGGAACATCCACCAGGCCGGTGAGGTGTAGCCGGCGCTGACCAGCGCCTGCGACTGGCTGACCGCGCACGCCGTCAAGTAATTGTGGGTGGAGTTCGACGACCCGTTGAGCTGCCACTTGACCTTGCCGTCGGGGCCAAA
>VGRO01000286.1 GCA_016875335.1 Deltaproteobacteria bacterium | reverse complement strand
GCGCGCCTCGCCGGCCTCGGCTGCACGGTGATCGCGCCGCGCGGCGAAGATGGCAAGGCCAAGCTGCCGGAGGACGCGGTGCTGGTGGCGGCTGTGCGCCGAGGCCATCGCCGCCGAACTGTGCCGGCGACCTGCTCAACGCGGCCTGCGCGACAGTGGAGCCTGATCGACCAGCACGGCCAGCGAACAGCTCCGTGCAGCCACGGGCGCGGCCGCTGAACCTGCTCCGCCAACGCTCACACGCCCTCCCACGGCGCGCCCGCTTGTTGGTGCCCCCACCGCGCCAGGTCCACCAGCGACTGCGGCGCCGCGACAAAACGCTGCCACACGGTCAGGTTGTCGACGTCTGGGTGGCCCAGGCGCGCCACCACGTCGCCATCGCAAGGCACGCCGTCGAGGTGCAGCGCAATGTGCGCCGGCCGCTCGCTGCCCGGGTGATAGTGCAGCGTCACTGTCGCCCGTTCGCCGAGGCCCAAGCGCACTGCGCGCACCGCCAACTGCCGCGCCAGCAGGCCACCTAGCCGGTCCACCTTGCGAAAGTCCTTGCCGGACCAGGCGCCACCGCCGATGGGCACTTGCGGGCCGTAGCCGTCCACCACCAACTTCTTGCCGGCGAGGCCATTGTCTCCGTGCGGGCCGCCACACGCGAAGCTGCCGCCGCCGTTGACCAGGATGCGCGGCAGCTCGCCCGGGCACACGCTCGCAACGGCGCGTTCGGCGAATTGGCGCAGCCAGAGTGGGTTGGCGTCTGCGGCGTGGTGCAGCGACATGGAGACGTCTGTGGGCCTCCAGCCATCTGCGTTGCGCTCTATGGTGACCAGCACCTTGCCGTCCGGGCCGACGCGGCCCGCACCACACTCTGCGCGCAGTTGGTGCATCCGTTGGGCGATGGCGCGCGCAAGGCCCACCGCTGGCGGCAGCAACCCTGGCCCAGAGGCATCGGCGTGGCCCACGCAAATCGCCTGGTCATCGGAGAGATGGCGCAAGTCGCGCTCTTCGGGCAGGAACGGGCCGATGTCGATGTCGCAGACCACGCCAAGGCCCACCGGCAGCGGGCGCCACAGGTGCTTGACCGCGTCTTCGCCATAGCCGGCACTGAGATAGGCTTTGCGCACTTCTTCAGCGACGTTCAACTCGCGCAGCGCCACGGGGTCTGCAGCGATGCGCCCTGTGACCACGATGAGGTTGCGCACGCACGCAGCCTCGAGCCCACACTGGCCATAGGGGTCGCGCTGGCGCACATAGTCGACGAGCGCGTCCACCGCCGCGTCGCAGAGCTTGTCGGGGTGGCCGGGCAAAACATGTTCAGCGGTCTCGATACGGGTTGTCATTGGTTCCTCCCAAGCGTGCAAATGGTCGCTTTGCCGCGCAATTGTTCCACGAACTCGGTGCGGCTCCCGGTCGTGAGTACAGCGTGCATGCGCAGATGGCGGTGGATGAGGGTCTCCGCCAGCGGTTCAGGCACGTCGCCAACGTGGCCGTCTGTGATGACGACTGCGCGGCGCACGGCGTTTTCCACCATGTGTTCGGCCACGCAGGCAATGCTTGTGCCAAAGGTCGACTGGAAGCGGCCGCGGCGCATATTTTGGACGGTCACGTCGCTGATTTCGGTCGAAAACGCGTGGACCTCGTCGGCAACCAGGTGACTCACCGACTGCACGGCACCGGCGACGGCCGGGAGGTGCTCGCGCATGCTCCCGCTGACATCCAGGTACAAATGCACCTTTTCGCGCGCAGCGCTGCGCGGCTTTTGGGCCACCGACGGAAAGAAAAGCGGCGTCTCGCCCAGCAGCTCGAGCCCCATCTCGCGCCCCGTAGGCCGGTCGCGGTAGGGAGCCACCGACGTGGCCATGCCATCGGCAGCCGCGCCGCTATGCAAAGCCGCATCGACGCCTGCCACCCGCATCACCGCTGCGCGCACCGCTTGGGCCAAGGGCGGCGGGGGCGGCGTACAGTCGATCTCCAGGTCGCTCAGCGCGGCACCGGCATCGCGTCCCCCCAACATCCGCGCCGCAGGCCAGCGCGCCAGGATCTCGTCGAGGATGCGGCGGACGGCAGGGTCGTCGCAGGGGATCGCCTCGCTTACGCCATTGCTGTCCTCGGCTTGGCCGTCTCCGTGGCTACCGAGCAGCTTGGACAAGTCGATGTGCACCTTGGGCAGCACCTTGCGCAGCGCTTGGTACACCTCAAGGCAGGTGCCACCCTCTGGGGTGTAGAGGCGCCGGTGCAGCGCGCCCAGCTCGCCCGGCAGGATCCAGCGCGGCTCGTCGGGCCAGCCTTCTGGCGGCCGCAGCAGCGCGTGGGGCAGGGCGTCTGCTTTGTAGGTGTCGAAGAACAGCGCCAGCCGACCAGGGGTTGGAAACCTCTGCGATAGGTGGGCGTTGATGACCGCATCGAACGCGAGGTTGTCGAGCGGGGTGGCCCGCGCAAACAGTCGCGTGTGCCCGAGCAGCACGTGATACAGCTCGTGCATGATGAGCGTCGACAGCGCTTCGTCGGTTCGGCAGTAGTTCGCGACGAAACCAGGATTGACCATCAGCCGCGACCGCGCCCCCAGCGTCACGCACGCTGAGCCGATGTCGTCGCAGGCGCCGATGCGCAGCAGCCCAAGCAGAGAGAGGAAGGCCTGCTCGCTGACCGGAATCGACGCAAGGATGCGGGCCGTCAGCTCTGGGTCGTCGCGCAGGGTTAGTTGTCCACCATGTCGCATTACAGCACCTCCATCAGTGGCCTGCCGTAACCGGCGAATTCGTAGGTGACGTCAAGACATGCAGAGGTTGGCACGGCCGGGGCACGGCCAACGCTAAACACCGGACCACCACTGCGTGCCAGCAACGCCAGCGCCAGGGCTGGCATGGACTGACCTGGCACAACCTTTTCCAACGCTGTAGGCACCGCGCGCACCATCGCAAACGCCGGCAGCTGCTGGGTGGGCAGGCGCGACGCTGCTTGCACGAAGCGGTCTTCGACCTCTCGCATGCTCCGGCTTGGGTCCAGTGGCCGCTTCAGCGCCACCGCGCAGTCCTTGCCATCGGCCGCCGCCTGCGCGACCACGCTCAAGGCCCGCAGCCAGTAGCCGTTCAACCGCAGGGCGTCGCGCAATTCGTGATCGCGCCGGGCCTCCTGCGACTGCGCAACGTTCCTGAAATATGCCAGTTGGCGCTCCCAGCGCTTGCCGAGCAGGCCAAACAGCAGGGCAGGGATCGACACCCGGGCGATGACGTGCATCGTCCGTTCCTCTGGCAGGTCCAAATCCAGGTCCAGCTGCGCTGGCGGTTGCGCCGGCTTGCACTCGTAGGTCATGCGCGGTGGCGCGCTCATGTTGTGGACAGCCATTACGCCACCTCCTGACGGCCGCTGAAGAGGCCATGCCAACGGGCGTCCAGCGCCACCAGTTCTTCGGGGTCAAATTCCACCCGCTCGACAACAATTAACGTATTCAAGATGTTGGCCATCTCGAAGTCGCGCGGTTGTCCACGGCGCGTCAGCCGCGCACAGCACGCATTGACCGCATCGAGGTGGCGCGCTTTCTGGCGGGGAGCTTCGATCCGATGGCTCGCTTCACCCATGAATTCACGGAGCTTGCCCAGTGGATCGAAAAGCACCTCGTAGGCCGCGGCCGTCAGCCGGTCCCCCTTCAGCGCCGCAGCAATATTGCGCGCCAACACGTAGCGGTGCGGCAAGCTGCGGCTCGCCAAGGCGTCGGTCACCAGCTCGCTCAGCTGGGCCTTGGTCAGCGTGTCGTCGGTGAGCTGTAGCGCGATGGCCACGCGGGCCACCGGGTCAGGCGCCTCGCGAATTCGCAGCGCGGCCGGGGTCGGCGGCAGCTGAACGTCGCGCCACGCCGCCCGGTGAATGGCCCGCAGGCGCGCGGGTTCCACAACCTTGCCGGCGGCCGCGTGCGGGACGCAGAACCGCAAAGTCGCCCACAGGCACTCTTCCAGGCTGGCGGTGATTTGCAGCGCGCGGTGCGCCGCCACCATCGCCACAGCACAGCGCACCAGCATCACCGCACGCCGACCCGAAATCGGCCAACCCGCGGCGCGCATCGGCGCAGTCAGCGCATTGACCCAGGTGTGCACGTTTGCGCGGACGTCGTCGCCAAGCGCCGCAACGTGCAAGCGCGTCTCTTCGATGAGAAAGCGCAGCAGGCGCCCGTCGTTCTTGGGCGCATCCCCGTGGGCAAGGATCAGGCCGCGCGTGGCATGGTCAAGCTCGTCAAAGGCCGGCAGCTCCAGCACCCACGCAAAGCGGTCGGCCAGGGCGAAATCCAGGGGCACAGAGCCGGCACAGCACAGCTCTGCGGGGTCGTCGTCGGGACCCGGTGGCGGGTTCATCGCCGACCAGCGGTACACCAGGCTGCCGAGCGGCTGACCGTTGACCTTGCGCTCATGGACGATGCTGAAGAACTTGTTCTGCAGCTCTGGCCTACACCGCGAGATTTCATCGATGAACACCGACTCGGCGTCCCAGATGTCGTCTTTGGTGTGCAGGTGGACAAGGCTGGTGCGGTCAGCGGTCGGCACCGGAAAGCCCAGCAAGTCATCAAAGCTGACCATACTGGCGTTGTAGTGGCGGTGGCGCAGGCCGAGGGCGGAGGCGACCCGGTTCAGCAGCTCGCTTTTGGCGCAACCAGGTTGGCCGATGAGCAGCAGCGGTTGGGCATCGGCCAGGGCGGCGACCACCGCAGGTTCCAGGTGGTCTAGGCCAAAGAGGCCAAAGTCGCGCAGCGGTTGAGGAGGCCGTTCGGGTTGAGGGGGCAGTGCGGGCACCGGCGGGCCAGCGTCGGTGGTGCTGAGGTCGTGGGTCGAACGCGGGGCAACTGCGGCAACCGGCCGCGCGGATTGAAAATTTGGCATGGCTCCCTTTTAGCAGGTAGTACCAACCGCGCCACCCTGCAAGTTGGGTGTAAATCGTGGCGCGGGGGTCGGACGCCGATGTGGCGCCGACGTTTGTCAATCTATCAGTTCGTGGTGTCGCTGTCAAGTGTAAAGCGAAATCTTTTTTTCAGCGGACCTGAATTCAAGATATTCGGCAGAAATCGACAGAAGGCTTGCAACCTTTGCACCTTCCTACGCCTAGACGCGGCTGAGACCTGCGTCTGACAGCTGCGTTGACGAACGCGCGGGCCCGGCCGACTATTCCGATGGAGATGCAAAGGCACTCCGCCCCGAACCCTCGCCAGCGAAGCCCCACCATTGCGCCGCCTGCGCTCTGCCGGACCCTCAGGCGACAACACGATTGCCATGCTGCGCCGGCTGAACATCGGCATCAATCCGTGAATCTGCCCGCCGTAGGCAGACCCCGCCCACCCGGCGCCAGCGCACGCCTTCGCGCCGCCAGCCCCGAGCACACCCACCGCCAAGTGCAAGCTGCGAACGCGCGCGCCGCCCTGCCCTGCGCTGCGCCGCCCAATCCAGTTCGCCCGGGTCGTCGCCGCAGTCGAACGTGTCGCTCGGCGGCGCGTCCACGTCGTCGTCGAACGTGCCCGGTGGCCCGCGGATGGCGATTGCGCCGTCGTCGTCGCGGTCGCCGGCCTCGCGCCACTCACCGACGTGCCGGAGGATCTTCTCTCCTTGGGCCGGGTTGCGGATGACCGCGATCAGCTTGCGCCGGCCGCCACATGGGCAGTTTTCAACGGAAAATCCGAACGCCCGAGGGATAGGAACCGCAAACAAGGTTGGCCCCGAGGCCGCGCCGGCCGAAACCGGCTTTGCGCCCCGCCGGACCCTCCGGCGACCGCGCGATCGCCAGCCTGCGCCGCCTGATCATCCGTGTCAAGCCGCGTTTTTGCCCGCCGCAGGCAGACTGCTCCCGCCCAGCGCCAGCGCACGCCTTCGCGCCGCCAGCCCCGAGCACACCCACCGCCAAGTTCAAGCTGTGATCGCGCGCGCCGCC
>VGRO01000285.1 GCA_016875335.1 Deltaproteobacteria bacterium | reverse complement strand
CCGCTACTTTGGCAGGCACCGCTCCGCCCACCAAACGCTGGATGGCGCCGCTAGACAGGGCGCTCAATGGGCGGGCGACCACAAAGGCGTGGCCCCCGTCGGCAAGCGCAAACCGGCGCATGCTCAGTCGCACGATGTCGGCATGGCCGGTCAGCGCCCGGACCGCCAGGCCCTGCGCGGCGTTGAGGTCGGCGTGGCGCACCCGCAGTCGGCCATCGCGGTCCACGCTGGCAAACTGGTCGCCACTGCCGGTGGGCAACAGGTCGCCGAGGCGGACATCCACAGCCAGTAAGCCCAAGTCAGTAAGCAAGTGGTCGAGCCACGGCGCCTCGCCGGCCTGCAGACGCGCGTGCAGATCCTTATCCACAATGGTGCAGCGGACCCCCGGCGTGGAGGTCCGCGCATCAAACTTGCTAGTGAACGCCGCGCCGGTGCTGGCGATGCGGATGCCGTGCACTTCGGCCTGCATGACGGTCAGCCGCTCCACTTCGCGGTGGACCCACTTCATCAGTTGCCGATTGTCGGCCTTGGGCCGGTCGGTCTTGAAGCGATAGCGCGATAGGTCTTCCAGCACGACGTACTGGCAAACCGGAAACCGCTGAACCCAGCTGTCGCGATCCGCCCGGCCTCCTTTGGGCCCTGGCGCTCTGTCACGTGTGAAACCTCTAGCGGCGGACACAATGAGCGCGGCGGTCGTCTTGGCGCGGTCCTCGCGCAGCCGCGTGAGGTGGTCCAGCAGGCGACCGGCGAATTTGCCCAGTTCCTTGAATGGCATGCGCCGCACGGTCTCATCGCCTGGCCGCTGCCGGCATTGCCAGCGCAATAGGGTCTTGCGCACCAGTTCGAGGTAGTCGATCTGCCAAGCCGATTTGCCGCCCTGGGGATCCAATTCGGCAGCAGCCCGGCGCGCGCGGTCCGCCTGGGTAATGAAAGCGAGGTATTGGCCGGCTGCCAAGCGCTCAAACTGCGTGGGTCCGTAGGCTGTCGTGCGGGCCGCATGCGTGCGCCGACGGCTTGCCCTGCGCCATTCGGAAATGTGCCCCGCCATGGCCTGGTCCAGCCGATGCCAAACGGCCGTACACGCTGCCTGCCATGGTTCTTGTGCGCCATCTGCGAGGGCAGTGAGTGTCGCGTGCTCTGCGGGTGTCAACCGTTCCTTCGCCTTGGCGCGCGCAGAGTCCTCGCCCTCGCCGAGGCGATCCAGCCATTCGCGCCGCCGGTCTGGTTCGGTCGCCCGGCTGGCCTTGAACAGGTTGCCCAGGTGCGTGAGGGCCGCCAGCAATTCGCGCACTTCACCCATACGCGCGCGGCGGGCAAGGGCGGCGTTTGCGTCCACTACCTCGCCGGGCAGCGGCAGTTGTGCAGAGCGCTCGTGCACCGCCGCAATACCTTGGCCAAGGTCGATGCGCCACCCGGGCCTGCCGTCTCTGGCCCGTGCCGGCGCCTCCGACGCGGCGACGATGCGCCATACCGACAGCGACACCGCAGTGCGCAGGCCGAGGTCCACAGCAAGGACGCGGGTGCCTGGCTCTGGGGGCCTGTTCTTGGCGTTGGGGTCGGCACGTGCCGCCAATCCGGCGCTGAGCCAGCCACGCACCGCCGACCGCGCTTTGGCCTGCTCTTGGGTCTCAGTCTCCGCTGCGACATCGACCGACAGCTTGAACCAGGCAGGTCCAAATGCACCTTCCCGCAGTTCGGGTCGCGCTCGACTCTCCAAGACCTTGCGCTTGAGCAGCAGGGAGGAACCACCGACCTTGCCGCCCAGAGCAGGCCCGCCGCGCGGGTCACGCCAGTGCAGGGACTGCACCAGCTTGTTCTTTTCGTTCTTCGCGCCGGACAGTGCCGGGTGTGCCGCCTGCCGCGACGACACCAAGTCCACCGCGAAATCCGTGGGCGTCAACATGCCCTTGTCCTTTGGATCAGGGGCGAGCAGCGAGAGCGTCAGCGTCAGTGCGCCCTCGCGCCGCTGCTCCAACTCAAAACCCGGCGCGTTGGTATTGGCCGGGGGGTCGAAGGGGGCGAACCTCGGGTGGCGCACCGCGTCGGCCCCGGTCCAAATGGGCAGCTGCCGAGCCCGCTCAAGCTTGCGAAGCAGTTCGTTGTACACCGCGATGCGCGTGACGGCGTCGCCGTCTGCGTGAATGGCGAGCCAGCGTTGCTGGGGCGCGGCCAGCCAAGACAGCAACCGGTGTGACCCGAACTGTCGCCCAAGCTCTGCTTGAAGGGTTCGCACCTGCGCTTCTGCCTCGTCGTCCGTCGCGCCAGGGTGCTTGGCGAGCCATTCACGCAGGCGCTGCCAACTCGTTCGCAGTTCCCGCGGCCTTATTCTGTAGTCCGTAGCCTCGTTGCCGAGCGCCTCTGCCCGCAAACGGTCGGTCTCGGCCGCCTCGAGCGCCCGTATCGCGTCTAGCGCTGCCTGGTATCCCGGCAGGAAGTCGCGCTGCCAATTCGCGACACGCTCGACGAGCTTGTCGCGGGCAGCCTGCATGTCGAAGCGCTTGGATTCCCATGCGTTCAGCGCGGCGGCGGCGTTGGCGAGGCCGACGCGCTCGTGCTTGGACAGGGTGCCACTGGCCTGGACACGACCTTTGCCGACCGGCGGCATCAGTGGCAACGCACCTGCCGCGCGGACTGCGGGGAGAACCGAAGCCGTTCCGCCTGCTTCGGCCTTGGCAAGGTCATCCAACAGCTTCTTGAGCTTGGGCTGCCAGGCGGAGCCGTCTGCGCCTTCCAGGTATGCCTCCGCCCAACCGGCCTTCCGGCCAGGGGCATTGAGCAGCGTATCGCGGTTTGCTTTGATGACGGCCTGCGCTTGGTCCCGCCACAGTTCAAGTGGTTGGTCGCGGCAGGCGATGAGTTCGCTCAGCGCCCCGGCCTTCGCCGCTTTCGCCTCGCCGCCTAACGAGTTCGCGTCGACAAGCGGGCTTGCAAAGGCATTCGCGGCTTGTGCATCGCCAGCGCCTTTGACCAAAAAGCTGGGCACGATCTCACCGTACAGGCGCTTGAGCAGGGGTACAGCCTCTTCCACGGCCGCAGCGGAAAGGTTGTTGGCCAGGAGTCGCGCGCGCAAGCGTGCCTGCCACGCGGCTGCGGGGACGATGACATCCCTTCGGTCATCGTCGACCCCGGTGCAAACGTCCTCTTGCCGCAGTTCCAACAGCAGTTGTGCGTACGCGGCCGCCGCGTCGTTGACGAATTCGTGCGTCGCCCACACTGCGCGCCGCAGTCGCGCTGTCGCCGCCTTGTCGGTCTTACCGTCTGCGCCTGCGACGCGCAGCAGCATCTTGAGCTTGATCGAGCGCGTGGACATGCCCCTTCACTTCGCCCCGGTGGATAGGAGATGCAAGGGGTGGATAGGAGATGCAAGGGCACTCAACCCCGAACCCTCGCCAGCGAAACGCCACCGTTCCGGGGGATAGGAACCCCAAAGGCACTCCGCCCCGAACCCGCTCCGACGAAACGCCACCGTTCCGCCGCCTGCGCCCCGCCGGACCTTGCGGCGGCAGCGCGATCGCCATGCTGCGCCGGCTGATCGTCGATGTCAATCGGCGAAATCGCCCGCCGCAGGCAGACCTCACCCGCCCAGCGCCGGCGCCCGCATTCGCGCCGCCAGCCCCGAGCACACCCACCGCCAAGTTCACGCTGTGATCGCGCGCGCCGCCTTGCGCTGCGCTGCGCCGCCCAATCCTGCTCGACCGGGTCGTCCACCCCTTCGAATTTGTCGCTCGATGTCGCGTCCGTGGCGTCATCTCAATTCCCAGGTGGCCCGCGAATAGCTATCACACCGTCGCCGTCGCCGGACTTGCGTTCGTCGCGGACATGCAGGCGGACCTCCTTGGGCACGGCTGACACTCACATCCGGCCAGCAGCGGCCACAACCTGCAAAGGTCAATCGCGCCGCCACTTGACGGCCGATCGCGGACCCGTATTGTGCACGATCATGGACCAGTCCACTGGACTGTGCCGTTCGGAGAAACAATGACAGCAAAGCTACCCCCTGCTATTCAGCAGAAGATCGTCACCCGGCGCAATTCCGGCGCTCGAATCATCGACATCGCGGACGAGTTGCACCTGAGCCGCCACACCGTCGCCAACTACTGTCGGACCGTGGACCAGGGCAAATCGTTGGCTGCCGCTGGTGCCCCTGCCGCGGCCCTGTCCCGGGACGAAGTGGAAAAGGTGCGCGACCTCGTGCGCCACCTGTCGCTCACGACTACGGAACTGCAACGGTTGTCCTTTCTTGCGCGCCGGATCCGCACCCAGATTTGCCCTTCCTGCCACGTGCTGGCGTTGGCGCTAACACCGGACGGACCGACGCACTGCGGCGAATGTGGTACGCGGTTCGGTGCGACGCAGACGCCGGCGCATGGGCGTGAGCGCCAGCCCGGCGTTCATTCGGCCGCAGTTAGCGTGCACGATGACCACCGCCAGGTCGTGGCGCGCCCGCCTGGCCCGCCGCCGAGGCGTTTCTGACCTTGTTCAGTGACCGGCAACCACGAGCATCAGTTCCGCGAACCAGCCGACTTCACCCGATGTTCGCGACGGTCTGCTAGGTCGATGACCTCTGCTTCACGCTCTGGCGCAGCAAAGTCAGCGAAGTTTCCGTGCAGCCGGCTGAAATGGTCCGGCGAAAGGTGGGCGTAGCGCAGGGTCAGGGCCGTTGACTTGTGGCCTAGAATCTTTTGGAGATCAAACAGGTTTCCGCCGCGCATCATGAAATGGCTCGCAAACGTGTGGCGCAGGTCATGGAACCGCAGGAAGTGTGCGCGCCGGCTGCCTTTTGGCCGTTGAAACTGCGCGGCGTCAAGCGTCTTGTGAAACCCTTCGACGAAAATCTCAGCGTGTTCGTCGAGTATGTTGCCCGCGCGGTTGGGAAATACCAACTCATCTTGGCTCTTCAGCCGCCATTTCCGCAGGATGTCCAGCAATACGTCATCAATTGGCACGTGTCGGAGGTCGTCTGCCTTGGTAGGGCCGTCGTAGCTGTGGTCCACGCAGATCAAGCGCCGGTCGAAATCGACGCGGTCCCAGGTGAGGCCGGCCAGCTCGCCCTTGCGCATGCCCGTGTGCAGGGCGAGCGCGTACAGCGTGTAGTGCATCTCGCTCTTGTCGCGCGCCGCGCCCAGAAACCTGCGCACCTCGCTTGCGCTACGAAAGTAGTTGTAGTTCCTGCTACAAAGTCGGATTTTTGGCTTGACGATCTTGGGTATGGCGTTGAGCCAGTTGAGGTCTACCGCAAAGCGCAACATGGCCCCCAGCAAATCAAGGTGGTGGCGCACGGTTTGCGGTGCAAGGTGCTGCCGTTCGGCCTTGAATTGCTCGATGCGAGCGAAAGTAATCTCGGTTAGCGCAAGGTTGCCGAAGGTGGGGACCAAGTGGCGGCGCAGCATCGACTCGTCGTCGTCCTTGCTGCGCTTGGCGGTGGCGCGCAGGGTAAGCCATGCGTCGCGCAAGTCGAGGAACGTCTTGCGCGGGGGCGGCGCTGGCGCCAGTCCTGTTGCAATGGCCCGTGCCTGAACACGCTCGCGCGCCAGCGCCGCCTCGGCGTCGTTGTGCGTGGCGAAGGTTGCCGACCGGCGCTTACCGGTCGCGTCCAGCCAGCGACCGCGCCATCGCTTGCTGGGTAGTTGTGTGGGTTTTGGGGTTCTTGCCACGGGAGGCCTCCAGGAGGAGGCACGGTAGCGACCTGAACTTAGGCGCCCAAACACGCTCGAACGCGCCAATCTGTGATTGCCGCGTGATTCATACATCGACCTTTTGCGAGGGGGGCGCGGCTGGCCACCGACCCCTTGCTTGGGGGGGGGGCAAGCTCCATTGGCCACGCCGTGGCCACGCGAGCCCTGCAAAAGTGAGCTAACTACTGGCGCGCCCAAGAGGATTCGAACCTCTGCCCCTCGGCTTAGAAGGCCGATGCTCTATCCAACTGAGCTAAGGC
>VGRO01000284.1 GCA_016875335.1 Deltaproteobacteria bacterium | reverse complement strand
AACAATTCCTCAATCGGTTTCGCCTACTAGCTGCTCGTTGCGTGAAGGGGGCCCGCAGCCCCCTCGCGCGCCCATGCGCGCTCACCCCCGCGTCCGGCCGCAGCCGCGGCCGGAAGTACCTCGGCCCTGTTGCGCGCCGGAACCCGGCGCGAACTTCGGGCCTGAGGTACTAGCGGGGACCGCCCGCCCGGACGCCTATTGCACCAGCAGGATCGCCTTGGCGTCCTTGGTCGTGCCGTCGCCCAACTGCCCGAGGTTGTTGCCGCCCCAGGCAAAGAGCTTGCCCGCGGCCGTGCGCGCCAGGGTGTGCTGACCGCCGAGCGCCAGTTGCACGACGTCGGCCAGGCCCTGGACCTCGACGGGCGCCGTGACCATCACCGACTTGCTGGCAGGCACCGCCTGCAGTTTGTGGTTGTCGCCCCAGCACAGCAGCTTGCCGCCGGCCAACGCGCAGGTGTGGTCGCCACCCGCGGCCAGGTGGGTCACGCCGACCAGGTTGCCGATCTTGGTGGGGCTGGCCTGCACCGACGGGCCCGGCACGCCGGTCTGGCCGTAGCCGGCGGCGCCCCAGCACATCACCCCGCCCGTTTCGAGCAGGACGCACACGTGCTCGCCACCGGCCGCGACTTGCTTTGCCCCCGTCACGCCCTTGGCCAGCACCGGCACGACTTTTTCCGACCCCGGTCCGGTCATGCCGATGCCCATCTGGCCGGCGGCGTTGATGCCCCAGCACGCCACCGTGTCGTCATTGTGCACTGCGCAGCAGAACGTGCGGCCGCAATCGACGTCCTTGGCCTTCTGTGCAAGCTGCACCGGCGCCGCCGCTTGGCCGACCGGGTTGCCGCCCGACCCCAACTGGCCCGAACTGCCGAGGCCCCAGCACGAGACCGTGCCGCCCGTGTCGCGGGCGCAGCTGTGGTACTGGCCGATGGCCAACTGCACGGCCGGCACCAGCACTTGCACCGGAGACGGCTGGCTCTTGCCCGCGACTCCGTCGCCGGTCACTTGCGCGAACTGGTTGTCTCCCCAGCAAAACAGCCCCTTGGCGGTCGACGCGCAGCAGTGGAACTCGCCGCAGTCAACCTGGGTAGCGCCCGCAAGGCCGCCCACCACCTGCGGCGTGGTGAACCACTTGCCGTCCTTGGACCCGGCGCCGACCTGACCCACCTCGTCGTCGCCCCAGCACAACACTTGACCGCCCGCGCTGGCGATGGCGCAACTGAGGTACGTGGCGGCGGCGATGTGCGAGACGCCGGCGGCGATGCCGCCCGTGCACACACCCTTGCTGCACTGCTTGGCCGGTCCGCAAGCGGCGCCTTCGACCTTGGGCTTGAACGCGCAGCCCTTGGCCGGCAGGCAACTGTCGTCGGTACAGGCGTTGCCGTCGTCGCACGCAGTGGTCTTGCCCGCCTGGCAAGCGCCCGCGAGGCAGACGTCGCCCGTTGTGCAGGCGTTGCCGTCGTCGCAAGCGACTGCATTCTGCAGAAGCGGGTAGCAGAACGTGACGCACTGCCAGCCCTGGCATGGGCCCGGGGCCGGCCCGCAGTCGGCCGCCGTCGCACAGGGCACCGGGCCGCCATCTTTCGCGGGGCCATCGGGCTTGGCATCGCCGGGACCGGCCACGTCGGTGATGGCGGCGTCACCGGGAGTGCCTACGTCGGAGTCGTCGGTGTCGGGGGCGCCGAGCGGGGCGTCGACGTCGGCGCCGTCGGACTGGACTGGCGCGTCGGCACTCGCGGTCCCGGCGTCGCCCGCGTGCACACCGGTCGCGGATCCATCGCCAGCCGCCGAGGCCGTCGCAAAACTGTCGGCGGGCGGCACGGCTTGCGGGCAGCCGGGCAGGGCGGCCGCGGTCAGCACGGCCAGCACCCCGCGCAGCGAACTTCGGGGAACCATGGGGCGGACTCCGTAGATGCGGCAAGTTGGCGCCGCATCCGGGTGCGCAGCTTGCGTCGCGGCCGCGCCGCGGTCAATCGCGCGCTCAACGACCTCTGCGCCAGTCTCACCCAGGCGCCGCCGCCTTCTTGGGCACGAAAATCTCGCTCACGGTCAAGGTCACGTCCTCAAACGGCGGCAGCGCGACGACAGCGCCGTCGGTGTACACGCCAAAGATCTGCCAGCGGCCGTTGACCAACTCCAGCACTTCGACCGTTCGCTCGTCGGCGTCGACGATCCAGTACCACGGCACGCCGGCTTTGGCGTAGGCCTCGGCCTTGTCGCCGCGGTCGTAGTGGGCGTTGCTGGGCGAGAGCACTTCGCAGACCCAGTCGGGGACCAGACGAATCGGGAATCCCGTTGGAAACTCAGGGCAACGCGCCTTGCGGATGCCGGCAAGATCGGGGCCGACGAAACTGCCATGGCCGATGTCGAATCCGGCGTCCAGGAGAATCCACCAACCGTCGCCACCGCCTTGGCCAGCGCTCCGGCGCACTGCGCTGAAAATCTCGCCAACTGCATGCCCATGTTGACCGCGCGCGGTCAGACGGTAATGAACGCGACCATTGACGACCTCAGCGTGCAAATTCTCAGGCAGATTCACGATGTCCTCCCACGTCGCCGGCCGGCCGGGCGGGCCAGGGACGTAGCCCTCGACCGGGGGCAGGCTGCTTGCGCCGCAGTGGTTGTCGCTGTCCATCGGAACCTCCGCCGGCAGCGTACGGCACGGCACGGGGCCTTGCAAGGGGCGTGCCAGCGGCGGCGGGCTGTGATTTTGAGCGGTTGCACGGACTGGGTGCTGGAAGTCTCACTCTTGTCTCACTTCTGCCGGTGGGTGGGACGGCATTCGGGGTCGCCGCCTGCTTGCCGGTCCCCGCCGTCGCCCGTCGCGCAACGGCAACCTCAAGGCGGCCACGGCCGCCTCCCAATCGCAGGGGCCAATCGCTCTGCCAGCAGTGCCCGTCATCCCCGCGGGCCAGCCTGGCCCCGCCAACGCGTGCCATCCGCCCGCGCAACCACCCCTTGCACCGCCGGTCCGATGGGACTATCAAGCACCCGGCGGCACCGCCCGCCGCTGGCGGATGCCCCGTGCGCTTCTGGTTTGCCCTCTCGCGTACGATCCTTGCGCCCGCGCTCGCTGGGCTCTGGCTATGCGCGTGCCCGAGCCAGACGCCGCCGGCCAGTCAGTTCGCACGGGCGGGCGCGGACGCCGCCAACATGGACTTGGCGGTGGCCGCCAGCGACGGTGCCGGTGCCGCCGACGCCGCGGCCGGCGCGGAGGCCGGCGCGACCGGCGACGGATCGACGGGAGCGGACAGCGACGCGGTCGGCGACGCACCTGCGGCGGGTTTCGTCCATGTGTGCGCGGCCACTTCCGGCCTCGGCCTCTACGCCAAGCCGCTCGACAATGGCGCCAACGACCTGATTGCAGGCATTGCGGCGGCGGCTGACGGTGGCGCGGTGGTGGTCGGCAAGACCGGCAACGCCGGTACCCAGACCGACGTGTGGGCCGCGCGCACCTCGGCCGTTGGCAGCAAGGTGTGGTCCAAAGCCTTCAGCGCACCGGCCGAAGACGACGGCCGCGCCGTGGTCGCGACGGGCGGCGGATTCGCGCTTGCGGCGATGACCCGCAGCAAAGGGGCCGGCAACGCCGACGGGTGGCTGCTGCGCTTGGACGGCGACGGCAAGCTCTTGTGGGACAAGGTCTACGGCGGTGCCGGGCTGGACGAGTTCTTCGCGCTGGCACCGACCCAGGACGGCGGGTTCGTCCTGGCCGGGCTCACCCGCTCGGTTGGCAACGGCTTGCCCGACGGCTGGCTGGTGCGCACCGACAGCGACGGCGGAGTCCTTTTCGACGAGCACTACGGCGGGTCGCAAATCGACGAACTCTACGGCGTGGCCGCGCTGCCCGACGGCCGGTTCGCCGCGACCGGCAGCTTGTCGTCGAACTCCAACGGTGGCACCGACCTGTGGCTGCTGGTCACCGACGCCAAGGGCAAGCAGGTCCTCTCCAAACCGTTCGGCAAGATCGACAGCGACGACGGGCGGGCGATCGCCGTCGCCCCCGACGGGACGCTGGTGCTCACCGGCACTGCCGGCCTCCAGGGCAACCCTGAACTGTGGACGATGCGCGTGGACACCTCGGGCGCGCTGCTCTGGCAGCACATCGCCAAAGGCAACCAGGGCGAGGTGGGCCGGGCGGTCGCGGTGCTGCCCGATGGCGGCGCGGTCGTGGTCGGCGAAACCAACTCGCCGCTGCCGACCGGCGGTTCGCAGGGCTACGACGGCTGGCTGCTGCGCTACGACGCCTGGGGCAACCTCTTGTGGGACCGACGTCTGGGCGCCGCGGGCAACGAATGGCTGACCGGCGTCGCGGCCCTCGCCGACGGCGGATTGCTGGTCGCAGGGCGGTTGTTCGACGGGGCCAGTTCCGCCTTCAACGGGTGGCTGGTGCGCACCGACCCCTGGGGACACAGTGATTGCAACAAGCTCGGCGCCTGCAAGACCAAGGCCGCGGCCGATTGCGACGACGGGCAACCCTGCACCGCCGACGGATGTGAACCCATCGACGGCTGCGTCCACGGCAAGCTCGCCGACCAGAGCGCGTGCGGCAAGGCGGGCCTGTGCGCCGCCGGCACCTGCGTAGGCAACTAGGCGATGACCGAGGACCCCACCGTGACCGACGCCGCGGCCCCCGCCGAGGGGGCGGCCCGCTACTGTCCAGTCTGCGGCGACGCGGTTGCTGCGCGCTTCTGCCCGACCGATGGCACCGTCACGGTGGTGCGGCGGGCGCTCAAGCCCGGCGACCTCGACTACCACGCCGGCCGCGTGGTGGACGGCCGCTACCGCGTAGGCCAGCGCCTGGGGCACGGCGGTTTTGGCGCGGTGTACGCGGCGGCCCACACCGGCACCGGCCAGCACGTGGCGCTCAAGGTCCTCAACGTTGCGCTGAGCAGCGACAACGCCCCGATCGTCCGGCGCTTCTGGCAGGAGGCCCAGGTGACCTCGCGCCTGCGCCATGCCAACACCGTGCGGGTGTTCGACGTCGGCCAGACCGAGGAGGGCGCCTTCTTCCTCGCTATGGAGCTCTTGCAGGGCAGGACCTTGCAGACGCGCCTGGACGACGAGGGGCCGACCGACGAGGACACCGCGGTCTTTATCGGCATCGAAGTGCTCAAGAGCCTGAACGAGGCGCACGCCGCCGGGCTGGTGCATCGCGATCTGAAGCCCGCCAACTTGATGCTGTGCCCGGGCGACGCGCCCGACCGGCCGCTGGTCAAGGTGCTCGACTTTGGCATCGCCCGCACCGCCGACTCGTCGCTGACCAAGACCGGCGCGGCGCTGGGCACGCCGGCGTACATGAGCCCCGAACAGTGCCGCGGCATCCCGGTGGATGGGCGCAGCGACCTGTATGCGCTGGGCGCCCTGCTGTTTCGGTGCGTTGCGGACCGGCCGCCGTTCGTGGACGAGAACCCGCTGACCGTGCTCTTCCAGCATGCCGACACGCCGCCGCCCGATGTGGGCGCCGTGGCGCCGCAGGCCCTGTCGCCGGAGTTTTGCGCCGTGGTAGCGCGGGCGCTGGCCAAGGACCCCGCGCAGCGCTTCGCCGATGCCAAAGCGATGCGCGATGCCCTGGAGGCGCCGCGGACTGCCGTGCTGCCGAGCGAGGCGCCCACGCGAACCGTCCGTGCGGCGCCGGCCGTCGCTACCATCCTTCAAGCCTTGCCACCGGTGCCGTCGCCCGCGGCGCACCCAGCGGCCGCATCGCCCGCGGCTGTCGCCACCCGCCCGCGGTGGTCGCGCAGGCCGATCCTGGTGGCTGTTGCCGTGACCGCGGTGGCAGGAGGCGCTGCTTGGCTGGGCAGCCAATCGGCGACTGTGACTCGGTCGGTGGCCGAGGCGCCGACCGCGACCGCGCCGACCGCTGGCGGGGTGCCGGCGCAGCCAGCTCCCACCGCGATACCGGCCGCCGCCGCATTGGCCCCGAGTCTGACGGCGCCGCCTCCAGCCGC
>VGRO01000283.1 GCA_016875335.1 Deltaproteobacteria bacterium | reverse complement strand
GAGTCCAGTCGCGCAGATTGTGGGGCACGCCGCGGTCGGCACGGAAAGCACCGCTGCGACCTACCAACAGGAAGTCGGCGTTGCGATCCATTCCGGGTTCAAGGGCGACGACTACCGTATGCAACAAGTGGCGTTCCTCCGGTGGACCGGGGCAAACGCAAGCACGTTTACGCTCGACTCGCTGACGGTCAACGGCGCGGCCTGTTTCCGCATCCTCAACGTGCCGCTGGTGAACCCGGTTGCGCCGCTGTGGGACGACAACACCTGGCAAGCGTCGGGGAGACCGTTCTTTGTGGGCGACGCCAACACGACGACCGCTGGACGCACGCAGGCGGGGGTCATGCCTTCCGCGTTTGGTGGCGGCGCGTTTGCCACACCGGCAACGCAGGGCAAGGAAACGATGCTTGAAATCCGCTGGGAAAAGAGCGATCCTACGGTCGGTTTGGACGGCGGTCCAGCGGACGATGTGCGGGTCGGTCAAGGTGGCGAGTGGGTGATTCTGGTTGGCCGTCAAACGGTCGCTGCGTAGGTGGATCATGGCAAGCATAAAGAAAACCCTCCTTGGTTTGTCCTCACCGAGATTCGGTGAGGACAAACCAACTACGCCATCCTACGCCACGCAGGACGCCAGTTTCGGTGAGGAAAAGGCCGAGCGCGGCAAGTACCTGCAAAGCATCGAAAAGCAGGTTGCGGCCAAGCGCAGGACTGCCGACCAGTTTGGCGAACAGCAACGCGCGCTCAAGGACTTGCAGGCGGCGGCGCAGCGTGACCTTCGGCGTCGGTCGGCGCAGAGCTTGGCAAACATTCAGGCGCGGGCTGGCGGCGGCGGCGGAGCCATCCTTGCCATTGGCAATCAAGCGGCGGCAGAGCGCGGGATCGCGGAGGGTGCGCAGCGCGCCGATTTCGGGATGAAGGCTGCGGAACTGTCTAGGCAACAGGCGCTTGCAGGCGAGGAAGTCGCGGCGGCGGAAACCGAGGCGGCGGCAGAGCGGCGCAAGATGCTTGACATTGAACGCGGCTATGACCAAAAGGAGCGGGAGCTTCGCGCGCAAGTGGACAAGTGGCTTGACGAAAGGAGCAGCATTTGGTCTACCGACGACGACAAGCGCGCGGTTGTGGCAAAAGCCAAGGCGGAACTCGCCCCGCAACTTCCCCCAGATCAGCGCGCCCGGTTCTTGGCGTGGCTCGACGACGAAGTGCTGTCGGGCGACTATGACGTTCAAGGCGCTTGGGACATCTAGGAGGCGACCGTGGCCCGCATCATTCGCGACACGTCCGCGTTCATCCCCGGCGCGACACCAGAACAGCAATCGCGGGAGCGCGACAAGACGCAGCAGTTTGGCGGGTGGCTCAACCTCGCCAACGCGGCGGTGTCGTCGCCGCTGGTTGGGGCGCTGATTCGCGGCGGTCAACTGGCAAAGCACGGTATTGAGGATGCGCGGCTCAAAAAGGCGGCAGAGCGGTACAACGCGATGCAGCAGCGGGCGATTGCCAAGTCGCCAACGCCGTTGGTCGACACAGGCGGCGGGTTCACATTGCAGGAACCTGAAGGCGAAACCATCTTTGGTAAGGGCGCGTTGTCGCAGGAGCCGCCCGCGCCGTCGTGGTCCTCGCCGCGCCCAAGCGGAGAGGATCGGTGGAGCGTTGACCTGCCGGATGACGTGGACACAGAAGCGCCGACTGGCTCCGGCCCACGCACAGCGCCCGTGTTTGGTGAAGCGCCTGCTGCCGGTCCAACGCTGGACGTTGCCAGAGGCGAACTTCCCGGTGGCCCAAGCGAAGCGAAGCCGCCGGCAGCGGTTGGGATTGAGCCGAAGCCGGAGCGGGAGTCAAGCCGCGCGTTGGTAGACAAGGCGTGGACGCCGCGTGAGCGCATGATTTTTCCGGCGGACGACGCAGCCCCGCCAGTCCCGCCGCTCGCGCAACCTGGGAAATCGCCGGTCGCAGCAGAGCCGACAACGCCCGCGACAAAAACCAAAACAAACTTCTACCCGGAAACGCCGGAGGAACTGTCGTGGGCTGCCGAAGTTGCCAAGATTCACGGGATGCTCGCCAAGGAGTTGCCAACGCATTACGAGGGCGACCACACCATGTTGGTGCGCCCATCGACTGAACTACACCGTGATACCGACCGCCCCGCGCTGGCGCTTGCCAACGACGCGGCTTTGCGCGACATCGAATCTAAGCCGCCGGAACTGCTGAACAGGGCGATTGCCGCCTTGGAGTCGGCCAATACCCCGCTTGCCCGCAGCCGCGCTGAGGCGATTCGCCAAGAGTTGCGCCGCCGGGAGCAAGTGGAATCCGACGCGCGCGAGGTCGAGGAGGGCCGCGAGGACGCAGCCACGCTTGCCGCTGCGCCGCTGGAAGTCGCGGAGTTGTGGCAGAAGGCCCGCGCCGCCGATACGTTGGAGAAGCAGGCCGAAGTACTGCGTGACGTTCAGCGCACCCGCGCCCCGATCTCGTCGTTTGCCGACCTGATTTCCGGCGAACCGCAAGACCGGCTCATGGCGCAGGCTCGCGCGTTGTTTCCGCCCATCGCGGACGCCAGCGGGACAGAGGTTCAGCGGGAAATCCAACGGCTCAAGGCGCAGGAGTTGGCCGAGAAGGTGCTTGGCTACGCCCCACAACGGCGGCTGCGCGAGGCTCAAGCCGGTCTGGCAGAGGAACGCGCTGACCAGATTGAGGACGAAGCGCCAGACAAGGCGGCAGAGCGCGGCGCTCGCGCTGACCGTATGCGCGCACAGGCTGAAAATGCCCGCGCACAAGCCGCCGATCGCAGGGGGCTACTCGACGCCAGGCGCAAGAAGTTGGAGGCGGACACCGACGCGGCGAGAGCAAAGATCGACAAGATGGCTGTGGACATCAAGTTGGCGCTGGCGAAGTTCAAGATGGCACGCAAACGCGGCGGCGGCGGAAAGCAAGAAGGCGAGCGCGTAAAGCACTTGCTCAAACTCTACGAGACCGTGGTCAAGGACCACGCCGAAGCGGTCAAGTCGGCGGACGTACTGGAACATGACGCGCTGGACTTCGCCAGGAAGCAGCGCGAGATTGCGGCGAAGTTGCAGGCCGACGCGGAGAAGGTGCGTCCAGCATCCGACACCGTTCCTAGCAACCCAAGGGACAAGGCTAGGGCGGAGGCTCAAGCTGCTGCGTTTGAGGAAGCGCAGAAGGACGCCGCCAAGGCCGAGGAAGCCGCGAAAGCCGCCGACAAAGCGTTTGAGGTCGCCCGCCAGCGCAAGACCGACGCCGCAAGTTTTGGGGCCGAGACTGACGACCTGCGCCGCAAGCTTCGCGCCTACTTTGGGTCGAAGCTTTTGGGTGGCCCCGCACCCGCCAAAACCAGACCGGCCGCCAGAGAGATAATTGATTAGCCATGCCAACGCTTCTCGAAAAGCTCCAGAAAGCCAAAGCCGCTGGCGTGCCAGACGCCGAGGTGAAGGAGCGGTTGGCCGAGCTTGGCATTGACCCGGTGGCCGACGCGGACCTTGCGTATGACGCGGCCAAGGCTGCGGGGGCAGCGCGAAAGGCGGCGAAGGATGCTAAGGACGCGGATTTCGCAAGAAATTCAGGGTATGCGCCTGTCGTTTTCAAGGGCGTGATGGGTTCGCCATACCTGGGGCGACGGCCTAGTCCGAACCCGCTCAAAGGCACGCCGGTTCCAAAGGTAGAGTTCGCGGACATCCCTGACGAAAAGGTCTTGTCCGCTCGTGCCGCAGACCACTTGACAAAGGACTGGCTCGCCCGCAAGGCGTTCGATAAGTTTGTGGAGGCTGCGCCGGATGCGGGGGAGGAATTTGAGTTGCCGCATGTGAAGGTGGCGACGGCGCTCCCAAAGGCGTATGGCGCAATCAAGGGTATCTCCGGGTCGCCGGTTGGGAGCGGTAAGGATGACGAATCGCTGCTGGGCACCCTTCTTGCGTATGGGCCAAAGATAACTCCGAGTGGGATGGGCGGGACGATTATCCCAACTGACGCCTCGCGGGAAATGGACAAGCGGCTGGCCGCTGCGATGACAGAGGCGCGAGCAAAGGGCTTGCCGACGCTATCACCAAGGGTCTGGAAGGCAGCGGTTGAGCAAGAGGCCCAGTGGAAAACGCGCCGCCTGCCGGAAGGGACGTTGGCTGGCGCGGCTCAACTAGCTGGGAACCTTGGCGTCGATGTGGCAGAGGCGTTTGTCGGCCTTGCGGAGTTGCTGAACGAACTCGGCGGCATCACGGTCGTTCCCAAGGACCAGACGCTAACGCAGAAAATGGAGCGCGGCGAGAAGTGGGGCGAGGCGGTGGGCGCTGGCTTGGTCGGCGGTCCCATCGCGGTTGTCGCTGGCATGGACAAGCCGTTTGGCGAAAGCGTGTGGGCGGAGGCTCCGTTCTCGGCATGGACGATGTTCGCTGACCCTGCCGCGCAAATCGCCAAGTTCCCGAAGGTTCAGGCCGCGACCGGCAGGTTTGCGCAAGTGCTGACCCGAAAGTTCCTGCGCGACAAGGCTGGCCTGCCCAACATGCCCGCCGACATTCTAGCGACGATTGAGCGGGTGCTGGTCAACGGAGCCAAGCAGGCCGACGCGCGTGCAACGGCGATCCTTGAGCAGATGATGCACAACGCGGACGCGGCGCGGGCGGCAATCAAGAACCTGGCCGAGCTTATCGCGCGGCAGATGGCGAAGGCCGCAAAGAAGGGCAAACGCCCGCAACCAGTTCAGCCCGAAGTGTCGCCAGTTGACCTTGCCATTGTGCCGCGTGGTGACCAGTCGGCCCGGAAGGCTGCGCAAGCGGACGTTGGGGTTGCTCGCGCCGCAGAAGCGCAGGCAGGAGTTGCCGCCGCCGACATGCAGGCCATGGCCGACGCTGTGGCTCCGCGGTCCACCGAAACCGCCATGGCGAAGCCTGAAGGGCTGCCGCACATCACCGACGTTCGGTTGGACGATGCGCTGGCGTCGATTGAAAACATCCGCAATCAGGCCGAACGGCTTGGCGATACCGACGCCTACGCCAAGGCAAACGACATCCACGCCGCTCTGGCCGCGGAGAAGGATCGGCGCAAGGTCGCTGCGGAGCGTGGAGACTATGGCCCGACAGGCGATCCAGTCTTTGATGCAGCGCAAGCCAAGGTTGCCGAAGCGGTTGCCAAGGCCGAGGCTGCGGCGCAAAAGACGGTAAGCGCAGAACTGGCGGCAGAGTCGGCGGGCGTGTTGCCGCAGGTCGAGGCTGGGACGGTTTGGGTTCCCCGCGACAAGGTTCCCGGCGTGGCGGTCCCGGCGGACCAGGCGTTCACGATCCCCAACCTGCAACGGAACTTCGGGATTGGCAAGACGGTCGCCACCGCGACGATGGCGATTGCCAAGGCTGTCGGCGTTGACACGTCAAAGATTCGGTTGACCAAGGGCGGGACGCCGGGTGCGGGCGCGTTGGAGCAGAAACCTCGCGGCGTGTCGCTATTCTCTGGCGGCGGGCTAGTTGAGGAAGGCTTGCGCGGCATCGTTGACCCGATTGCTGCCGTCGAGATGGACACGCGGATTGCCGCGCATCACGGCAAGGCTCACGGCTCGACCGTTATCAACCGCGACGTTCGGGATGTGGACTTCGGGCAGTTCGACGGGATCGACCACCTTCACGCTTCCCCGGTGTGCAAGTCGTTCAGCAAGGCCAAGGCGAACGCGGCGGAACTGCCGCTCGACATTGAAACGGCAAAGGCCACGGCGCGGGCAATCCGTGAAGCGAAGCCGCGCTACTTCACGCTCGAAAATGTGCCCGAATACGCCAAAAGCGAGGCCGTCCGGCTGATTGTCGGGGAGCTGGACAAGCAGGGCTACAAGCATGATGTGGCCGTGTACGATTCGGCAGACTACGGCGCACCGACCCACCGCAAGCGGTTGTTGTTGCGCGCCTGGCGCGAAGGTGAGGCACCGCCGCCAAAGGCTACGCCGACGCACGGACCCAAGGCTGGCACCCCGTATGCCGACTGGTTCTCGACCATCGAGGACTTGTTGCCTTCCCAGGAACCCAGCGCGCTTGCCCCGTGGCAGGTTCAACGCTTGGCCGGGAAGGGATTGAAGCAGGGCGAGGCCTACCTCGTCATGGGCGGAAGT
>VGRO01000282.1 GCA_016875335.1 Deltaproteobacteria bacterium | reverse complement strand
GGGGGCTCGCAGCCCCCTCGCGCGCCCATGCGCGCTCACCCCCGCGGCCGGCCGCAGCCGCGGCCGGAAGTACCTCAGCCCTGTTGCGCGCCGGAACCCGGCGCGAATTTCGGGCCTGAGGTACTAGTGGGCGGCTGCAGCGCCGCGCCCGCCTCCGGGCCGTGTAGCGACGGCAATCCCTGCACCCTCGGCGACGCCTGCGATGGCAAGGCTGCGGTGTGCGTGTCGGGGCCGGCGCTCAACTGCGACGACAACAACCCGTGCACTGCGGATGCCTGCGGCAAGGCCGGCGGCTGCGACCACGCCCCGGCGAGCGGAGCATGCGACGACGGCAACGCCTGCACCGCGCAAGACGGCTGCGCCAACGGCACATGCGGCGGTGTGGTCAAGGCGTGCAGCGACGGCAACGCATGCACCGACGACACCTGCCTTGCCGACAAGGGCTGCGTCTATACCGCCAACGCCGCGCCGTGCAGCGATGGCGACGCTTGCACCCTCGGCGATACCTGCACCGCGACGGCGTGTGCGCCGGGGGTGAGCAAGGTGTGCGACGACGAAAACCTTTGCACCGCGAACGGCTGCGACAAGGCGAGCGGAAACTGCGTCTTCACCGACATCGGCGCCAAGACCTGCGGCGACGGCAACCCGTGCACTGATGACGCGTGTGACAAAGAAGTCGGCTGCAGCCAGACGGCCAACGCTGCCAAGTGCACCGACAACAACCTGTGCACCAGCAGCGACGCTTGCAAGGCGGGCAAGTGCGTGCCCGGGCCGCTCTTCAACTGCGACGACGGCGAGGTCTGCACCGACGACAGCTGCGACGCCAAGCAAGGTTGCGTCAAGGTGGCCAATCAGCTGGCCTGCAACGACGGTAGCGCGTGCACGCTCATCGACGTGTGCCAGGGCGGCGCGTGCGTGGCCGGCGCGCCCAAGCCGTGCGACGACAAGAACCCATGCACGGTCGAAGCCTGCAACCCGGTGACCGGCGCCTGCGAGGTCACGCCGACCAGCCAAAGTTGCACTGACGGCAACCCGTGCACGCAGTTCGACCAGTGCGCCGGCGGCAAGTGCGTCGGCGCGCTGGTGCTGTGCGACGACGGCAACGTGTGCACGACCGACGCCTGCACGGTGGACAAGGGATGCCAGAGCGTCCCCACGACCGAGGTGTGCGCGGCGGACAAGTGCACGACTGGCAAGTGCAGCAACGGTTCGTGCGTGCTGGGACCGGCCAACGACTACGCCTACTTTCACAAGGCGTCGGGGGCGACGACGACGGAGTATCGTGTCGCCGCGACGGCCCAGGACGGCACGGTTTACTATGTCCACACGGGAAATGTGTCGTCGCTTTCCCGCGTCCCGTTGGGTGACTTGCCGCAGACGGTGTGCACGCTGCCGGGTTACGTCACTTTCATGGAGATGTCCGGTGGCAAACTGCTGCTCGGCTGGCAGGAGGCCTACGTGGGCGACGCGACGGCCTTGAACAACTCGTGTCCAAAGCTGCAGAAGGTGACGTTTGGTTCTGTGCGACTCTACGGGGCCACAACCTGGGGCGGTGATCCCGTGTTCGTGGGCGAGCAGGTCGTCGGCCCCGGCAACACCACAAAGCCCGTCATCGTGCGCATCGATGCCAGTCTCAACGTCAAGTGGACGAGCCACTCCAACTACGCGGCCCAACTGGGCCAATACAACATCTTTGGCGCGATCGCCGTGGACGCTGGCGAACAGCACGCGGTTGCGGTGGGCTACCGTTACCAAGGGCTGCACTACGACGCCCTGTTGGCGACGGTCGACGCCAGTGGCAAGCTGACCGAGGCCTTGCTGGGCGGCCCCCACACCGATAGCCTTGGCGACATCGCCGCGCTTCCCGGCGGCGGGTTCGTGGCGGTGGGAGGCTGGACGCCGCTCGGAGACACCGTGCGCGACCTCTGGTGGCTGCGCCTGGATCCCAAAGGGGCGATCCTGTGGCAGAGGACCCTGCCATCGCCCGGCAAAGAGGACGGCCTTGTCGACGTCGTGCGCGGCGACGACGGCGCGCTGGTCGCGACGGGCCTTGGTGACACTGGCGCAGCGCTGATCGCCATCGATCCCTGGTTCAACGTGACCTGGAAGCGCCCGTTCGGGTTGGCGTCGACGACCTTCAACAGCGCCATCGCCATGCACAGCGACGGCTCGGTCGTCGGCCTGGGCCGCAATCTATCGGGCGATCCCGCGCCTTTCACCTTCCGCCGCGACCAGTGGGGCTACCCCTCCTGCGCCGCAGCCGGCCTGTGCGCAACCATCCCGCGGGCCGCCTGCGACGACAAAGACCCCTGTACCACCGACACCTGTGAGCCGACCACCGGTTGCGTGCACAAGAAGCTGCCGTCCGGCAGCCGCTGCGGCCTGACGGCGTTTTGTGACGCAAGCGCCAAGTGCGTGGCGCAGTAGCGGCTACCGCGCAGCAGCCTTCGCCGATCGAGCCCAGCGCGCCCAGAGCAGACCGGTCAACGCCAGCGAAAACCCAATCCAATGCTGCGGATCGGCGCCGTCGCGCAGCGCGTAGTGCAGACACGCCGCCACCGCGGCCACATAGACCAGCCGATGCACGCGCCGCCACCGCACGCCGCCCAGCCGCCGCGCGATGTCTGTGGGCGAGGTCGCCGCCAGCGTGCACACCAGCGCGAACGCAAATAGCCCCAGCATCATCCACGGTTGGGAGGTGACATCGTCCATGATGCGCGCGAGGTCGCCGGCGCGCTCGCCGACCACCCATACGCCGACATGCAGCAGCGCCAGCGCAAACGCCGTCAGCCCCAGCCGCTTGCGCCACAGGCCGGGCCAGGTCGCGCCCGTCCACCACCGCAGCGGCGTGCACGCCAGGGTCGCCACCAGCCAGGCCAGCGCCCAAAAGCCCAGTTGATTGGCGATCCACACCGCCATGCTCGGCGGCGCGTGTTCGCCCTTGGGCTGCGGGCCGATGTGCCACGACCAGGCGACCTGGCCGAAGGTGCACGCAAGGCCCAGCGCATAGCCGATCGCGGGCCGCCTGTCCGCGGTCGTCGTCATCGCTACAGCGCTAGGTTTTAGAGGATTTCGGTGGGCGCAGCATCGCCAGGCCGGCCCGCAGCTCGTCGCGCGGGTAGTCGGTCATGCGGCTGAACTCCTGGCCGGCCTTGAGCACCTCGCCGCCGTCCAGCGTCACGCATTCGCCGGTCATCCACGCATTCATGGGGCTCAGCAGGTAGGACGCGAGGTTGGCCAGTTCCGCCGGTTCGCCGAAGCGGCCGAGCGGCACCTGGCGCAGCGCCTCGTCGTGGGCGTCGGCGGGCATCAGCCGGCTGAAGGCGCCCTCGGTCGGAAACGGGCCGGGCGCGATGGCGTTGCAGCGGATGCCGTAGGTGGCCCACTCGACCGCCAGCGACCTGGTCATGACCAGCACGCCGGCCTTGGCGCAGGCGCTCGGCAGCACGAAAGCCGACCCCGTCCATGCGTAGGTGGTCACGATCGACAGCACCTGGCCCTTGCTGCCGCGGGCAATCCAGCGGCGCCCCAGGTCGCTGGTGCAGTGGAAGGTGCCGTGCAGCACAATCTTGACCACTGCGTCGAACGCGTTGGCCGACAGGTCTTCGGCGCACGCCAGGAAGTTGCCGGCCGCGTTGTTGACAAGCGCCGTGACCGGCCCGAGGGCGGCTTCGATGGCGTCGGTCGCCGCGGCGACGCTTTGAGGGTCGCGCACGTCGCAGCGCGCCCACGCCGCCGTCCCGCCCGCGGACGCAATGGCTTCGACCGTCTCGCGCAGCGGATCCTCGCGACGGCCGACGACCCCGACCTTTGCGCCAAGTGCGCCCATGCGCTCGGCCATTGCCCTGCCAAGTCCGGTGCCGCCGCCGGTGATGAGGACGACCTCGCCGGCCAGCAAGTTGCTCTGGAACATGGGCCCTCCGCCTACTTCTTGGCGCGGATCATCGCGCCCAGCCCGTCGATGCGCACGATCGTCATCGGTTCCTTGACGCTGGCCGGATCGAAGGGGCGCCCCTGCTCGTCAGCCTCGTGCTTGAGCACCTTCTTGGTCGCCTCGAGGTCGAGCACCATCTTGCGCACCATGCCTTCGGCGACCGCCCACTTGCCCTTGGCGCTCTGCGGGAACACCATCACGCCGTCGGTGACCTTGAATTTCATAGTCTTGCCCGGCGTGTCGCTCTTGACGGTGAACCAGCACCCGGCCATCTGGCACACGTCCTCGACCTCGCCTTCGATGCGCACCCGGCGGCCGGCGTATTTTTCGGGGTTGGCCGCCAGTTCGCTCACCGACACCGACTCCGCCAGAGTCACGCCCTGGCCATACTTGTCGCCGTCGAGGGCCTGGGCCGGGCCGTGTTCGGCGGCCACCTTGGGGTCGATCTCGACCGCGCATGCGGGGTTGGCGGCGTGGTCGCAGACGTGGGGCGAGGGCTTTTCGCCATCGGCCACCGCGGCGCCGGGCTGGTTGGGCTTGGGTTCGGTGGGGCCGCCCGGCTTGGGCGCTTGCAGCGAGGTCGGCGGCGCGAGGGGCGCGGACTTCTCCGAACAGGCGCCGACGATCAGGGCAGGGCAGAGCAGGGCGGCAAAAACAAAGCGGTTCATCGTGCACTCAGGCCGCCAGACGCGCGGCGGGGGCGCAATCCTAGCACGAAAAGGCCGGTGATGGCGTCAAAGACCTGCCGCGCCCCGGATGTTGACCTCGCGGTGACCGCGCCGCCCCAGCGTGGTATGTTCGGCGCGCCGCCCTGGGCGGCAAAGGGCCCCGACGATGCGCAATTGCCTGGAATGCGGTTTGACCACAGAGGGCCTGTTCTGCCCCACCGACGGCATGGCGACGATCGTCCCCGGTGTGGTGCCCAAGTCTGGCGAACTACCGCTCAGCACCGTGTTCGCCGGCCGCTACCGCATCGTGGGCACGCTCGGCAAGGGCGGCATGGGCGCGGTGTACGACGCCCAGCACACCGGGACCGGCCAAAAGGTGGCTGTCAAGACGCTGCTCATCGACACGGTGCACGACCCTGCGGCGGTCAAGCGCTTCTTTCTCGAAGCCAAGATCACTGCCGGCCTGCAACATCCCAACACCATTCGCGTCTTCGATTTCGGCCAGAGCGACGACGGCCTTTTCTACCTGGCGATGGAACGCCTGCAGGGTGTCACGCTCGCGGACCGCCTGGCCGAGTATTCGGCGCAGGGCAAGCGCATGAGCGAGCAAGAGGCAGCGACCATCGCGTGCGCCGCGCTGCGCAGCCTGGCTGAGGCCCACCGCGTCAACCTGGTCCACCGCGATCTCAAGCCGTCCAACCTGTTCCTGCACGACCTGGGTGCGGGCGAGACCGTCATCAAGGTGCTCGATTTCGGCATCGCCAAGTCGGGGGACCAGCAGCAACAACTGACGCAAGCGGGGACGGCGCTCGGCACACCGGCCTACATGAGCCCAGAGCAGGTGATGGGCCGGGCAGTCGATGCCAGGAGCGACCTGTATTCGCTGGGCGTCGTGCTGTACCAGTGTGTCAGCGGCCGGGTGCCGTTTCGCGGCGATTCGACGTTCACGGTGCTGATGATGCAGGTCAACGACGCGCCGCCTGACCTGTCCCAAGTCGCCGGGGTCAGCGCCGCCTTTGCCAGCGTGGTCGGCAAGTCGCTGGCCAAGGCCGCCGAAGAGCGCTACGAGTCCGCGACCGCCATGCGCGAGGCGCTCGAACCGCTGGCCCGCGGCGAGCATCTGCACGCGCCGGGCGCCGCCGGCATCGCGCCTGCCAAGGTCGCAGTTCCGCCTCCGCCGCCTGCTGCGCCAGCCAACCGCGACCATGCGTCGACGCGCCCGCCCGCCCCAGTCCAAGGCTTGGAGGCGGCCCCACCGCTACCTGCGCGCGCCGTGCGCGGGTCCACCCATGGCGGCGTAAAGCCCCCAGAACCGCCGCCGCGCCGGTCGCTGGCGCCGCTCTACCTGTTCGGGTTCCTGGCGGTGGTCGGCAGTCTCGCCGTCGCATTCTGGCTGCACGGTCGGGGTCCATCGGCCGGGGCGACCGAGCCACCCCATGCCCCGGCAGGAGCGCCTGCCGCGCCAAGGGATCGTGCGCCCGCGCCTGCGCC
>VGRO01000281.1 GCA_016875335.1 Deltaproteobacteria bacterium | reverse complement strand
AAGCAACCGTTGGTGTCGCGGGCGTTCGTCGAATTCCTGACGGAATGCCTCACCCATGTCCGCGCCAACGCCACGCCGGCGGCACTGCACAACGCCAAGCTGTTTTTCGAGGCCGTGCTGGCCTTTGGCAAGCAACACGAACGCAGCGCAGGCCGTCGTTAGCCCAGCCCGCTATCCATCGGAGGAGTCCATGCCCACCCAACTGCTCGCCATCCGCCAATTCCGCGCGACGCTGCGCCTGCGCACCGGCATGCTCATCGGTGCGGGCGACACCGAGATGCACATCGGCGGCGCCGACAAGACCGTGCAGCGCCACCCGCACACCAACCACCCCTACATCCCTGGCTCGTCGCAAAAAGGCAAGATCCGGTCGCTACTCGAGTGGCGCGCGGGGGTCATCGGCGTTACCGAAGGCGATCCGGTCAAGCTGGAGCACCTGCGGGAGTTGCAAGGCGACAAGCACGCCAACGCCGAAGCCATTCTGCGGCTCTTTGGCTTCCCGCCGCCGGGCAGCGCCGACGAGCGCGAACTTGCGCGGCTGGGGCCGACCCGCCTCGCCTTTTCAGACGCCTCGCTGACCAAGGCGTGGATCGCCGCCCGCGAGGCCCGCAATGAGCCTATCACCGAAGTCAAGGCCGAGGTTGGCATCGACCGCATTACCGGGACGGCCAATCGCAACGGCCCCCGGTTCTTTGAGCGGGTGCCGTCCGGCGCGGAGTTCGACTTTGAACTGCGCTGGAAAGTGATGGATGGCGACGACCAAAGTGCGCTGCGCAGCAGTATCCTCGCCGGCATCAAGCTGTTGGAACTCGATGGGCTGGGCGGCCAGGTGTCGCGCGGCTACGGGCGGGTCGCATTCGATGACCTGCGGCTGGACGGCGAACCCGTGCAACTGCCTGCCGACCCGTTTGGCGAGGCGTAACGTGTTGACTCTGCGCGTCACATTGCGCGCCCGATCGGCGTTTGCGACGCCGTTGCGCGGCGATACGCTGTTCGGCCACCTGTGCTGGGCCGTCGTCGAGCGATTTGGCGAAGCGCGCCTAGTCGAGTTGCTCGACGGCTATGGTGCCGGTCGACCATTCGCCGTGCTTGGCGATCCATCGCCCAAGGACTATTTGCCGCGACCGTTCTGTCCCACGCCGGTGTGGTTGGCCGGCACCCTGCTAGACCCGGCTCAGCGCAAGGCGGAAAAGGCCCGCAAATGGGTCGGGCTCACCGCGGTGGCGACGCCGATAAGACAGTGGCGCAAGCATGCCGTGGCACTGCCGTGGATAGCTGCTGCGACAGACCAACACAACAGCATCAATCGGCAGACCGGCACCACAGGAAAGGGGCTTGGGTTCGCCCCATATCAAGTGGACGTGCAGTGGTACCGCGGCGCCGACGGTTCGGGCGATCTCGATCTGTACGCGGTTATCGACAGCGAACGATTGGCCATCGCCGACTTTGAAGTGTTGCTCCTGGACATCGGCGGCGGCGGCTACGGCAAGGATGCCAGCACCGGCCGCGGGCGGTTCACAGTCGATGCAGTCACCCAACACCGGTGGCCAAAGGTCGCTCGTGCCGACGCCTGGCTCACGTTGGGGCCGACGGCCCCGCAGTCGGCCGGGCAAGCTTGGCGCGCCGATCGCTCGTGGTACCAACCGGTGCTGCGGTTTGGGCGGCACGGCAATCGCGCGGCGCTCACCGGTCAACCGTTCAAGAACCCGGTCGTGTTGGCGGATGCCGGGGCGGTGTTGACGCCGGCCGAAATGCGCGAGACCAGTTTTTGCGGCGCGGGGCTGGGCGGCGGCGGGCGCTTATCGCGGGCAATACCCGAGACCGTGCACCAAGGCTACGCGCCGGTGGTGCCGATCGAGGTGGGGCAGCTGTGAACTTCTTTGCCTCGCATGTGCTGCACTGCACGCCGCTTTCGCCCATCCACATCGGCTGTGGCGATGACTATTTGCCGACCGAGTACGTCCAGGATGGCGACTGGCTGCTGGCGTTCGATCCGACCCGGCTGGCGTTGGCGGGGCAGGAGCGCGCGGAACTGGTCGGGTTGCTGACCGACGGCAATGCTGCCGGCATTCCAGCCAAACTGCGCGGGTTCTATGCGCACCGAGTCGAGGCCGTGCGAGCAATCGCCCGCGGCCGGGTGCGGTTGTTGGCCCAGCTCGGCAACCAAGCCGAGATTGCGAGGACGGCGTTTGCGGCCATCGACCACGCGGCGTATTTGCCGGGCAGCAGCCTCAAAGGTGCGGTGCGGACGGCGATTGTCGATGACCTCGTCCACGACGGCCGGACCATACCCCGCTTTCGCTTTGCTGACGAGATGGAGGAATTGGTAATTGGCGGCAAGTTCGCCACGAGCTTCTTGCATCTCTTGCGGTTCAGCGATAGCACGGGCGCGGCCGCCACCCAAGTCTGCGCCCAGGTCAACCGCTACAAGAAATCCAACAAGCCGCCCAAGGCGCATTTGGAGTCGTTGGTCGAAGTGGTGGCGCCGATGCAATCTGCAGCGTGGAGAGCCACCGTGGAGCGCTGGGACAACCCAGCTGCCCTAGGGTGCCGATTCGATGATCGCAAGATGCCCAACTTCGACGCGCCCACGCCGACCCAACTGGCGCAGGCCGTCAACCGCTTCAGCCGCCGCGAGTTTCTCCGCGAAACGGAAGAGCCAAACATCCGGGGCGCCGTCGCCCGGCCCTGGTTGATGGCCATGCGTCAAATCCTGACCGCGGTCGACGTGGCCAACCCGCGCGCTTTCGTTGTGCGTGTTGGCAAACACTGCGGGGCGGAATGCCTGACGGTCGAGGGCCTCCGGCAAATCCGCATGGTCGGACGCGACCGCCCGCCGGAGCCTGAGGCGCATACGGTGTGGTTGGCCGCCAACGCCAAGGGCCAGCAAACCGATCTGCTGCCCTTCGGCTGGCTGCTGTGCGAATTCGGTGCTCCGGACCCCGGCCTGGGCGCGATTGTGGCGGACTGCGCAGCAGCCTTGGCGCCGCCGCCAGCCGCACAGTCCGTGGCAGCGCCCCCGCCGGCCCCGGCCCTGTCTGCGGTCGACGCGATGGCCATGCCGGCAACCAACTTGGGCAGGTCGCTGTACAACCTTGCGACCGAGTTGCGGGCCTTTGCTGCCTCTGGCCGCCGTCTGCGCGACCGCGACAACGCCTTCGCCAGCATCGACAGCCGACTGGGCAACGGCATGCGCGGCGATCCAACCGAGGTCGCCTACGCCGTCTGGGTCGCGCGTACCTTTGGCCAACCGGCTGTGCACGACGTGGTCTGGCAAGGCTGGTGCAAGAAGTACCCGCGCCTGGCCGAGTCGCCCAATTCGTAACCGCCCCTAGATCGAGAGCGGCGGCAACCTTTGGTGCGTCTCGTGCAAGCTCAACAACTTCTCGACAGCGGCGCGAATGTCGTGGCCAGCCTTGCGCGCGGTATCGAGGTTGGCGCCACGGCCGGTATAGGCGTGGTTGACGTCGTTGCGTTGGGCCTTGACCGGGGCCCAGACCTGAGCAAATGGCCTCCAGGCGTCGGGCATGGGCACCGCTGGCAAGACGCTACCGGGTCGCGGCGGTCGCCCCAGGCTGTTGAGCCATTCCGCTACCGGCAACCTCTGGTCGCGGTGCAGCGGGTCGCGGCCGGTTTCCTCGCAGGCGCGCGTGACCGGCAGTTCTTCAGCGTGGGTGAGCGCCTGTTGCAGCAGGCCCCGCTTCGCGCACCAACGCGCCAGGGCCACGTGCCAACGCCACAGTTCGTGGGCATGGCCTGGCAATTGGGCTTGCAGTTCATCGCGCAGTCGCAGCAACGCCAATGCCACGGGTCGCAGATCGCCTGCCAGCGTCTGAGCCAGCGCAGCCTTGTCGCAGACTGCGCGCACAACGTCGGCCGCGACCGGCGTGCAGTTGACGCCGACGACCGTGCCAAACACGTCCAATTGGTCGGCCAGGGCGCGCAGCGCGCTCAATTCCTTGGGAATAGGCAACTTGGCCTGCGCCAAGCGTTTAGATTCGGCCCGCAACGCGCGGTCGAGACGCAGGGCCAACGGCAATGGCTGCGAATACGCCACCAGCGCATGCACATCTTCGGCGATGCGCTCCATCTCGAGCACTGGTGCCACGCGCTGCAACGTGGTCGCCTGGCCATCTTCGTCGAAAATGGCGTAGTAGGTGCCTCCGATCACGGTCTGGTCGCCGACCAACCGCGTGACGTAACGCACGGCGGCAAGCAGGAACATCGGCTGCACGCGGAAACCGTGGGTCAAGTCGAGGTGAATCTCGTGGCGCTCGCGCGGGTCGAGCTGACTAGCCAACAACGACGCCAAGGTGTCGAACATCTGCCAGAATTCGGCTTCGTTGTGGCACGCCGGCACGGCAATCGCCTGATCGATGGGTTGTGGGCTGTCCGCGCTGAGCAAGGGGCTATGCGTTTCAATAGCTTCGGTGGTGCCGACCAGCAAGAAACGGTCCGGGCGCAGCGCCCGCAGCAGCGCGTGTTGGTGGTAGGGCTCCGCTATCGGCCGCTCGGCGTGGCTGGCCCACGGCACCCGCACAAGCGTCGGCGCATAGCGGTTGCCACGGGCCCTTGCGCCCATGCCGATCATGCTCACTAACCAGTTCATGCGTGCCTCCGGTCAGACAGCCGTGAGCGCCGCGTCTTGTAGCAAGGGAGCCTCGCCATGACAACCACACCAAAACTGCAGCCGACCCGCGCGCTGGCATTGCTCGTAACGGGCGGTCAACTGCCGCCAAAATCAGAGATCGTCATCGCAACCCAGCGATTGCGCGGCGCCATTGTTGCCGCCGCGGTCGGACAACTGCGGCCGGGTGAGCAAGCGCGCTACGACGACCTCAGCGCGGACGAAGCAGAAATGTTGGCACCGCTGGCCGGCAAGCACGGCGACGGGCACCTTGCGGCGGGGAACCGCCACTTGGTGCTGTGGCCGCTCTACGGCCAGCGAGGTGCGCCCGACCGCTTGCTGCTCTTCAAGGCCGATGGCTTCGCTGCCTTCGAGCGTGCGGCTGTCTTTGCGGCCGCCCAGCGGCCGGTGCGTTGGGGTCGAGGTGAAGGCGAGGCCTTTCGGGTGCTGCCCCTGCCTCTTGGCGACGACGGCGCAGAACTCTTCGATTCGGCACGCAGCTGGGTGTCGCTGACGCCGTTCGTGCCGCCGCAAGGTCGCCATCGGTTTGATGCGCGCGGCCGCCCGCGGGCCAAGGAGTTGCCCGAGCGGCAGGTGGCGCGGCTGTGCGCGCAGATGGGCCACGGCACGCCAGCACGGGTCGAAGTGCTCGACCACGTCGGCGCGATGCGCGTGCACTGGTCGTGGACTACCCGGCAGGCGGCACACAACGGGCCACGACCGGCGACCCATTGGCCGGGGTACTGGGTGCACATCAGCTTCGAGGCGCCGGTTCAGGGGCCAATTTTCTTGGGCAACTCCAACCACTTTGGGCTTGGGTTGTTCCGACCGGAGTTCGGGGAGGGCGGCGCCGGTGTCCCAACCCGCAACGACGGAGGTGCCGATGCGCTGCAGTGAAGACGGCGAGTATGAGCTGATGGCTGCAAGCGCGTTGAACGCTTGGACGTACTGCCCGCGGTTGGCCGTTCTGCAATACCGCGACGGCGAGAGTCACCCCGACGCGGCGATGCAAGACGGCTTGCGTGCACACACGCGGGTGGACGAAGAACGCGGGCAGTGGCCATTGTCCGAGGACATCGAGGGCCGCGAAGTGGCCAGGTCGCTGTGGCTGTCGGCCTACGACGAAGGCATCACGGCTCGCCTCGACTTGGTCGAAGCGACTGGCGTGGGCGAAGCGGTGCGGCCCGTTGATTACAAGCGAGGCGATTTGCCCGACACGCCCGAAGGCGCCTGGCCGCCCGAGCGCGTTCAGGTTTGCGCCCAGGCCCTGGTGTTGCGTGAGAACGGCTACGAAGTCCATGAGGGTGCCTTGTGGTTCGCCGCTGCACGGCGACGCGTGCGGGTGGTTCTGGACGATACCCTGATCGCGACCACCCGTGCCGCGGTGCGCGATTTGCGGGCGGCCTTGGTGGCCGAAAGCACGCCACCACCTTTGCGCGACAGCCCGAAGTGCAACGGCTGTTCGTTGGGCCCCATTTGCCT
>VGRO01000280.1 GCA_016875335.1 Deltaproteobacteria bacterium | reverse complement strand
GCCGCCGGACCCGCCGCAGCCGTTGGAGTCCGCGCTGTTGCCGCCATTGCCGCCGCCCTGGTTGCCCGGGAAGCTGCCGATTTGCGCCGCACCGCCGGACACCGGGGGTCCCGTCTTGGCCGGGCCGCCCTGACCGCCGTTGGCTTGCAGCAGGACGGTGCTGCCGCGCCTGATGTCCGTGACCCCGCCCGCTTGGCCCGCGCCGTCGTGCACGCCATTGCTGCCACCGGCGCCGACGACGATGGTCAACGTTTCGCCCGGCGTGACCGCGAGGTTGTTGCCCCAGACAGTCGCCCCGCCGCCGCCGCCGCGACCGCCGTTGCCTCCGTCGGTGCCGCCGCCGCCGCCGCCGCCCGCCCCGACGCCGAGCACGCTGACACTGGTGACACCCGCCGGCACCACCCACGCACTGGTGCCCGGCGTGGTGAAGGCGATCTGCCCAGCGCTCGAAATGCACTGTTTGTTGATGCACGCCTGGTTGGTCGAGCACACCGTGCCGCAGCCGCCGCAGTTCTTGTTGTCGGTGGCGGGGTCGGATTCGCAGCCGTTGCTCAGCGTGCCGTCGCAGTTCTGTACGCCGGCCTTGCACAGACACTGGAAGCTGCCGACCGTGTTGCTGCACGTCGTGGTGCTGTGGCAGTTGGCGGTGCCGAGCAGGCACTCGTCGGCGTCCTGGCACACAAAGCCGTTGCCGACGTAGCCGGGTTTGCAGGCGCAACTGGCGCTCGGACCACTGCCGTTGCACACGCCGTCCTTTGCGCAGGGCGTGGGACCGGTGCACTTGCCGGCCGCGCAGACGTCGTTGGTCGTGCAGCCATTGCCGTCGTTGCACGCCGCGCTGTTGTCCTTGAACACGCAGCCGGTCTTGGGGTCGCAACTGTCGTCGGTGCAGGCGTTGCCGTCGTCGCACGGCAGCTTGGCGCCGCCCAGGCACACGCTGCCCTTGCAGGCGTCGCTGGTGCTGCAGGTGTTGCCGTCGTCGCAGCCCTTGGTGTTGGCGGCGTTGACGCAACCCTTGTCGTAGGGGCAACTGTCGTCGGTGCACAGGTTGCCGTCGTCGCAGTTGGCGGGCTTGCCCGGTGCACAAACCCCCGAGGTGCACACGTCGGGCGCGGTGCACAGGTTGCCGTCGTTGCACGGGCCACTGTTGTTGGCAAAGAAGCAGCCTTTGAGCTTGTCGCAGGCGTCGTCGGTGCACGGGTTGCCGTCGGCGCACGCCAGTTTGGCCCCGGCTCCGCAGCCGCCGGCCTTGCAGGTGTCGTTGACCGTGCAGGCATCGCCGTCGTCGCAGGGGGCGGCGTTGGGTTGGCTGCCGCAGCCGGCCTTGGGGTCGCACAGGTCGGCGGTGCACACCTTGCCGTCGTCGCAGTCCTTGAGCGACTTGGCAGCGCACGCGCCGTTGCCGCAGGCGTCGCCGGTGGTGCAGGCGTTGCCGTCGTCGCACGTCGCTGTGTTCGGCTTGAACTGGCAGCCCTTGGTCGCGTCGCAGGTGTCGTCGGTGCAGGGGTTGCCGTCGTTGCAACCGAGCGCGGCCCCGCCCTTGCAGTCGCCGCCGGCGCACTTGTCGCCCACCGTGCACACGCTGCCGTCGTCGCACGGCGCTTGGTTGGACGGGAAAGCGCAGCCCGCCTTGGGGTCGCACAGGTCGGCGGTGCACGGCTTGCTGTCGTCGCACACCTTGGCCGCGCCCGGGCTGCAGGTGCCGTCTTTGCAGGCGTCGCTTTCGGTGCAGGCGTTGCCGTCGCTGCACGCGGCCGTGTTGGCCTTGTAGAAACACCCGGTCTTGCCCAGGCAACTGTCGTCGGTGCACGGGTTGCCGTCGTCGCAGGGCACGGCCGCGCCGGGAGCGCACGCCTTGTCCTTGCACACGTCGCCCGCGGTGCAGGCGCTGCCGTCGTCGCAGGGGATGGTGTTGGCGACGGCCTCGCAGCCGTTCTTGGGATGGCACAGGTCGTTGCTGCACGGGTTGCCGTCGTCGCAGAGCTTGGGGCTGCCCGGCTGGCACGCGCTGTCTTTGCACGTGTCCGACTCCGTGCACACGTTGCTGTCGCTGCACGCGGCCTGGTTGGGCGCCCATGCGCAGCCGGCCTTGGCGTCACAACTGTCGTCGGTGCACGGGTTGCCGTCGTTGCAGTTGAGCTTGGCCCCGGCGACGCACGCCTTGTCTTTGCAGCCGTCGCTGGTAGTGCACGCGCTGCCGTCGTCGCAGGCCGCGGTGTTGGCGACCGATACGCAGCCCTTGGCGGTGTCGCAGCTATCGTCGGTGCACGGGTTGCCGTCGTTGCAGTCGAGCAGCTTGCCCGCGGCGCACTTGCCTGCCTTGCATTCGTCGCCCTTGGTGCAGGCGTTGTCGTCGCTGCACGCCTCGGCGTTGCTGACCTGGACACAGCCCTTGGCGGCATCGCACAGATCGGTGGTGCACACCTTGCCGTCGTCGCAGACCTTGGGGGTGCCGCCAGCGCAGGTGCCGTCCGCGCAGTTGTCGTTCTCTGTGCAGATGTTGCCGTCGTTGCAGGGCAGCTTGTTGGCGGCGGGCGCGCAGCCCTTCTTGGGGTCGCACTGGTCCGTGGTGCAGGGGTTGGCGTCTTCGCAGGCTTTGGCGTTGCCCGCGGCACAACTGCCGGCCGCGCAGGCGTCGCCCTCTGTGCACGCGTTGCCGTCGCTGCACACGGCGGTGTTGTGGGCGAACTCGCAGCCGGCCTTGGGGTTGCAACTGTCGTCGGTGCACGGATTGCCATCGGCGCACGGCAGCGGCTTGCCGGGGGCGCAATTCCCGGCCGCGCAGGCGTCGGCCACCGTGCACACGTTGTCGTCGCTGCACGGCGCGAGGTTCGGCGCAAAGACGCAGCCCGTTTTGGCGTCGCAGTTGTCGGTCGTGCACAGGTTCTGGTCGTCGCAGACGGTGGTCGCGCCCGGCAGGCACGCGCCGCCCTGGCACGCATCGCCGACGGTGCACGCGCTGCTGTCGGTGCATCCCGCGCCATTGACGCTGGTCGCGGTGCAGCCGCTGGCCGGGTCGCAGGCGTCTGTGGTGCAGGGGTTCTTGTCGTCGCACGCGACCTTGTCGCCGACGCATTTGCCGTTGGCGCACTGCTCGTTGGCGGTGCAGGCATTGGCGTCTTTGCACGCGCCGGTGGTCGGCGGGTGCTGACATTGCGCGCCGATGCAGTTGTCGTAGGTACAGGACTCGCCGTCGTCGCACATGCCGGTGCTCGGCTCGTCGGTCTGGCCGTCGCAATCGTCGTCCTTGAGGTTGCAGGCCTCGGCCTCAGCGACCTTGGCGTCGCACGCCGACAGCCCGCCCGCCGAGCAGCCGCGCTGGCCCTGGCACGACCCGGCGGCGTTGACCAGGGTGCATGCGGTCTTGAGTTCGAGCTTGACCGCCCGTTCGTCGCACGCACATTGCAGCTTGTCGGCGATGCACTGCTTGACCTTGGTGCCGCCCGCGCTCTGCACATCGGCGCACTGGTAGCCGCCGGGGCAGTCGCTGGCCGCTGCGCACGGCGTCGCGCAGAAGTTGCCGACCAGCGCACCGCCCGGGTCCTTGTAGGGCACACAGCGGTTGTCGGCTCCGCCGACCACGTTGCTGCACTCGGCGTCAGCGTTGCAGGGCTCGCACAGGCGCGGGTACGCCGGCACGCACACGTTGACGATGTCGCCGCCCGGCGCGGCCACCTGGGCGCACTTGGTGCCGGGATCGCAACTGGCGGCGCACAACTTGGCGCATTTCTTGGCGGCGCCGTTCTCGACGCACTGACCGCTGTCGCACTGGCCGTTGTCGGTGCAGACGCAGCCCGCCTGGCTGCAACCCGCGTCGGCGGCCGTGGTCTCGGCGGTCTCGGGCGCGGCGACCTCCGGAGCGGTTTCGGGCGCAGTGAGGTCGAGCGCAGCGGCCGTATCGGTGACGGCGTCCAGGCCCGAGCCGCCAAACAGGCTGTCGGCGACCTCGAATTCGGCGTCGGTCGCGAGGGCAGAGGTCTCGGCCCCGGCGTCGGCGCCCGCGCCATCGTCGCACGCTGCAGCGAGCGCGGCCGTCACGGCGGCCAAGGTCAAAATGCGGAGCGGTGGGCTCATCTGCGTCCTTGCTGGCGCCCCGCGCGCAGTTGCGGGGTTCGCGGGCGCCCAGGCGTGCAGTCTGGCGGCCGGCGCGGGGTTGCGCAAGGCGGGCGGGAAGGTGGCGTTGGCGGCGTCTTGGCCGGCGTACGCCGCGTGCGGGGTTGGGGCGGGGCCTTGCTCCCATGCGGACCCGTTCGGGTGGCGGTCGACAAGGCAGTCCGGCAGCCACGGCCGCGTGCTGTCCGCGTCGCTGCGGGCGGGGTCAACGGCGATGTGCGCCCAGCGCCCTGTGCGGCCAACTGTCCAGGACCGCCGGGTATTGCAGAAGGGCGTCTACCGTGGCCATCTCAGGTTCGCAGCTTGCCAACGTGCCAAGCGACCCCGACAATGCAACCGGCGCCGTGGTGCGCCAAGGACCGTCCCCATGGACCTGACCGCCGCTGCCAACCCAGCCATGCTGCGCGCCGACGCACCCGGCCCGCGTCGGCACCCCTTCACGCGCGAAGAGTTTCATCAACTGGGCGAATACGACGCGCAGGGCAACCGGCGCAGGATCGAACTGCTCGACGGCGAGGTGGTGGACATGAGGCCGATGAACATGCGCCATGCCAATGCGATTCGGCGCCTTGAGCGCTGGCTGCACCGGGCCGTCCCTGACCCCTTGGCCGTTAGCACGCAGTTGCCGCTGGCGCTGTCGGCGCTAGACGAGCCCGAGCCCGACTTGTACGTCGCGCCGTTGGCGGCGGGAATCGACAGCGACCATCCCCACACGGCCCTACTGGTCATCGAAGTGGCCGACAGCTCGCTGCACCACGACCGCACGACGAAGCTCCGCCTATATGCACGGTCCGGCGTGGCCGAATACTGGATCGTGGACGTCAACGCCGAAACGGTCGAGGTCCACACCGAACCGGCGGGCGACGGCTATGCGACCAAGCGCACGCACCGCCGCGGACAAACGGTGCTATGTGCGATCCTTGAAGGCGCGGCGGTTGCGGTGGATGAGGTCTTTGGCGTGAGCAAGGGATGACGGTTTTCGCACAAGGGCGCGGAAAAGAACGACTCCAGCCCGGCGATTTGCTGCGCGATTGGCAGACAACAAATCGACCACGCTGACATCAAGATGCAGCCGCGCGTCGGACCTGTGTGCTGCGGGTTGGCGACCCACCGAGCAAGCAGGCGAACCCTGGAGCCGGTTGCGCAACCCAGTTCCATGCCCTACCGCTCCAATGCACCTTTGCCAGCCAGGATGCGGCCGCGGAACGCCACGATGCGCGCAACGCGGGTCGCGGACTGCTTTGCGGAGTTCAGGTGGATGACGTAGCTGCGTTGGCGCCCTGGCGTCAGGCTGGCAAACGCCTCTGCAAGCTCAGCGTCGGCGTCCAGGGCCTCCGCCAGTTCGTCCGGGAGTTCGATTTCGCTGGTGTCCTTTGCTGGCTTGAGGCCGGCCTCCGCGTAGCCCATGGCCTCGGCGAGGTAGCGGCGGATGGTTGGTGCCATGGCCGTCACCTGCGCATTGTCCGTAAAGCGGAACATGTCCGGGTGTTTGGTGTTGGGACCTTGCCTCTCCAGCACGCCGTCTGCGTCTTGCAGCAGCGCAGCGTTGAAGAAGCTGAGGCGGAAATCGCCGCGCACGGCGCCGATGATCGCGATGTTGCGATCCTTGTGCATGTAGCAGGGGTGACCCCACTTCACCGTTTCGACGAGCTTACTGTCGACGCAAAGGTGCCGCAGCGCCAGCAGGCCGCTGGCCCATTGTCGCGTCGAGCAGTCCGCCGTCGCGAACCGTTCACAGCGGCCACAGCCGAGCGAAAAGAAGTCGTCGATCTCAGTAATCACTTCAAACCCCTCGGAAGGCGTGGTCGCCTCGAATCCAGCGCCGACCAGAGCCGGCGATTCTCAACGGCGGACCGTCCGGCGACGGCGGGATCGCCATGGTGCGCAAGGGGATGACCGGCGTCAAGTGCCGAAAAGTACCAGAATCCACCGCCCCGCGCCGGCCAGCCGCGGAGCGGCGGTGCCGGCGCCTTTTTTCGCCTCCACGCCGTGCCCGGCAGCGCCCGGCGGACCTTTTTTGCCCCC
>VGRO01000279.1 GCA_016875335.1 Deltaproteobacteria bacterium | reverse complement strand
TGCCACAGGTCGCGGAAGAACGCGCCCTCGTCCACCTGTGCGCTGCCCGCGAGCTTGGCGAGCAGTTGACGCGCCAGCGTCATGCCGCGGCTCGACTGCCACTGCGCCACCCAGTCCTTGCGGTCGCCGGGATCGCGCTGGACCTTGAGGCCGCGCACGTGCAGGTCCAGGCCCGCGGTGAAGCCGCTCGACACCAGCGCATCGGCCTCGCTCCAGGTGCGGCTGAAAAGCTTGAGTTCGGCGTCCCACACGATGCGCTTGCGCCGCTCGGTGTCCAGGAGGCAGGCGACCCACAACGACAGGTCCGCCGAAGTGCAACCGAGCCGCGGCGCCCACGTGGCATGGAAGTTGCCCGCGCCCTCCAACCCCGCGTAGTCCACGCGCATGCGACCCCAGGGTTCCAGGCCGATGGTCTGGCGGGCGCCGGTGGTGATCTCGCGCAACACCTGGACGCGCAGGAACTTACGCCGTTCGCCCTGGTGCGCGCGGCCCAGTTCTTCCTTGCGGTGCACCGACCAGACCTCGGGCGCGAGCGTGCGCGACAGCTCGTCGTCGCGGTCGAGCAGGTCGTCGAGCGCCGCCACCAGATCGCCCACCGTGTGGGTCCGCACCATGAGCTGTTCATGGATGATCGAGCGCAACCGGTAGTGGCGGGCGTGGTCGCGCATCCAGCCGGCCTGGAACGCTGCGTCCTGGCGGTTGTCGGCGAACACGAGCAGTCGCCTGCGCTCCGCGTAGTGCAGCATGTTCTGCGCCAGCACGTGTACGTCGGCGACCGCCGTCGCGCGCAGGGGCCTGGCCGGGTCGCGCCACCGCCCCATCCGCTCGCCGCCCAGGGCGCCGCAGCCGATGCACGACGACAACTTGCCGGGCCGGTTGCTGTTCTGGCGCACGGCGAGCAGGCCGACGACGCTGCCCGGCCGGCCGCAGCCGAGGCATGCTTGGGCCGTCTGGTTCTGCAACGCCCCGCAATGCTTGCAGAAGCCGATAGGCGCGGTGCGGCGCGGCGCAGACGTCGCTGTGCCGTCGTCGTCGTCGTCCAGTTCGTCGATGGCCAGGCGGTCGAGCAGCAGAAGTCGGCTGGCGTTCTCTCCCGGCGGCAGTGGTGGCCAGACCGTGTGCCCGCCGCGCGCCTCGCCGCCGCCGGGCTGGTTGCCGGTGAAGTCAAAGCCGGCGACATGGTGTTCGAAGTAGTGCTGCCCGCAGGTCGTGCACGACAGGATCGGCAATCGGAAGTGCGGATCGCGATCTGCCTCGGCTTGGGCCGCCGACAGCCACAGACGCGGCGCGCGTCCCGCCGGGAAGGTCACCACCGCGCCGTCGATGCCGCGCACGAAGGCATGGACCACAGGGCGCAGCAGCGGCCGCTGTTCGCGCCGCGCCGCGGCGCCGAGGGCCAGCCAGATGAGCACCTCTTCCTCGCCGATCGGGCGCCCCAGCCGCCGCTGCAGTTCGACCAGCAATTCGCCCAGCGGCCGCGGCTTGTCCAGCGTGTCACTCAGTTGCCAGGCGGTCTCGCTGGCTGACATCGCTGCGTGTAGGTCGAGCTGCCAAGCGTCCGGCCGGCAGCGGATTCCGGTGGCTGCCTCGAGCGCTTGCACCAACCGGGTGCGCTCCTCGTCGCTGGCGCCGTCGTGATCGGCGCGCTCCAGGGCCTGGAACACCGCCTGCCGGTGCTCGATCGGATCGCCGGCCAACAGCCCATTCGCGACACGCCGCGCCTGCCAGTGGTCGGGCTCGTAATCCTCGCGCACGAGTTCGACCTGGTCGGGCGGCACGCCGAAGAAACGCACGGCGAAGTCCCTGCCCGCGTTGCCACCGGTGCGATCGGCAATCGTGGCCGATGTAGCGACGGACACGGTGTCGCGCTCGCCCTTGCCGCAGTACGACCGCAACCGGCGGATCAGGCACGCGGTCTCGGCGCCGATGGCGCCGCTGAAGGTGTGGGCCTCGTCGAAAATGAGAAAGTCCAGCAACGCCCCGTCGAACAACTCGGCGTCCTGCTGGCGGGTCAGCAGCAGTTCGAGTTGTTTGACGTTGGTCAGCAGGATACGCGGCTGCTGCCCCGGCGTGCGCATCTCCTCGCGCGACGCCCGCTCTTCCGGTGGGTGCACGGCGCGCGCGTCGTTTCGGGCTTGCAACGCTGCGACCTTCTGGCGGTACTCGGCCCGGGACGCCCCCTGGCGCAGCCGCTCGCCGCTCACCTCGCGGCGCTCCCGCGGCGTCTTGCCCACATACATGCCGAAGGTGACGCCAGTGCCCGCGAGCAGGTCGCGCAATCGTCCGAGCTGGTCCTCCGCCAGTGCGTTCATGGGATACACGATGACGGCGCAGATGCCCGCGGCCGCGTTGTGGTCGCGCAAACGCAGGCACTGGCTGATGACGGGGTACAGGAATGCCTCGGTCTTGCCAGAGCCCGTGCCCGTCGATACGACCGTGGTCTTGCCGGCGGCGATGGCGCGGAAGGCGCTCTCCTGGTGCCCATAGGCGTGCGCGTGGCCCGCGATGTTCGCCACGTGGGGGTGCAGGATACCTTCGCGGCCCAGGTCCTGCAGGCTGGTGCCACGGCGGAAGGTCTTGGAAAGGCTGAAGTATGGGCCCTTGAGCAGCGGGGTGTCGCGGGTCTGGTCGAGGTTGAGCAGGGTGCGCAGTTGGGCGCGCAGTGCGCGGTCGGCCAGCGCGTAGGTGGTCATCTGGTAACGGAGGAAGTCGGCGACCACATGCTCGGTGTAGGTGATGGGGTTCAGCATGCTTGACCCTGTTCTCTTGCACATCGACGCAGAAAGGACCGCAGTCGTGCCAGACTCTCGCTCGACTGCGCCGCCAGTTCCGGGCGCCATTGCGCGGACGCGAATTCGATGAGCGAGGCCGCGTAGCCTGGGCCTACCGACGCCGTCGACCCTGCGGCCGGCACCAAGGCATCCAGAATCGTTCGCTTCCTGGACTTGCGGGCGAGGTTCACCAGCGCGACCTTGGGGTTGTCCAGGGCATCCGGGTTCGACGGCACTTGACTGAGCCCCACCGCCAGGAATCGGCTCAGGTTCACCGCGTCCGCCAGCAGCCAGGCTTCGACCGCGCGCACTGGGACGTGAAACCGCATGTGCGGCGACGGCTCGGGCAGCAGACGTTTGCGCAACTCGGGCGCGCAGGCTTCGTCGTGATCCAGATCCCGCAGAACGAGCCAGCAGGAAAACCGGGCGGCGCTGTTGTAGGCCGCAAGGCTCTTGTCCATCGGGGACTTGCCGTTCTTGACGTACTCGGCGGCCGCCACCAGCGACGCTTCGTCCAGCAGCCGCCTGGCCACGGCGGCGTCTGTGACACCTTCGACGACCAGGTTGATCGGCCCCGCCACGTGCTACTCCCCGAACTTCAAAAGCAGTTGTTCCGGTCTCGGCGGCGCCACGCGCGGCAGCACCGCCTCGCCGATACTGATGCCGGCTTGCAGGAGCGCCCGCACGTCCGCCTGGCTGGCGGCAAGCGTCAGCTCCGTCTGCTCGGAGGTCGGTCGCAGCATCAAGACCTCTTCGGCGGCGATGCTGCTGTCCGACAACAGCGAAGCCGAATGCGTGCTGACCAGCAATTGCCGTTTGCTCTTGCGCGTTGCCTTCCACATCATCGCCGGCAGCAGCCGGATCAGCGCCTCGTGCAGTGACAGCTCCGGTTCTTCGAGCAGAAGCGGCGCCGTGCGGTCCAGCAGCGACCAGAGCAGGCCAAGGAGCCGCAACGTGCCATCCGAGAACTGGTCCTCCTGCTGCCAGGCACCTGGCGCACGCCAGTGCTCATACTTGCCGCGCAAGTGAGGCCGACCTGCTTCGTCGCGGTCCAACTGCAGTTCCTTGAGTTGCGGCACTGCGACGCGGAGCGCCTCGTTGATTCGCCGCAAGCGCGAGTCGAACGCGCGCCGGTTGTCCTTGTGCATGCGCGCGAGTTGCTCAAGGAAATCGCCGCCGTACGGATCCTGACCGCCGTTCTTGCGCACATAGCGCTCCGGGTCGCGGATGAGCTGCGGCACGATGTGCAGGTAGCGCACTTCGGCCAAGAATCCGGCCACGTCTCGAAACGCCTTGTTCGCGTTGACCTGCTCCAAGTGGGTCTGCTCCAGCCGGCCTGGATCGGTCCGATCGTCGCCGTCCGGGCGATCCAGCAACAGTTCCTCGCCGTGCCAGACCTTTTCTTCCGCCACGACCGGCCGCCGCAGGTTGCTCTGCGAGAACGCCAGGCGGTAACGCCACGGATCGCCGGCCAGATCGACCGACACGTCGACGACGATGTCGCCGCGACGGGCGTGCAGCGAGCGCAGTTTCGACACACCGCCGCGCAGTTGCACCGCCTGCTGGAACCCGCCGCGGGGCTCGGCGAGATCGCGCAGGAAGCGGAAGGCATCGAGCAGGTTCGACTTGCCGCTGGCGTTGGGGCCGACCAGGAACATGCGTTCGCGCAGCGCCACGTCGACATCCTGGAAGTTGCGCCAGTTTTTCAGGACGAGCTTGGAAAATCGCATGGGCTAGCGCCTCCGCCGCGCGGATCGATCGACCGGCTCGCCAAAAAGATCAACCTCCGCCCGCTCGCCGAACAAGTCGGTCTGCGCCGGCCGCCGCGGGTGGTCACGCGGCGCTGCGCCTACGCTTGCGCTTATTCTTTCTGCCGGTAACGGTGCGTCGCCTTCGCTGTTGCGCCCCACGCCCAGGATCCGGTCAATCAGCGCCGCATGCCGCCGGCATTCCTCCCACGACGCCTCGACGTCCTCGTTGAGCTGCCAGTCGAGGAACCGCGGCCCGAGCGCCGACGCCACCGGCTGGGGCTGCTGCGCGCGGTCGTCGTGGCCGAGGCCGTAGTCCGAAAGGCGCAGGGTGTCCGGCAGCAGCCAGCCGTCGCCGTCGTGCTGGGCGAGGAAGGCGTCGAGGCCGATGCGCTGCAGGTCGTGGAAGGCGACGAGGGACAGGACGGTGTGGCGCAGCTCCGGCGGCTGGGTCTTGTCCACGCGCCAGAAGCCCTTGGGGTCGAGGGTGCGGGCGAAGGGCTTGCTGCAGACCTGGGCGGTGGGGTGGTCGCAGTCGCGGAGGATCCAGGCGAAGTCGGGGATGGAGAGGCCGTAGAGGGAGGCGACGGCGGCGTCGAGGATGCAGCGCAGGCGGAGGCGTTCGTGGGGGGTGATGGCCCAGTGGTGGCGCCATGCGCGTCGATTCACTGGCTGATCCCCAGTGTCACGCCATTCAGGCGCAAAACGACTGTGTGTGCACGCAAGGGCCCTAACTGCCTTTACGACAAGGCGCGCCGTGGCCTCCGCAACCTTGCAAGGAACAGGAATGTCCTCAAGCTGGAACCACGTGACGTGCAGGCCGCCGACTCGGAAACGTGCCAGCCAATCAAACGTGTAGCTAGCGGCCATCGCCGATAGAAGTGCCGCGTCGTGAAACTCGCCCCCAACCTCGAGGTGACGAACCGTGTCGACCGATGCCAGTCCCCTTGTCGGCGTTGAAATCACCGTGCGCGCGTTGGTCGCAGCGGTGACGTCCATGATCGACGATTTCCAACCCTGCACGACAAGCGAATCTGGCGCCAAGCAGCGCTTTTCCGCAATCAAGAACTGTGGTTCAAGATGTGTAGCACTTGCACCCAACTCCCGCCAGACTGCGGTTCTGCCGCGCCCGCTGACCCAGCCCATGGCGTTCGGCTGCAGCATATCTAGCATCCTGCCTTCGACGATCGGCACCAGCCCGCCATCCGGACCGCGCCAAATTTCGCATGAATCTGGCAGATAACCATTTGCGATTGCAGACGAAATTGGTACGAAATGCCGAGCATCTGCGGTGGCGAAGAACTCGTGATGAACATAGCGCACGTCATTCCGTTCGCCCAAACGCAAGTTCGCCTTCGAGATACGAACCAATGATTTCAGAGCCGTTTCCTGCGTAGCTTCGAGCATGGCCCGAGATTTTGGGCTCAGCATGCTGATGTCGTCGGCCTGCATAGGAAACGCAGACGATTCAGCCATATCCCAGTCGTCGAGGCTCCTGCGCATGAACGCCGCCCGCAGCGCCCGCGTCTGCCCGCCCTTGCGCACCAGCACCGGGCAGAACTTGAAGCTGCGGTGGATGTCGAAAATCTTGTCGCGGTTCTCGAACCCGAACAGCCAGCGCCAGTTGCAGTGGTCGAGGAGCAGCGTGCGCAGCGCGGTCGAGCCCTTGTCGCTGTAC
>VGRO01000278.1 GCA_016875335.1 Deltaproteobacteria bacterium | reverse complement strand
GGCGCAGCCGGCTGACCCTGAGAGCCCTGCGCGGTCGCAATGTCCGTTATGCCAGAGGCCATTGGCCCGTAGATCCCCGATTGCGGCGGCGGCACCGTTTCCACGCAGGACTGGGTCTCGCCTGGCCTGTCCTCAGTCGACCTGCCAGCAGCGCCTTGGTGCGCACTTGGCGCGATTCGCGGGCGATGGTCGCCGCGCGCGGCACGGCATCAGCGGCGTTCTGCCCCCACCAACCACTGCTGCATCGGCACCCACCCACCCAACCGGCCGAGCCGCGCCGCCCGATCCAACCGGCGGTCGCGGGCCGTCGCGATGTCGGCAAAGCGCTGCCGCCACAACACGTCGAAGTCGCCCGCAGCCTGGCAATCGCGCCAAATGGCCTGACAGTGCCGCGTCAGGTCGTTCTCGAAGAACCGCGCCAGCGCGTCGGGCGCGGCCGGGCCGGGACAGCGCGCCAGGGCTGCGCGGATGGGACTGCACAGGCCCTCGCGGTCTGCGGCCGGGATGCGGTGTTGCGGCATGCAGTGCAGCGCCAAATCGTGCCCTGGCACCACCACCAGCGCGTGCAGTGCAGCCCGCACGCCTGGCAGTGCACGCGCCCCCAACCGCCATGAGCGAGGCCCAATCCAACGCCCCACGCCCGGCCGCGGAACGTTGATCATCGCCCGGCCGGCGACCATGGCCTCCAACCATGGGCGCTCCCAGGCGACGAACCACGCGTTCTGGCAAAGCAACGGCACGAACGCCGGGTCGCGGCCAAGCGCGTGGCGCGCCAGGTGCACGAAACTTGCGGGCGTCGGCAGGGTCTGGACGACGCCCTCGCCGTCGGCACCAAAGCCGAGCGCCGCCGCCCAGCCCGGAAGGGCCGCGCCGTCTCCCAGCCCTTCGCCCAGCCGCAAAAGCAGGTGGGCGTCGCTGCGCAGCGCCTTGGGCAACGTGGGCAGCGTCACCAGCAGCGCCGGCCCAGGTTCGGTCTGCCGCCACCATTGGGGGGCACTGCCCGTGCGCGCGGTGGCCAGATCCGCCCACTGGGCCAAAAGCGGCCACTGTTCCAACCAAGGCGCACCAAGGTCTGCCGACAGCGCCGCCGCCTGGGCCATCTGCAGCGATTCGCGGCGCGGTGGGGCGGCCTCGTCCGGCCAACGGGCGCTGCAGGCCTGCAACGTCGCCTCGGCCTGCCGGCACCAGTCCAAGACGGCGCGCGCGGTCGCCGGGTCGGTGTCGGAAGGCAAAACGCCATGGGCGACGGTCCATGGGTGGGCGCGGTCGCCCGAAGCCGCCACCGTCGCGCGAAAGGGTACGGATCCAGCGATTTCCAGCGTGAGCCGGCGCTGGCCGCGCCCTCCGGATGCGGCGGTGACGGGCCAGGCCGCGCGGGCGTTCAGGACCGCTTGGGTCTGGATGGGCGTCAGGTCCAGGGGGCCTGAGGGTGGATCGTGTGCAGCAGCGGCGGCGACATCGGCCATGGGGGCAGCGTACGCGGACAACGCCGGGGCGACAATCGCGCCAACAAAACGCGGCCCGATCGCTGCCGCCCTCCGGCCATTTGTGTCAAACTGTGCGCCCCACGCTCCGCGGAGGCTCCATGTCGCGCATCCTGACCGTTTTCGTTGCTATGGCCCTGGCGTTCAGCGCCGCCCTGGCCCACGCCGAACCCATCCAACTGGCCGCGCAGGGCCGGTTGACCTCGACGGCCGGCAGTCCTGTGGCCGATGGCGGCTACGCCCTGGGGGTCGCGATCTACGACGTGCCGACCGGCGGGGCGCCCCTGTGGAACGAAGCCTTCTTGTCGGTGCCCGTCCAGGGCGGCGTGTTCGCGGTCACGCTCGGCGGGGCGCTGAGCAAGCTCGACACTGCGGTATTCGCCAGTGGCAAGCCCACCTGGATCGGCGTCACCGTCGGCGCTGACCCCGAATTGCCGCGGCAGCCTCTGCTGCGGGTTCCGTCGGCCGTGCACGCCATGGTGGCCGCCCAGGCTGCCGATCTGCAGTGCTCGGGCTGCGTGGGCAGCGACGACATCGCCAAGGCCGCGATCACCGGCGACAAGATTGCCAAAGGCGCAGTGGACGCCAGCCATGTCAGCTTTGCGTGGGCGGCAGCCGAAAGCCCCGGCGGCGCGGCGACCTTTGCCATCGGCGCCAACACCGCCAAGTTGGCCGACAGCGCCAAGAACGCCGAGATCGCCGCCTTTGCCGACGAGGCCCAGAGCGCCAAGGGCCTTGCGTGCACAGGCTGCCTTACCGCCAAACACTTGCACGACAAGGTGGCCGAAGATCTCGTCGCCAGCGGCAAGCTGGCCAAGGTCGCAACAAGTGGCAAATACAGCGACTTGCAGGGCGGACCGGACTTGAGCGGCTACGGCGCGCTCGGCGCTGCCAACAAGTGGACGCAAGCCCAAGATCTCGCTGGCGGCGGCAGCCTCGGCGCGGCGCTCAACTTCAACGCCAACGAGGCCAAGCTTTTCCGCTTGCAGAACGCAGATAAGGACCCAATTGCCTGCGACGGCAAGGCGGTCGGCGTGATGTACTACAACACCAGCTCGTCTTCACTGATGGTGTGCAACGGCAAGCAATTTTCGGCCTTTGCCTATGCGATCGCGGTGGGCAGCGACCAGAAGTCGCCTGGCCAGTCGTGCCTCGACATCCAAACCAAGGCCGGCGCCAAGACCGATGGCCTGTACTGGATCGACCCGAACGGCGGCAGCAACGCCGACGCCTTCCAGGCCTATTGCGACATGACCAAGGACGGCGGCGGCTGGACGCGGATGATGTCGGCCAAGTGGAAGTTCTTCTTTGGCGACACCAACTGGAACGCGCACAACCAGTCGGCGCCGATGGACCCCAACTACTCGATCCTCAACCACCGCGACTTTTTCAAGAAAGACAAGACCTACACCTTCCGCCTGCAGGTCGGCCAGACCGGCGACTGGACCCACCCGGCCATCGACCACTTCACGGTGTGGACCCAGGACCATGACCCCTTCACCGCCAGCACCAACGGCTCGGATTTCAAGCACCTCGCCGGGACGCTGAGTTCGACTTGCGGCGGGTTCAACGGGTTGCACCACAAGTACCAGGGCTTCAGCTACACCAGCGACCCGGATACCGGCGACGGCGACGGCTGCTGGTGGATGCAAATTGTACCGAAGAAGGACTACAACAACAGCGGCTACCTGGAAGGCTGGGGCGGCAGCGGCAACTACCACAACTGGCAGGTGTTGTGGATGCGCTGACCCCGCCCGGCCCGAGACGACAAGGAACCCTATGAACGCTTGGATTTACATGGCGCTGGGCGCCGCGTGCGCAGCCTGCGTGGGCGGTGCCTCTGCGCCCCCAAGCGGGGTCACCGGCACCGGCGACCTCGGCGAGTGGTTCGAGATCTTGAACGTGTCGAACAAGAACCTGGACCTGAACGGCGTCACCATTACCGGCAAGGCCAGCGACACGCCCATCGTGGTTTCGACCAGCATCCCCATCAAGCCCGGCCAAGCGGTCGTGTTCGCACCGTCAGCGGACGTGACCAAGAATGGCGGTCATACGCCAGCGCTGACCTACGTCCAGAGCAAGTTTCCACTTTCCAACGACGCCGACACCATCACCATCAACCTCGGCAACACGGTCATCGACACCGTGAGCTACGACACGACGGCCGCGGGCAAGTGGCCGTTCGTGACGCCGGGCAAGGCGCTGCAACTGTCGGCCGCCAAGTTCAGCGCGGAGGCCAACGACGCCAAGGACAACTGGTGCTACGCCGCCAAGACCTTTGGCGATAAGGGCTATTTTGGGTCGCCAGCGCAGCCCAACGCAGTGTGCCCGACTCCTCCGGTCGCCAAAGCTGCCGGTGTGTGGGACTGGTTGGCGTGGATTTGGGCATGGTTTGGGGGCTGAGCAGGCGCGTCCTTGGCATGACCGGTCGCGACTGCGACACTGCGGACACCACCGATGCGCTACCGCCGCGCCGCGTTCCTGGCCTCTCTTTTCCTGCTGACCCCGGCCGTGGTGCTGGTAGTGGTCGGCGTGCTCGTGCTCGTCTACCAGCGCGAGGGGCTCGACATCGCGTTTGGTGTGCTCATCTTGACGCTATGCGCGCTGCTGCTCGCGGGCACGGCGGTGTTGGTGTTCACGTTCAAGCGGTCGGCGGACCTGTCGCGGCTGCAAGCCGACTTCCTGAGCAAGGTGAGCCACGACTTTCGCACGCCGCTCACCTCGATTCGCATGTTCGTCGAGACCTTGCGCGAAGGTCGCATGCAAGACGTCACCCAGACCGAACGTGTGTTGGCGCTGCTCGGCCAGGAAACCGAGCGGCTGTCGACCATGATCGACCGCCTGCTCGATTTCGCGCGCCTGGAGGCCGGCAAGATGCGCTACGACCGCGCGGCCGTCGATCCCGAGGCCATCGTGCGGCCGGTGGTGGCCCGCTTCGAGCCGCGGGTGCACGGCCAAGCGGTCGAGTTGACCTGCAAAGTAGAACCCGCACTGCCCAAGGTGGACATCGACGTCGACGCCTTGCAGGAGGTGGTGCAAAACCTGCTCGACAACGCTTTCAAGTACACGCCGGACCCCAAGCGGATTGGCGTACATGTGCGCAAGGCGCAGCGTGCGCTGCCGCAGATGGGCGCCGATGAGGTCGAAATCGCCGTCAGCGACAACGGACCGGGCATCGCGCGCACCGAACACCGGCGGATTTTCGAGCAGTTCTACCGCGTGGATGACCGCCTGTCGCGCGCAACCGAAGGCTCGGGGCTTGGGTTGGCGATTTCGCAGCACATCGTCCACGCCCACGGCGGGCGCATCCGCGTCGAGAGCGCACCGGCGCATGGGGCGACGTTTGTGGTGACGTTGCCGGTGGTTGCGGGCGTGGGGATGGGGGAGCGCGAGTGATGGAGGGTTTGTGCTCGGCGGGCGTGGTTTTGGGCGGGGACGGGGACGACGCCAATGGGGCGGTCCGGGAGCCGGGCGGGCCGACGGCTGACATCGTCGAAGGGCGACCGGGCGCAGGGTAGGTCGTGTGGGTCGACCTGTGACCCGTGAACCGCGACATTGCGCTGGTTTTCAGCCGGCTCCGCCGGGCAGGGGCAGGGACACGGACAGGGACAGGGTCGGGTCTGCTGGGGCTGCGTGGGCCAGGGGCATTCGCGGACTCGACGTACCGCTACGGCGCACAGTTGTCCACTGGGAATTGGGTTGCGCGTGCCCGGAGCACCGCCGTCTTTCGCATTTTGATAGGTTTGAGCTCGGACTCCCGCTTGAACCTTCGATAGGTCATGGATTCAACCGGCCGATCGGTCTGGCGAACAAGCCGGGTCGGGCTGAGCTTGACTGCACCAGGGCGACTTGGCATTTTGGCCAACATGCCGCCGGCCGAACTGGTGACCAAATTCAAGGATGTTCAACAGGACGGCGCCACTCTCGAATTGGTCGTCTGGCGTCTCGCGGAGGCCGTCCCGCCATCGGCCCATCGGTTCAAGTATAGGGCTGCGTACGTCGTCAATGGCGTACGCGTCATCGGGTTCGACAATGAGCGGGGCAAGGGCGACCACTGCCATGTCGACGGTGTCGAATACCCGTACACGTTTGTCGACCCTGCCCGCCTCGTCGAGGACTTCATCGCCGCTGTCGCCGCACGGAGGACCAAATGACCGAGCGCACACTGACCATCACCCTCGGCTCAGACTGGCAGGCAGGGCTGCGCCGGGCAGCCGTACTCGCAGAGCGTGACGGCTACCAAGGCGAGGTGCTGAACTTCGAATCGGCGGGGGCCTTCTTTGGGCGCCTCACCCACAACCGCTGGACTTTACTACGCACCCTGCAAGGTTCAGGCGAACTGAGCATCCGCGAACTCGCGCGGCGCGTTGGCCGCGACATCAAGCGCGTTCACGGCGACGTTGCCGCGCTGCTTGAACTGGGCCTGTGCGAGCGGGGACGCCTGGGCGGCGTCGTGTGCCCATTTGCAACAGTTCGGATCGACATGGAATTGCACGGCGACCGGCGGTTGGCGGCGTGATCGCGGACGGTTGCGCCGGCTGCGACTTGGTTCGGTGACTGCAGGCGCGCCGCCACAGCGACAGCGACGGGGTTAGGGCCAGGAAATGATTTACTCAATCATTTCTCGGGCCCGTTTGCTTGCTCCGTGGGTCGCCAGCTCGCGGACCAAAGGTCCGACTCGCGGCTCCGTCCTGATGTGAGAGTGATCGACTT
>VGRO01000277.1 GCA_016875335.1 Deltaproteobacteria bacterium | reverse complement strand
TCAAAAAGGCGTAGCTGACTAGGATCCGCCGCAGGCGCGACCTGAGGGCAGACGCGGCCCTAACCGCCCCATCGCGGCAGCCAGTCGACACGCGATCAGGCCGGTCCGCTTATTATGGGCGACCCTGTAAGGGACTGGAAAATAATAAGTCGATCACTCTCACATCAGGACGGAGCCGCGAGTCGGACCTTTGGTCCGCGAGCTGGCGACCCACGGAGCAAGCAAACGGGCCCGAGAAATGATTGAGTAAATCATTTCCTGGCCCTAATGGACCAGCGCCCCAAAGCGACGGGGGTAGAATGCCGGATCGACACGCACGCCGTTGATGACGAATGCGATGTAGATGTCGCGATCGTCGTAGGTCGGGGCGAGGGCATCGCAGATGACATCGCCCTGGGCGTCGGTGATGTGTTCGATGGCCTCGACGTCTTCGTTGATCTTCTTGACCTCGACCTGCAGGTCGGCATAGAGGCGGTGCTCGGCCTCGTCCCAGTTGAAGATCGCCAGTTGCGCGAGCATGCCGTCGTTGCGGTCGAACGCTTCTTTGCGGATCACGCGCTCGAGGTACGGCCCGTCGATCTTCTGGGGCCGCACGCCCTTGAAATGCCTGAAGAACACCGCCTTGTCGAGCTTTTCGAGTTCGGCCAGGAACGGCCGCAAGGGAATGCGCCGGCACAGCCGCGAGAACAGCCGCGCAGGCAGGGCGCGCAGCGCAGCAATGGCATCGCGATCGTCGACACCCTCGTCCTTTGCGCCATCGCCGTTGGCGGGTTCGGCGGCAACGGACGGCGCGGAAGGTCCCGCGGCGATGGACTCGTCGGCGGGCAAAGTGGCTGGTGCAGTGCTTTCAGCAGCGGCGTTTTCGTCGGTGGACATGCAAATTCCGGCGCCCAGGCGGGCCAAGGGGGCGCAATTGTAGGGGCGGATGGTGAGGCGGGCAAGGGTGGGGCGTTTGCAGACCGGTCCCGCCGGACCGCGACCCGTTCACCACCGCCGCCACCTGCGGCCCGATGACAACCCAATGACGATTCCACTCGGCAAACCCCGCACCGGCCTTGAACCTTTGCCGGGCGCCGCCCAAACTGGCCCGTAGATCGCCGCAGGCGCGGCGGTTGGATGGCGTTGGCGTGGCGCACCGTTTCGCATCGCATCTCTGGCGCTCGATGGCGGCAGCGCTGGTCGCCCTGCTGATGGTCCTGTCCGCGTCGGGTGCCCAGTGGCTGTGCGCGTGCGGCTTGTGCCCGACCAGCAAGGCGCTGCTGCAAACCGAGACCACCCATCCTTGCTGCGCCAAGGCCCAGCCGACTGCGGGGATTCACGCCGACGGCGACTGCGCGTGCACGGACCACGGGCAGGCGTTGGCCGCGGCCGAAGCCCACCGGCATGCGCAACCCCAGGCGGTGGCAGCGTGGACACCGATGGAGCCGTTGCCGCCGACGGTCGCGACTTTGCCTGTTGCGCCCCGCCAGGTCACCTCGCCGCCGCGCGCCCCGCCAGTCCATGGACCGCCGGTTTGGCTGGCGACGTTGGCCTTGTTGATCTAGCCCCGCGCGCCCCTGCCGCCGACCACGACGCCACGATTTCTTGCGTGGTTCTGTGAGTCTGCGGCGCGTCCTCCCCAAGAAACCTCGCCCACCGCGCGCGCCAGCGCCGGTGCGCCGACGTTCGCGGACCACGACGGTTCGCACGCAGGAGCTGCCATGAAATTCGCGCTCGTCCTCACATTTGCCCTCCTGTTGGCCCTGCCCGGCCACGCCGCCGAGACCGGGTCGCTCGCAGCGACCGTCAGCGCCCCCATCGCCAAGCACAAGGCCGGCGCGGTGGTGTTCGTCAAGTCCGGCCCCGCAGGAGCCGTCGCGGCCAGGACCGTGCAACTGGACCAGAAGGGCATGGTGTTCGTGCCGCGCATCCTTCCGATTGCCAAAGGGTGGAGGGTCGAGTTCCTGAACTCGGACCCGGTCGCCCACAACGTCTACACCATCGACGGCGAGAAGTACGACCTCGGAACCTGGCCGCAGGGCCAGAAGCGCCCGTACACATTCACGCGGTCGGGCGTGTACCGCCAGTTGTGCAAGGTCCACGACGACATGATCGCCTACATCGTGGTGCTCGACACGCCGTGGTTCGCGACCAGCGACAAAGAGGGCAAGGTCGCCCTTCCGGGGCTGCCGGCCGGGGCCTACACGTTTGGCGTCTGGCACGAGAAGTTGGCGGCGCCCGATTTTCAGGTGCAGATCGGGCCGGGCGCTGCCGCGAGCGCTGCCATCGCGCTCAAGGCCAGGTAGGGGGCGGCCATGGCTAGCGACCGCCGCGAGCTGCTGTTCAAGCTCGGCAACCTCGGCCTGTTGGCTCTGGGCGCCCAAAGCGCGTGGGCCAGTTTTCGCTTTGCCCAGGCGCCGGTGCGCTACGGGGCGCCGACACGCAAGAACTTGGGCCCTGCTGAGCGGTTTTCCGGAAGCGGTCGCACCTACGTCGAAGAGGCGGGGCTTTTCGTCGTGCGCGACCCGGCCGGTCTGGGCGCCCTGTCCGCCGTGTGCACGCACTTGGGCTGCAACGTGCGGACCGACCTTGGCGGCGGCTACATCTGCCCGTGCCACGGCAGCCGCTATGACGCACAGGGTCGGGTGCTCGGCGGTCCGGCGCCGCTGCCGCTGGTGTGGGTCAAGCTCGTCCGAGACGCCAAGGGTCACATCATCGCTGATCTCGCCCAGCCGGTGGCCGCCAGCGTGCGGCTCAAGGGGGTGCCCACGTGAAGGCCTGGCTGCGCACGGTCTGGGAGTCGGTGTGGCGCATCGGTTGGCCCAAGGACGACCGCTCGGCCGTCAAGGCGCTGCTGCAGTCGCTGGTGTTGCACGTGCACCCGCCCAAGGTGCGGCCCGAGTCGCTCAAGTTCCGAGCAACCTGGGGCCTGGGCGTGCTGTCGTTTGGGCTGCTGGCGCTGCTGACCTTGACCGGCATCTACTTGATGTTCTACTACATCCCGCACCCTGACGCGGCGTGGCGATCGATGAAGGACCTGGCCTTCGTGGTGCCATTTGGCGTCGTGACCCGCAACGCCCACCGCTGGGCCGCGCACGCCATGGTCGCGCTGGTGACGCTGCACATGTTGCGGGTGTTCCTGGCCGGTGGCTACAAGCCTCCGCGGCAGGCCAATTGGGTGGCGGGGGTGTGGCTGTGGTTCGGCACGTTGGCCCTGTCGTTCACGGGGTATCTGTTGCCGTGGGACCAGTTGGCGTTTTGGGCGGTGACGGTGGGGTCGAACATGGCCGGGGCCATTCCGGGCATCGGCGAACACTTCCGCGTGCTCATCTTGGGGGACCGCACGGTCGGCGAGGCGGCGCTCCTGCGCTTCTACGTGCTGCATTGTGTGGCCCTGCCTGCGGTGTTGTTCGCGCTGGTGGGCTTTCACCTGTTCCGAGTGCGCAAAGACGGCGGGCTGGTGGTGAGTGAACATGCCGAGAGCGCAGTCAAGGCGGGCGACGGCCCGCGGCTGGTGCCCGCGTGGCCACACCTGCTGTACCGCGAGCTGGTGTTGTCGCTGGTGTTGACCGCGGTGCTGCTGGCCCTGGCGCTGTGGGTCGACGCCCCGCTCGAGCCCGAGGCCGACCCGGCGCGCACGCCCAATCCGGCCAAGGCGCCCTGGTACTTCCTTGGTGTGCAGGAGCTGGCGCACTACTCGGCGTTTTGGGGCGGCGTGTTCGTGCCGGCGGCGACCGTGGCGGCGCTGTGCCTGCTGCCGTACGTCGATACCCACACGCAGGGCGTTGGCCGCTACCTGCCGCCCGAGCGGCGCCTCGCCAGTGCTTCGTTCGGCGCGCTGCTGGTGTTCATGGCGGTGTTCACGGTCATCGGCACGCTGTTTCGCGGCCCCGGTTGGGCCCTGATGTGGTGGCCAAAATGACGCCGGAGCGCGACGGCTGGTTGCACGCCGCCTTTGCCGTGTCGTCGCTGGCGTGCGCCGCGCTGGTGGCGGTGGCAGTGGCGCGCGACGCGAAACGGCCAGCCCAATTGGAACAGCGCTTGGTGCCAGCGTTGGGGGTCGTGGACCGCTGCGAACTGTGCCACGCCGAACCCAAACACGGCCCGTTGGCAGCGTCGCACCCGCCCGAGCGCTTTGGCTGCACGCCCTGCCACGGCGGCCAGGGGTACGCCACCACCAAAGAGGCTGCGCACATGGCGGCCATGGACTGGGAGCGGCCGCTGTTTTCGCGCGCGGAGCAGCAGGCCGCATGCGGGTCGTGCCACCTGGGCCAGCGGGCGCCGGTGCCGCTCGCCGCCCAGGGCCGAGCGCTCTTGGCCGACAAAGGCTGCGCGGGCTGCCACGGCATTCCGGGCGTGCCCAGGCCGGACTTCGCACCTGCGCTCGACGGGTTGCGCGACAGGGTCTCGCCTGCGGTGGTGCGGCTGTGGCTGCAGGCGCCCGACCGCGTCGACGACCACCACCGCATGCCGCGCTTTCGGCTCACGGCGCAGGAATCGGAGGCCCTCGTCGCGCATCTGTGGACGTTGCCCGGCCCCCCACTGGACCCGCGGCCAGCGACCTTGCAAGGCGACGCCGAACGCGGCAAGCGGGCGGTGGCCGAGCGGCGCTGCGCCACCTGTCATCGCTTCGAGGGCCGCGGCGGCCTGGTGGGTCCAGACCTGGGCCTCGCTGGCGTCAAGCTCGATGCCGCGTGGTTGTGGAACCTGTTGCGCGGCGTCCATCGGTTGCGCCCCGAAAGCCGCATGCCGGATTTCGCGCTGTCGGACCAAGAGGCCGCCGACGTCGTCGCCTACGCGGCCGAGAACTGGCTGCCCGACAGCGGCGAGCCACCCTGGCTGGGCCTGGACGCGCCTGTGCAGCCGGCGCTCGCAGCCGCGGGGAAGGTGCTGTTCGACGAGCTGGGCTGTGCCGGCTGCCACCAGGTCGCGGGCACGCTGGCCCCGCCGGCCGCGATGACCCTGGACCGCTTGGGTGATCGGTGGGCCGCTGAACTGCCGCGGCTGGCCACAGGCACCGCGCTGCCCGACGTCCCGCACTGGATTGCCGGCAAGATCCTGACCCCCCATGCGTTTGACCAGCGGGACGCCGCTGCTGCGCGCATGCCGACCGCACCGACGGTGACCGATGACGAGGCGCTGGCGATGGGCGTGGCCCTGGCCAGCTTGCACCGCAAACCGGTACCCGTGGAGTATCAGCGCCAGCACGACCCGCCGTCCGCTCCGCTGCCCGCCGGCCACACCGGCAGACTCATCGCACGGTACCGCTGCCTGGTCTGCCACGGCGTCGGCGGCCAGGGCGGCTTCGTGGCACGCATCGATCTGGACGGCGTCGGGTCGCGGCTGCGGCAACCGTGGCTGGCGGCGTTCCTGGCCTCGCCGGTGACGGTGCGCATGGACCAGGCCGAGCGGATGCCGATCCTCGGGCTGGCGCCGGCCGACGCCCAGACGCTGGCGCAGTGGCTGGGCACAGCGCTCGGCGACGACCGCATCGACGCGGCGCCGCTGCCGTCGGCCGACACCGCGACGTTGCTGCAAGGCAAGCAGTGTTTCGACCGCCATGGCTGCGGCACCTGTCACGTCGCCCAGGGCGGCGGCACCATGCGCGGCCCGACGCTCGACGGCTGCGGCGTACGACTGCAACCCGGCTACGTTTTCGCGCTGTTGCGCAACCCGGCGGTCGTCCCCCACGGCCGCCATCCCCCAGAACCGGTGCCCGAGCGCGATGTCCGCGCGTTGGCTGCCTGGCTCTTGCACCTGCCCGCCACGCCGACCGCGACCGGCGGGCCCTGACCCCCGCTACAAAGGAGCATCCGATGCGAATCTACATTGCCACGGCCGCCGCCCTGGCGCTCGCCGCCCTGCCGGCCTGCGAAGACGACAGCCATGCCGGCCACGACATGGCGGTCGGCGACAGCGACGCGGGCACTGCCATGGACGGGCACACCATGGACACGGGGGCGACCGCCACCGACACCGCTACCGCGGCGGGCGACGCCACCAAGACCGCTGGCGATGGCATGACCATGGACGGGGCGCACATGGGGGACGGCATGGCCATGGACGGGGCGAAGATGGACATGTAGTGCTCGCGTTGGGGCTGGGTTAGGGCCAGGAAATGATTTACTCAATCATTTCTCGGGCCCGTTTGCTTGCTCCGTGGGTCGCCAGCTCGCGGACCAAAGGTCCGACTCGCGGCTCCGTCCTGATGTGAGAGTGATCG
>VGRO01000276.1 GCA_016875335.1 Deltaproteobacteria bacterium | reverse complement strand
TCGACAGCGCCTTGCGCCTCAGCCTGCTTGACGTAGTGCTTCTGCAACGCCCGCATGAGCGCCGACAGCACCTTGCCGCGCAGGTCTGCATTCCACGCCAGAACGTAAGGCGGTGGCGCAGGCCTTCGATGGTGTCGTCGTTGAGGTTGACGTGGGTGACCGTGACCTGCCGGCCGTCCAGCGAACTCGCCAGCACCGCAAAGCCGTGGTTTTGGGCGGTGATTTCAACGCGCCCCGTCTCGAGGTCGCGGACCGGGTGGTTGCCGTCGCGGTGGCCGAACGGCAGCTTGTAGGTGCGCCCGGCGAGTGCCAGCGCCAGCAACTGGTGGCCCAGGCAAATCCCGAACAGCGGCACGCGCCCAAGCAGCGCGCGGATGGTGGGTGTGCTGGGCCGTCGTCACCGGCTCGGGGTCGCCGGGCCCGTTGCTCAACACCACGCCGTCGGGCCGCGGCACCAGCACCTCGTCCGGGCCGGTATCGGCCGGCACCACCGTGACGCGACAGCCCCGGGCGATCAACTGGCGGACGATGTTGCGCTTGATGCCGAAGTCGACGCAGACCACGTGCCATCGCGCGGTCGCCTCCCCGGCCGTCCACGGCGCCCGACAAGTCACCTCGCACGCCAAGTTGCGACCGGTCATCGACGGCGCCTTGCGGGCCCGCGCAACCAGGCCAGCGAGGTCCGGCGACGCGTCCAGTGGGCGGGCCCAACCGCCCAACGCCAAATCGCTGTCGGTCGGCCAATCGGCGATGACGCCGCGCTGCGCACCGTGGTCGCGGAGGTGCAACGTCAGCGCCCGCGTATCCACCCCGCCAAGCCCGGGCACGCCGTGGGCGCGCAGCTCGTCGTCCAGGCTGCGGTCCGAGCGCCAGTTCGACGGATGCGCGTGGTGGTCGCGCACCACCAGCCCGCTGGCGCAGACCCGGCCCGACTCGGGGTCGTCGCGGTTGAGGCCGTAGTTGCCGACGTGCGAGCTGGTCAGGACCACGACCTGGCCGACGTAGGACGGATCGGTCAAGATCTCTTGATAGCCCTGCATCGACGTGCTGAAGGCGACCCCGCCGCTCGCCACCTCGCGCGCGCCGAACCGGTGGCCGCGAAACCAGCGACCGTCTTCGAGAACCAGGATGCCGCCCAAGCGGTGCCCGCCGTGCGCAAGGGGGTTGCGCGAGGGCGCGGACGGTAGAGCGGATGACGCGGTGCGTCAACGGCGGAAGGAAGGTGTTGCCAGCTTGTCACGGCGGGGTGGCGGTGGGCGGAGAACGGGTTGGCGGTGGGCGGGAGGGGGAATTGCGCTTCGCGAGGATCGAGGGAGGCTGCGACGGTGCACGGTTTTCAGAGTCAGCCGGCTGCGCCGGACAGCGGCAGGGCCTGGTGCTGGGGCGGGGGCGGTTGGGCGAAGTTATTGCTTGTTGATGGTGACGTAGCCGTGGAATACGCCCGACGCTCCGGTGGTCGTGTTGGAGTCGTAGGAGCTAGTGACGTTCTTGGCAGTCGCCAGCGTCTTGGAGCCACCGCCGCCCGCGGTCTTGCCTCCGCTGCCGCCGGTGTAGCCGCCGCCACCGCCGCCTCCGTTATTGCCTTGACCAGCGCCGCCGCCGCCAAAGCCGCCCGAACTGCCATCTGCGGAAGAGCCGCCTGCGCCACCGGCGAGGAAGGCCTTTCCGGCAACGCCGTTGGTGACGTTGTCGCCAAAGCCGCCCGTGAGATAGCCGCCGCCGCCATCGCCCCAGTCGGTCATTCCGGCGCTGCCGCCCCCGCCCAGTGTGACGTTGCCCCCAAAACCAGAGGCGGTGCCTAGGTTCGACGCTACACCGGACGCGGTCGTGCCATCCATCGCCCCGTTGCGCAGGCCGTGCTCCGCAGCGGTGCCGGAGATGCCGGGGCCGGCACTGTCTTCGCGCCGCCCGCCGCCGCCGCCCGCAATCACAAGGATCGAGTTGAGGTCTTGCGAATAGGGTGAACGAATCACGTAGGTGCCGCCGCCACCGCCGCCATTGCTACCGCTCGCCGAGCCTTGCTGGCCGACCAGGATGCGAATCACTTCGCCCTTGGTCAGGGCAACGTCGGCCTGAATGATCACGCCCTTGCCACCCTCAGCCGCTGTGCCATTTTTGCTGGCCGGCTTGCCATTGGCTCCGCGTGCGGTAATGCGATACGTCGCGGTGGCCGGCACGGTCCAGTATTGGATACCAGAGTTGACGGTGAAGTAGGCGTCGTTTTCGTCCCAACTCGTCGTGTATGCGGCGCGGCAGGAGGTCAATGCCGGGCCGTTCGTGCCCGTCGCTCCGCAGGGCGTAAAGGTGTGGCTTGCGAAGGCGTAGAGTTCGCTTTGGACGCAGTTGAAGCCGTCCCCTGCGTAGCCGTCTTTGCAACTGCACGTCGCCTTCGCCCCGCTACCCGTGCAGGTCGCGTTGGCATCGCAGGTCGTGGGAGCCTTGCATGCGCCGGCGGCGCAAATGTCGCCTTTGGTGCAGCCATTGCCGTCGTCACACGGGTTGGTGTGGTTGGCGAACTGGCAGCCCTTGGCCGCATCGCAGTTGTCGGTGGTGCAACTGTTGCCGTCGTCGCAGACCAGCGCGGCTCCGGGCTTGCAGGCGCCGGCGGCACAGACGTCGTTGCTCGTGCAAGCACTGCCATCGCTGCACGCCACGGTGTTGTTCGTGAACGTGCACCCAGTGATCGCCGAACACGCGTCATCGGTGCACAGCTTGTCGTCGTTGCAGACCACGGCCGCGCCCGGCACGCAGGCGCCCTTGGCACAGCCGTCGCCGCTGGTGCAGGCGTTGCCATCGTTGCAGGTCGCAGAGTTGGCAAGGAACACACAGCCCTTGGCCGGGTCGCAGCTGTCGTCGGTGCACGGGTTGCCGTCGTTGCAGACCACCGGTGTAGCGTTTGCGCAGCTCCCGCCGGCGCAGGTGTCGTTGGCCGTGCACAAGTTGCCGTCGGAACAGGAGGCGCTGTTGTGGGCGGTGGTGCAGCCGCTGGTGGCGTTGCAGGCGTCGTCGGTGCAAACCTTGCCGTCGTCGCAGACTTTGGGCTTGCCGGGTATGCAGGTTCCATTTGCACAGCCGTCGCTTTCGGTGCAGACATTGCCGTCGCTGCAGGTCGCGGTATTCACGGTGAACTGACAGCCCTTGAGCTTGTCGCAACTGTCCGCGGTGCACACGTTGCCGTCGTTGCAGGTGACGATTGCGCTTGGGTTGCAGGTGCCCCCGCCGCAGACGTCGCCACTGGTGCACTGGTCGCCGTCGCTGCACGGCAACGCATTGTGGCTCGCCTGGCAGCCGGCAATCGGGTCGCAACTGTCGTCGGTGCAGGGGTTGGAGTCGGCACAGGGCTTGGCCTTGCCGGGCAGGCACGCCTTCTTGCTGCAGACATCGCCGACGGTGCACACGTTGCCGTCGCTGCAACTTCCGCTGCTGGCCGTGTGGGTGCAACCGCTCAATTTGTCACAGGCGTCGTCGCTGCAAGCGTTGCCGTCGTCGCACACGAGGGCCGCCCCGGGGCTGCACGCGCCGTCTTTACAGGTGTCGCTGGCGGTGCATGCCGAACCGTCGCTGCACGGCAGGGTGTTGTGGGCATTCTTGCAACCGCCCTGCGGATCGCAGCTGTCGTCGGTGCAGGGGTTGCCATCGTCGCAGGGCTTGGCCTTGCCCGGCAAGCACGCGAATTTTGCGCATACGTCGTCGACGGTGCACACATTGCCGTCGCTGCAAGTTGCATTGCTGGCCGCGTGGGTGCAGCCGCTCAATTTGTCACAGGCGTCTTCGCTGCAAGCGTTGCCGTCGTCGCAGCCGAGCGCCGCCCCAGGGCTGCAAGCGCCGTCTTTGCAGGTGTCGCCGGCGGTGCATGCCGAGCCGTCGCTGCATGGCAGCGTGTTGTGGCCGTTCTTGCAGCCGTCTTGCGGGTCGCAGCTGTCGTCGGTGCAGAGATTGCCATCGGCGCAGGGCTTGGCCTTGCCCGGTACGCACGCGGATTTGGCGCAAGCGTCGTCGACCGTGCACGCATTGCCGTCGCTGCACGCGGCCACGTTGGCGACCCACGCACAGCCGGCGGTGGGGTCGCAGCTGTCGTCGGTGCAGGGGTTGCCGTCGTTGCAGTTCAGCTTGGCCCCGGGGACGCAGGCTTTGTCTTTGCAGCCGTCGTTGGTGGTGCATGCGCTGCCGTCGTCGCACGCTGCGGTGTTGGCGACCGAGGCGCAGCCCTTGGCGAGGTCGCAGCTGTCGTCGGTGCAGGGGTTGCCGTCCTTGCAGTCGAGCAGCTTGCCCGCGGCACACTTGCCGGCCTTGCAGGTGTCGTCTTGGGTGCAGGCGTTGTCGTCGCTGCACGTCTCGGCGTTGCTCAAGGGGACGCAGCCCTTGGCGGCATCGCACAGGTCGGTGGTGCATACCTTGCCGTCGTCGCAGACCTTGGGGGTGCCACCCGCGCAGTTGCCGTCGACGCAATTGTCGTTCTCTGTGCAGATGTTGCCGTCGCTGCAGGGCAGCTTGTTGGCGGCGGGCGCACAGCCCTTCTTGGGGTCGCACTGGTCCGTCGTGCAGGGGTTGCTGTCGTCACACGCTTTGGCGCTGCCCGGGACACAACTGCCGGCCGCGCAGGCGTCGCCCTCTGTGCACGCGTTGCCGTCGCTGCACACGGCGGTGTTGTGGGCGAATTCGCAGCCGGTTTTTGGGTTGCAGCTGTCGTCGGTGCACGGATTGCCATCGGCGCACGGCAGCGGCTTGCCGGGAGCGCAATTTCCGGCCGCGCAGGTGTCGGCCACCGTGCACACATTGTCGTCGCTGCACGGCGCCAGATTCGGCGCAAAGACGCAGCCCGCCTTTGCGTCGCAGCTGTCGGTCGTGCACAGGTCTTGGTCGTCGCAGACCGTGGTCGCGCCCGGCAAGCACACGCCGCCTTGGCACGCATCGCCGACGGTGCAGGCGCTATTGTCCGTGCAGCCCGCGCCGTCAAGCGCGGTCGCCGTGCAGCCGCTCGCTGGGTCGCAGACGTCTGCGGTGCACGGGTTCTTGTCGTCGCAACCGATCTTTTCGCCGACACACTTGCCGTTGGCGCATAGCTCGTTGGTGGTGCAGGCGTTGCCGTCTTTGCACGCGCCGGTGGTCGGCGGGTGCTGACATTGGGCGGCGATGCAGTTGTCGTAGGTGCAGTACTCGCCGTCGTCGCACATGCCGGTGGTCGGCTCGTCGACCTGGCCGTCGCAGTCGTCGTCTTTGAGGTTGCAGACCTCGGCCTCGGCGACCTTGGCGTCACACGCCGAGAGCCCGCCCGCCGAGCAGCCGCGTTGGCCCTGGCACGACCCGGCGGCGTTGACCTGGGTGCACGCGGTCTTGAGCTCGAGCTTGACCGCCCGCTCGTTGCACGCGCACTGCAGCTTGTCGGCGATGCACCGCTTGGCCTTGGCGCCGCCCGCGCTTTGCACATCGGCGCACTGGTAGCCGCCGGGGCAGTCGCTGGCCGTCGCGCACGGCGTCGCGCAGAAGTTGCCGATGAGCGCGCCCGCCGGATCCTTGTACGGCACACAGCGGTTGTCGGCGCCACCGACCACGTTGCTGCACTCTGCGTCGGCGTTGCAGGGCTCGCATAGGCGCGGGTGCGCCGGAACGCACACGTTGACGATGTCGCCACCCGGCGCGGCCACCTGGGCGCAATTGGTGCCGGCGTCGCAGCTTGCGGCGCACAACTTGGCGCATTTCTTGGCGGCGCCGCTCTCGATGCACTGGCCGCTGTCGCAGCTGCCGTTGTCGGTGCACACGCAGCCCGCCTGGCTGCATCCGGCGTCGGCGGCCGTGGTCTCGGCCGTATCGGGCGCGGCGACCTCGGGCGCGGTTTCGGGCTCGGTGAGGTCGAGCGCAACGGCTGTCTCTTTGGCGGCATCGAAGCCCGACCCGCCAAAAAGGCTATCGGCCACTTCGAGCTCGGCGTCGGTCGAGGGCACAGAGGTCTCTGCCCCGTCGTCGGTGGCTGTGCCGTTGTCGCACGCGGCGGCGAGCGCGGTGCCAAGGACGAGCAGGGTCAAAAGGCGGCCCGGCGAGTTCATCTGCATCCTTGCTGGCGCCCCGCGTTCAAGTGCGGGTTTCGCGGGCGCCAACGTGTAAAGTGTGGGCGGATAGGAACCGCAAAGGCACTCCGCCCCGAAGCCGCCCCGACGAAACCCCACCGTTCCGCCGCCTGCGCCCCGCCGGAAACTCCGGCGACCGCGCGATCGCCATCCTG
>VGRO01000275.1 GCA_016875335.1 Deltaproteobacteria bacterium | reverse complement strand
CCAACGTCGGGGGGCGCCTCGCTGGCCTGGTCCAGGGCGCCGCTGGCGCGACCGACGCGCCCTCTCCCGGTCGCCTACGGGCCCGAGCAGAACGCAACCCCCTCGTCGCTGACCACCCGCACGATCGGCCGCACGCCCGGCGTCGGATTCAACCCGGCCACCGCGCTGACCACCCACATCGCCGGCCCTGGCAGGTCGATCAAGAGCGCGGCGAACTGGTCGCCAATCTTCTGGCTGGGCGTCGCGGTCGGCAGGGCCACGCTTTGCAGAAGATCGCCCTGCCAATCATAGGTGCCAAGGGCCGGCATTTCCGAGAACGGCTTGTTCCCCAGCACCGTCGACGCCGTCGCCAGCACCTGCAGCAGGTTGCCGCGCCTCACCAAGGACACCGCCTTGCGACCGGTATGGGTCTGCTTGTAGCGGTCCGAGACAAGCACGCCATCGGCCGCAACCGTCAAGATGCGCAGGCGGCTGCCGTTGTGCAGGTCATTGACCACCGCGACGACCGCGCCGTCGGGCTGCACCCATACCCCGAGTGCGGTGATGGAACTCGTCCGCGGACTCAGGTGTTGCCACACGGTCTTGTGGTCCTTGCCGACTTTGTACAAGGCCAAGCGGTCAAAGCTCGGGCTGGTGTCGTTGGCCACCACCGCAAAGCTGCCGTCGGTGGCTTGGGTGACGTCCCACGCCAGCGTGCCGGCCAGACTCGCCTGCCATTGCGCAGTTGTCGCGCCCGCCGCGTCCACCGCGCGAAAGCTCGCCTTGCCATCGGTGACCCCGGCGAGCAGCGCCTTGGGCCCGGCAGCCCGGACCGCGAGGATGCGTTGGTCGCCTGCGACGACCGGGGCGCTGTCGGTCACCACAGCGCCGGCGGCCGACAACGTCACCGTCCACTCGTCGAATTGCAGCGCGCCGCCGCCGTCTTTTTGCCGCCGGTACCCAAGCGCCTTGGCCGTGCCGTTGGCCTGCGGAACCACGCCGTAGAGGCGGTCGTCGTCCGCACCCTTGAAGTCCACCTGCCACGTCGGCGCGCCCTTGGCGTCGGCCCGCGCCACCCATGAGTCGAAGACGGCGGAACCACTCGGAAAGGCATGACCTACCAACCATGCGCCACCCGCGCCGTCGGGCGCTCCCGCCACCGCCAGGCGCCACAAGCTCCCCGCTGGCGCGGGCCAAGGCGACTCCGTCAGCGCGCATGGCCCACAGTTGCCCGCCGAACAGGTCAGAGTCTTGGTGCACAGCGGTTGCGGCACCGCCTGGGTCGCCTGGGCCACACAGCCGCCGATGCCGGGGCAGGTGTCGTCGGTGCACACGTTGCCGTCGTCGCAGGGCGAGACGTGCTGTGCGGCACATACGCCCTTGCTGCACAGGTCACCGTCGCTACAGGCGTCGTCGTCGCTGCACGCGGCCGAGCGGGGCAGGGCCAAGACACCGTAGTGACGGTCGCACAAGGCGGTGCTGCACTGCGGGTCGTCCTGGTTGACGGTGGCAGTTCCCAGTGCCGCACCGCGCACGCCCTCGAAGCGCAACACCAGGCCGCGCTGCGGCTCTCCGGCCTTTTGCGCCCACCCGACGGCCACCAACTGGTCGTTCGCCACCGTGGTCACCCCGAGCAGGTTCGAGTGCCCAGCGGCTCCGTCCACGTCGCCAAACCCCTCGGACCCCGCGAGGCCGGCCGCCCAGCGCTTGCTGCCGTCCGGGTGCAGCGCAGTCGCCGACAGCTTGCCATTGGTCGGCAGCGCCTGGTCAAAGTAGCCGACCTGCACCGCTGTTCCGTCGAAAAGCGCGGCAACCGCCCACGAATAGGTGTTGTTGGCAAGGTTGGCATGGCCGCCCGTCGCCACCCGCGCGCCCGTGGCATCGAAGCGCACCTTGGAAATCTTGGCCTGTTTGCCCCAAGGCGCGCTGCCCGCCGCCGCCGCCCCGCCATCTGGTGTGCGGACGAGCCCCGTCAAGAAGTCGTCGGCCCCGCCCGCCTGGTCCAGGACATCGAGCGGCGCGTCGTGGTGGAAGTGATACAGCACCGGCTTGCCGCTCGCCGGATCGACGATGGCCTTGCCTTGCAGGTCGGTCAGCGCCACCAGGGCATTGCGCACGCCGGCACTGGTTTCCGCAGCGCCGACGGCCAAGATGCGCGCGCTGCTGCCAAACCCGACCACCGCAACGCCGTCGAGGGCGTCGTCGAGGGTGTAGCCGTGGACCAGCGTTCCCACCGGGTTGAACTGGGCGTCCAGCACCATCAGCCAGCCGTCTCGGCCACCGACCGCCCCGCTCGTGGTCGATCCGACCAGCGCCCAGCCGCCACCCGGCAGCGCTGTCACCGCCCGAAAGCCGTCTTGGCCTGAACCGCCAAAGGTTTTTTCAGCGAGGATCTTGCCGGCGGCATCGACGGCCAGCGCCCAACCGTCTTGGCCACCTGCGCCCGCGGCAGACGTGAACCCGACCGCTAGCAAAGTGCCGTTGGCGCCGCGGGCGATGCCGCGCAAACCGTCGTTGCCAGGTCGGGGCAAGACTTTGTCCCAGAGCGTCTTGCCTTCGCTGTCCAAACCGTGCAACCAGCCGTCGACCGTGCCGCCCACCGCGGATGTGTCGCCCACGGCCACCAACGTGCTCGCGGTCGCCGTGGCCACCCCATAGAGCGCCGCGGGGGTGGCGGGCGCCAGATGCTTCTCGAAGAACTGGCAGGGGCATGCATCGTCGCCGGTCGCGCCATCCACGCGCAGCACCAGTGCATCCGACTTGTCCTGGTACTGCGGCGAAGCCGGGTCAGTCGCAGTGCCCCGGCTGTCGCCTGCAAGCAGCAAGTCGCCGTTCTCGAGCCCCTGGCCACCCAGTCCCCGGTCGTCGCCCAGGTCGTCGTAGGTTCGCTGCCACAGCGGCGTGGCACCCTCGCTCAGCCGGACGGCCCACGCGTGGCCGCGGTCGTAGGTGGCCAGCCAAGCCGGATCGCCCGTGTGGTCCACGGTCTGCATACCGGCCGCCAGCCAGCCGCCCGCCGGATGGAACGCAACGACCCGCAGGACATCGTCCCCGTAGCCCGCGAATGGACTCTGGCCGACCAAACCGCCCGCCGCATCGACGCGCACCAGCCAGCCGTTGCCGTCGCCGGCCTGGTCCGGCCTGCCGACCACGCCCACCGCCGCGATGTCGCCCTTGGGGCCGACTGCAAGACCGAACAAGCCGTCCCAGGTGTCGCCGCCAAAGGTCTTGCTCCACACCACGTTGCCCTTGCCGTCGACTTTGACCAGCCAGCCGTCTTGCTGCTTGGCCGGGGCCTTGGCATGGCCGCGGTGTCCGGCGCACACGTAGCCGCTGCCGTCGCGCGCCGCCGCCACCGCCCACAGGCGGTCCTGAACGGCGGACTGGCCGCTGGATTCGCTGCCGACGACTTTGGTCCACACGAGCTTGCCCGTCGGGTCGAAGCCGGCCAGCAAGGCATCGGTGCCGCCAGCCTTGGCGTGGGTCAACTGGCCGACAGCCAAAGCGCCGCTGTCGCTGGTCGCGGTCACGCCATCGAAACTGCCGGTGTCTGCCGCGCTCTCGCCGGCCAGCGAGTCCAGCCGCAGGTCGGCGTTCGCCTTGCCTTTGGCGTCCACGCCGAGCAGCCACGGCCGCAGGGTCCCCGCCGGTCCGACCCCTGTCCCCGCCGCCCACGCCGCGCCGCCGCCGCGCGCCGCCACCGCCAGCAAGCGGTCGCCGCCCTGCTTGCCAAATGTCGCCTGTTGCAGGACCTTGCCGCTGTCGGTCAGCCACGCCGTCCAGCCCCATGTCTTGGCCGTGCCATCGGTGCTCGCGGCGCCTACGGCCAGCACTCGGCCATCGCCCAACCCCGCGACATCTTCCGCGGTTTCGCGGTTGGTGTGGGTCGTGCGCTGGCATTCGTTGGTCAGGCCCAGGCCGGTCGCCGCTCCGGCCGTGACCAACTCGCAGCCCCAGCGCAAGGGTCGCCGCCACGCCTCGCAACCGCCGCACCGTCCGGCCACGCACATCCGACCGCCAGGGCATGGCGCCTCGATGTCGGCGTAGCTGCACGATTTTCCGTCCGGCCCGCAACTGTCGCTCGTGCAGGGGTTGGCGTCGTCGCAGCCGCCGGGCTGGCCGGCGCAGCCCTTGGGCCCACAGGTGTCGCCCGCCGTGCAGGCGCTGCCGTCGTTGCAGGGGCCACCTGGCGTCGTGGCATGGCTGCACCCGGCCTTGGCGTCGCAGGCGTCGGTGGTGCAGGCATTGGCGTCGTCACACGCCGCGACCCCATTGGCGAGGTGCCAACAACCGTCGGTGGCGTCGCAGTCGTCGGCGGTGCAGGCGTCGCCGTCCGCGCAGTTGACCGGGGTGCCGCTGGCGCAGCCGCCGCCTTTGCACGAGTCTGCCGTGCTGCACAGGTCGCCATCGTTGCACGGGGCGCCATCCTGGATGGGCGTCAGAGGGCACAGGCCGGTGGCGCCCTGGCAGACGCGCTTGCTGCACGCGGTGTCGTCGCCGGTCGGGCACACCACCACCGTCCCCGGATTGACCTTGCACAGGAACGGCAGCTTGGACTTGTCGCAGTACAGCGTCCCGTTGCACAGATTGCCGTCTTCCTGGGCGGCGCAGTCGGCGTCGGCCTTGCAGCCGCACAGGTCGGTCCCGGGCACGCATTTGCCGCCCTGGCAGGTGTCGCCGACTGTACACGCCTGACCGTCTTCGCATGCGCTGAACTCGACCACGGGCACATAGCTGCACTTGCCGGTCGCAGGGTCGCAGGCGTTGACGGTGCATGGCGTGGGCACGCCGGTTCCACAGGTGACGACCGTCGCCGGGTTGACCTTGCACGTGAACGGCACAGCGGTCTTGTCGCAAAACAGCTTGCCGTTGCACAAGTTGCCGTCCTCGAACGCCGCGCACCCGCTGTCGGACTCGCAACTGCACACGTTGGCGCCCGCCGCGCATTTGCCCGCCTGGCAGGTGTCGCCGACCGTACAGGTGTTGCCGTCGGCGTCGCACGCGGTGCCCTGCGGCGCGAGCTTGGGCGCGCACTTCCCCGTGGTCGGGTCGCAGGTGTTGGTCGCACAGGGACCGTCGCCGAGCGCGCTGCACACCACCACGCTGCTCGGGTTGACCTTGCACTGGTTGCTGGCCTTGTCGCAGTACAGCGAGCCGTTGCAAGGGTTGCCATCTTCTTGCGGCAGGCAGTCGGCGTCTTTTTGGCACGGGCAGTTGGCGGGGCCGGCCTTGCACTGGCCGCCGTCGCAGGTATCGCCGGCGGTGCAGGGATTGTCGTCGGCATTGCACGCCGCGGCCTGGTTGACGGGGGTCAGGCTGCATTTGCCGGTGGCGGGCGCGCACAGGTTCTTGCTGCAGTCGCTGTCGGCCACGCTCGGGCAGGTGACTACCGTCGCCGGGTTGACCGCGCAGACATACGGCAGCTTGGCCTTGTCGCAATACAGCATGCCGTTGCACAGGTTGCCATCGTCTTTGGCCGCGCAGTCGCTGGTCTGGGCGCACGGGCAGACGTTGGTCGCGCCCTGGCATGAGCCCAGCTTGCAGCCATCGCCTTGGGTGCACGGGTTGTCGTCGCTGCACGGCGATCCGTCTTTGGCGAGCGCCTGCGCGCAAAAGCCCGTCTTGGGCTGGCACACGTTCTTGGCGCAGGCGGTGTCGCCAGCGCTGGCACACACCACCACGGTCGCCGGGTTGACCTGGCACACATGCGGCGCCACGGTCTTGTTGCAGTAGAGGGTGCCGTTGCATAGGTTGCCGTCGTCGGCTTTGGCGCAGTCGGCATCGCCTTGGCAGCCGCAGATTCCGGGGCCAGCTTTGCACACACCTTTGTCGCAGGTGTCACTCGCGGTGCACGGGTCGTCGTCGTTGCATGTGCCACCCTCGTTGACAGGCTGCGGCGCGCAGACACCGGTCGCGGGGTTGCAGGTGTTCTTGCTGCACGCGGTGTCGCCGGCCGCGGAACAAGACACGACCGTGCCGGGATTGGTCTTGCACACCCACGGCAGTTCGGCCTTGTCGCAGTACGGCACGCCGTTGCACAGGTCGCCGTCGTCCGTGCAGTCGGTGTTGGCCTTGCACGGGCACTGATCCTGGCCGGGCACGCACTGGCCGTCAAGGCAGTGGTCGCCCCAGAATCCACCGCCCCGCGCCGGCCAGCCGCGGAGCGGCGGTGCCGGCGCCTTTTTTCGCCTCCACGCCGTGCCCGGCAGCGCCCGGCGGACCTTTTTTGCCCCCGGTTTTGCCGCCCCCCGCTG
>VGRO01000274.1 GCA_016875335.1 Deltaproteobacteria bacterium | reverse complement strand
CGGCGCGCCTCGCGCAGCGGCGAAGTATGCGCCCGCCCCCGCTGGGCGGCATCCGCCCGCGCCGTCCGGGTGTGCGCCAGCCGCGCAGCCCAGTCCGGCGGCGACTTCGGTGGCGGCGCATGCGTGGCCGAGTCCAGGGCAGGCGGCTGCGGTCGGGTCGCACAGGGCTGGCTGGGTGTCGGCGCACCAGCGCGGCTCGCACAGGTCGGGCGCGGCCAAAGCCGTGGAGGCGCACGCGGCCAGGCCGACCGCGACGCAGTGTCCCGTGTGGGCCTCCGCGAACTCGCCGGGCTGGCAGCACGCGCCGCTGGGTCGGGTGCCAAACGGCGGGCACGCGGGGTTGGAGGGCGCGGCAACGGCGGCGGGAGCGCGGACGGGCCGGTCGCACGCCAGCGTCAGGGCGGCAACCGACGTCCATCGCAGGGCGATCCAGTGTGGGCCGCGCGCGGCCATGGCGCGTCATGAACCGGCCGGTCGCCCCGGCGGGTGGACGCACACTGCGCCCGGGCGACCTGGACGTCAAGGGAGCGCCTTGCTCGTTGCGTCGGCCGTTTCTGCTCTTCGCGAGGTGACTGGTCTGGCCGGCGGACCGGATGCAAGGCCGCCCCACGCCCGGCCCGGCCTGCCCCGCTACCTTGACACCGCACCGTCGGCCTCCCATCCTGCGCGCCGCGGTGCCCATGCTGCCGGCCCGCCCGGGCACCCGTGCGCATCTGCCTTGTCATCGATTCCATGGGGCCGGGTGGCGCCCAGCAGCAAATGCTGCGGCTGGCGGAGTCGCTGCGTGCTGCGGGTGCCAGCCCCACCGTGCACTGGTACAACGCACACCGCGAGTTCCATCGGCTGCCGGATGGCGTCTCCGGTGGCGTGCTGCCCAAACGCTCCGTCGCCGACCCCGCCTTTTGGCGGGGCTTGCACGACGCCCTGCGCACGTCGGAGATCGTGCACGCGTGGTTGCCCTATCCGGGGTGCTATGCCGGACTGGCCGGTCTGCACCTACGCAGCGCGCCGGTGGTACACGGAGTGCGCTGCGCGCCAGAACTCTTTGCGGCACACCCCGAGCAGCGAACAGCGACCAAGTTTGCGGCCTCCCTTGCGCGTGCCGTGACCGTCAACGCCCGGACGATGGGCGCTTGGCTGGTGGCCCAGGGCATCGCGGCCGAGCGGGTGGTCCACCTGCCCAATCAGCTGGCGCCAGCGCTGCTGGACAGGCCGGCGGCGACGCCCGAGCAGAACCGCGCCACCTTGGTGGGTCTGCGCCTGGACCCGGACCGGCCGCCCATCGTGTGCCTGGGGCGCTTCGACCGCAACAAGAACCAGATTGGGTTGTTGCGGGCACTGGGCCGGCTTCGGGCCGCTGCCGTTGCAGCCGAACTGCCCCCCGTCGTGCTTGCCGGAGACGTGCAGGACCGGGCGGTGCGCTCCGCCATCGAACCGCTGGCCGCGCAGGCGCACCTTGATGTCCGCGTGCTGGCGCCCGTCGCAGACCCGGTAGGCCTGCTGGCTGCATCGCGGCTGTCGGTCCTGGCGAGCTTGAGCGAGGGTTCGCCCAACGTCGTGCTGGAAGGTCTCGCCGTCGGGGCGCTGACGGTGTCGACACGCGTCGGCGAGGTGCCCAACTTGGTACACGACGAGGTCACAGGATGGACGTGCCCGCCAGGCGACGATGCCGGGTTGGCAGCGTGTCTGCACAGGGCGCTGGAGATGCCGCTGCAAGCCGCCCAGCAGATGGGCGCACGAGCCCAGGCCGACGTGCGCGCGCGTTTCGGCGCCGACGCGATTGCAAGGCAGTACCTTGCGTTCTACGAACGGGTCGTTCGTCTGGGCTGGAGCCGCATCGGGGCGTTCGCAGGGATCTTGCGGGGGTAGGGACGCGGAAACAACGGACTCCATCGTGCATTTGGCCCACGTGCTTGTTTGTTGCTCCGATTGCGCCCTCGCGTCCCGAGGGGCCAACTCGCGGCTCCGCACAGGCACAGCCTGAGGGATATGGTGTTTGCCATACCCCAGGCTACCATCCGCAGTAGACGCCAAAGGCGGCGCCGGCCACCGCTCCCAGGGCACCGTCGCCGCGCCGCGCGACATCGGCAGCCGCCGCGCTACCGTCGCCCAGTTTGGCGTGCCACGCTTCGCTGACCGCACCGGCCGCGTCGATGCGCAGGGCCAGGACCTTGGCCTGCTTGCCAGACGGACTGGTCCCGCCGCCGACGACCAGTCCATTGTCGGACAGCCACGCAACGCCAGCGCCGAAGTCGGCGGCGGCCTGGTCCGGTGCAGCCAGCTTGCCCTTGAACCACAGCTTGCCGTTGATGTCATACGACGCGAACCAGCCGTGGCCGCCACATTGACCGACGGTGGCCAACGACTCACCCTGCACCGCGACGGCCGTCAACGCGCAGCCGGCAGCCCAGTTCGGCTTGAGTTCGACCACGACCTTGCCAGTGGCGTCCAGGCGCACGAGCCAGCCGGTGGCCTCATTGCCGGCCCACGTACTGCCGACGGCCACCATGCCGCCCGAGGGGACCGCCGCCACGGCCCACAATTCGTCGCCGAAAAGCCCTCCCAGGGTCTTGTGCCAGAGCTTCTTGCCCTCGCCATCGACGCGCAGCACCACGCCATCTGCGCTTTGCGGTCCGGCCGTGAATCGCGAGCCAGCCAGGTACCAACCGCCCGCCGCGTCCGTGGCGAGCCCCTCTGCGTCCCAGCCGACCGCCGGGTCGTCGCTGGTGTCGCTGTATTTGGCGTGCTCGAAAAGCGTGCCGGCGGCGTTGGCGCGCACCAACCACATCGCGCTCGCGTATTTCGTGCCCTGGCCGAGCGAACCCGCCGCGGCGAGCGTCGGGCCCTGACTCGCTACGGCGCGCAACGCCGAACCCGCATAGTCGGGGCCGTCGAAGGCTTGCGTCCAAATCGGCTTGCCCGATGGGTCGGCACGTAAAAAAACGCCTTTGGTGCCGAGGGTTCCCGCGGGCTGGGCTGTTCCCGCCAGCAACCAACTGTCGTCGGGCAGTGCTTGGACTGCGGCAAGGTTGACGCCGCCACCCAGCGTGTCGCCGCCCAACACGTCGCCTGCCTTGCACTGCAACTTGCATGCCCCACCTGAGCAGGCGGTGCCCTTGCCGCACGGGATCGCTGTCCAGCCGCTGCCATCGGCCTTGCAGAGCTTGACGGCGACCGTACCGTCGCACACGGCCGCGCCGGGCGTACAAGCCAGGACTGCCGCGCACTTGCCGCCGTCACATTTCTTGCCGTCCTTGGCGCAATCCTGAACGGGCGAAGTGCCGAACCCATCGGACCCGCACTTGACGACAAACGAACCCTGGCACACCAACTTGTCGGGGGCGCACAGCCACTTCTTGCAGTCTTCGCCGACACAACTGTGGCCCACTTCACACGAGGCCGTAGACCAGTAGGTGCCCGTCGCGTCACAGGTGGCAATGGCGTTGACCGCCACGCATTTGCTCGAACCGGGAGTGCACACCTTGGGAACGCAGATCGTGCCGACGCACGCCTGGCTCGCCGCGCAGTCGGCCGATTCGGCGCACTGCACGCACTTCTGTTGGCCCTTGTGGCAAACCTGGCCGCTCGGGCACTGCTTGGTCGTGGCACATGGGGCGCCCGGCGTCACGCAAACGCCGAAAAGGCATTTGCCACCGGAAACGCAGTCGGCGGCTGCGGCACATTCGGCGCACTTGCCCGCGGTCTTGTCGCAGACCAGCGCCAGGTCCTGGCACTGCTTGTCGCTGGCGCACGGCACGTCGGGCATGCACTTGCCGCCAAGGCACGAGGCACCAGTTGCGCAGTCGGCGGTGGTCGCACAGGGCCCGCACACACCGGCCTTGCAGGCCAGCAGGCCGCACTGCGCGGATTCCGTACAGGTCTTGGTCGTCTCTGCCACAACCTCTGGGGCGACCGCGATGTCTGCGACCACCTCTGGCGGCAAGGCGTCGTCCAGCGTTTCCGGGCTTGGGGCGTCGGGGAGGCTCTGGATGTCGCTGACGAGTTCTTGTGCGGTTGCGGCATCTTGCGCCAGTTCGGCCCCGCCATCGCCCCCGGTTGCGGTCACCGAGGGAACAACCGCGTCTTGCTGGGCGCAAGCGACACCGCAAGCGAACGCCAGCAGAGCAACCGCCGCGCCGCGGACTTGGGGCGAAAGGGGCCGCATGGCATCATCCAGTGCGCGCGGCAGGGAGCGCCGCGGGCCAAGAGCGTACGCTGGCCGATGGGCGCGCGCAATTGGCAAAAGCGAGGAGGTGGCCGCGGGCGGCGACGGCATTACGCTGGCGCCACTCCGACATGGCGGTGCGGCGGCTTCCGGGTGCGGCCATCGCCCGGAAACTGTGCCGACTACAGGGCCAATCCGAGTGCGGTCGTCACGTTTCCTGACGATTGGCACTCGCGCCGCGCGCAACCTCTGGGTTGGCGTGACCGCGCAGTTCGGCCAGCAGGATGGCGTCTCCAGCCCGCACCGCAAGCGTCGCAGCCGCTTCGGCCAGGTCCGCCGCCGCCGACTCTCCGCGTAGATCGCTGCACGCCGCCGCATCCAGAGGGTGAGTCCAGCCGGTCGAGAGGTACTCGGCGCGCGGCGCCAGTTCGGCAAGTGCCCGCCGCTGTGCCACCAGGTTGGCCCCCGCGGCAACGGCCCTGCACAGGCCCTTGACCGCCGCGTACCGCACGCCGCCAGCGACATCCTCGGCTGCCGTCGCGAGCAATGCAATGGCCTGCCTCTGGAGGCGGCCGGCCGCGAGCGACTCTGCCCATGCGCCCATCGCGGCCTCGCGCACTGCGGCATGGGGATGCTGGCCAATCTCCACCGCCAGTTCCTCGTCCCCGGACTGGAGTGCAGCGCGACACAGCAGGCCCGCGGCGCGGTGCCGGACGTCGTCGTAGCGCCAATCGGCTTCGTCCGCCTGCATCCACCCGCGCAGCCTACCTGAGCGCGCCAGCACCTGCCGTGGCTCTGTGCGCCCAAGCGCCGACAGCCACAGATCGCCCATAGGTGTGTGCGGTGCCGGACTCTGACGCTCGATGGCCGCCAACGCCGGACCCACATCCGCGCCCTGACCGGCGAGCCGCCGCAGCGCCTCGACCGTGCGCGGCAGCCCGTGGGCCAGAAGCGGCACGAGCACCGCGCCCGCTTTGGGCACGTCGCCACGCAGGCTCGCCGCCGTCGTCAGGGCTGCTCGCGCCGCGCCCGGAGCGCCGCCCTCGGTCAGGTTCCGCAGTTCGTCGATCACGGGCATCAGCCCCGCGAACCGCCAACTGTCGACCAACAGCGCCAAGGCGGCATCGACCTGCACCTGGCCGACCGTGTCCTCCAGGGCCGTGACCAATGCGTCTTTGACGGGCAGCAGGCTCGCTCGCTCGCGCGCCATCCGGTGCAACTCCGCTGCAGCGGCAAGCCGCACTGCTGCAGTCGCGTCGCTCAACCGCCGTCCGGCGGCCTGGACCTGTTCGCGGTTGGACATGGTCAACCTCCGATTCGTGTCGCAAGCGTAGTGCAATGGGCGATGGGCGGCAACCCGCGCCCGTGCCCGGGCGCCAGGCAGCTGCCGGAGTTCGCGGCAGCCGCCACGACCGCTGGTTCACATCGAAAAACTGATAAGTTTCTAGGATCTGAATAATGGGGGGGAGGTGAATAGTGGCGCTGGGGGGGAGGGGGCGATGCTAGCAGTCCCAGCACCGCTGTCGGCTGAGATTCTTCCGCAATTACTAGGGCCTGAACAATGGGGGGTGCCGGCGGCGCTCAGGGCCCCACAAAGCTGTTGGCGCCCGCGTCGTACACGCGTCCAGCCGCGCCGGGTTTGGTGCCGGTCATGCTACCGTAGAACAGCTTGATGGTCCCACCGTTGCTCGTGCTGCCGTTGCCCCCGCGCGCGCTGATGGCGTTCCCCGTCGCCTGGATGGTCAGCGCCTTGGCTTCGAGCAGCAGACCGCCCCCAGCGCCGGTGCCGCCGAGACCGCCGATGCGCGAGGAATTGTCGTCGTTGCTGCCACCGCCGCCGCCGGCCCCGTTGGCCAGCAATCGCGCAGTGCCGCTGATGGTCACGTTGAGGCCGACAAGCTTGACCCAACCGCCGCCCGCTGCGCCGCCGCCGCCGCCGGCCTGGGAGTCGCTACCGCCGCCGCCGCCGCCGCCGGAGCCGAGGCGCAGGCTGCGATCCGTCGTCGTGTCGCCGTTGCCACCGCCCGTTGCGTATCCGCCGTTCCCTCCGTTCTGCGCGGGATTGCCGTCCGTACCGCCGCCACCACCGCCCG
>VGRO01000273.1 GCA_016875335.1 Deltaproteobacteria bacterium | reverse complement strand
GCCCGCGCGCCCGGCGCCCGCCCCGGCCCCCGAACCGGAGCCCGACGGCGTCGGCCTGATCGGCGGCGTGGTACTGGCCGCCGACGGCGGCGCGCACTTGCAGCAGTCGGCTCCCGAGGGCGCTGGCCGGGTGGACATCGCCTGGGGCCTGGGCGCGACCGGTCACCTCGGTATCGGCCCGCAGCGCACGCGCGCGTGGGTGTCGCTGCTGGCGGGGATGCGCTACTTCCAGTTCACCGGGTTCGACAGCGTCGCCGACCCCAAGCAGGCGCCGGGCGGCGTGGCGTTCAGTTTCGGCACAGCGTTTCCGCGACTCGCGGGATTGCAGGTCTACGTGCAACGATACAACGCCAAGATGGCGAACGGGGCCGGGGACTTCGGGTTCACCACGCTGTGCATTCGCCTCGCGGTCGCGCCCAAGAGCGGGTACCTGGCGTTCGGCTACGAGGGGCTCATCGCGTCGGACCGAGCGACGCAGGACATCGCGCTGACCGACGAGGTCGGCTACGGTCCAACAGACCGGTTTTTCATCGAACTCGGCTTCAATCTTGCCAACGGCGGCTTGTCCAAATAGGCCAAGACCGCGGCGGACTGCCCTGCCCGCCTACTCCGGTTTGCAGCCGTCGCCGCCGCAAAAGTCCTTGATCTCGCCGGTGTCGAAAAAGTGCCGCATCTGGTCGTTGTGGCTTTTCAGGCCATGGGCGCGGTCGTGAGGATCCTTGAGTTTGCACAGCTTGAACGTGCCCTTGGGATCGCACAGCGCCTTGCCCAGGCAGGGTCCGTCGGCGTGCGGAAGGTTCGGGTCTCCGCACTCCAGGCCATCTTCCTGCCCTGGCGGCAGATTGCCCTGGATGAACCACGAATTGCCAAAGTCGTAGCTGACCAGGCCCGACCCCGCCACCGGGTAGGGGGACTCGGGCACCAGCGGCACCGGCTTGCCATAGACGGGCAAGATCTTGAAATAGCCCGATCGGGCGGCAATCTCCATGGTCACGGCGTCGACCTGGAAATCGCCCGGGTGCACCACCGCAAGTGCTTGGTGTTTGGGCGTATTTGCGAATGGCTCAGCCTCCAGGTGTCGAACGTGCGTCATCGGATCGACGTGGTCCCACAACATCTGCACCACGGAGAGCAGCAACACATAATCGTTGCGGTTCGGATAGATGCCGCTCAGCACCGCCGCGAAGTCGTCGAAGTCGATCGAGCGCTCGAGCAACAGGTGGTAGCTGAGGCCGGGCTGGCCGACGTGCGCTCGGGTGATGTCCTGCGACAACGCGGTCACGGTCTGGCCGTAGATGCCGCCCTGCGAGTTGCCGGACCAAAATACCTTGCCCGTGTCGGCGATCGTCACCGCCTTGCCCAGGTGCGCCGACAGCGCCTGGCTCAGAGCGGCGCCGCCATGGAGTTTCATCGTCCGCGCCAGGACCAGGTGCTCGACCAGGCCAGCGGCCACCCGTTCAGGCAGACACGGGAACCGCGACATGTCGAGCAGGATCGACACGATGATGGCGCCGTCCTCGTTGCTCATGCCGATCATGCTGTTGGCGATGTAAATGAATTTTCGGCTGTTGGCATTGGGGCCGACCCAGCCGGCGTAGGTTTCGTTGCCGCTGCCGTTCAGGCCGTGGCCGTACTGCAGATAGTCGTGCGGCGTGCCGTCCATCGCCGACTTGGGCACGCGAATCCACAACTCGGCGTCACGCCAGCCGTTTTGCTGCAACTGCCCATTGGCGTCCAGGTTCCAGCGAAAGCACTTGACGGCGTCCTTGGTGGCTTCGGATCCGGCGAGCACAACCTCTTTCATGAAGTTGGGGGCCTTGAACGTGCCGCGCAGCGTGTGGGCGATGTGCGGGTCGTCGGTGCCACCGTCCTTCTTGGCGGCGAAGGTCTTGAAGGTCAGTTCGGCGCCCTTGGGGCCGAGCGCCGCCAGCGCCTTGTCGCGCATCTGCAAGACAGGTCCGTGGATAGCGTCGGAGGAATAGGTCGAGAAATCCCAGGCCAGGGTCACCTCGTCTTTGGCGATGCCTTCGGTCTGCAGGATTTGCAGGATCCCGTCAAAGCGGGCCTGACGCGCCGCAAGCGACGTCCCCGCGGTCTTGCCTGTGGCCAGCGCCTCGAACGCGGGCGAACGCGCAATGGCCTGGCCCTTGCTGTCTTTGAGCTTGCGCAACGCCACGACGTAGCGGGTGCCGTAGTTGAGGATGACGCCGGGGCGCAGAAACGTGATGCGGGTGGCCGGGTCGATCTTGCCGTCGGCGGTGTTGGGCCGGCGGTCCGCCTCGACCCAGTGCGGGATGCGCCGCAGCACCTTGCCTGCGCCATCGACCTCAAGCCAGACGGTCTGCGCGTCCTTGGCGACCGATTTGTCGATGGTCTTTTGGTCCGCCATGGCCGAGACGTCGAGATCAGCAAACTGCACCAGCAACGACGGCGTCACCGAGAAGCCGTCGAGGCGCGACCACGGCTTGCCGTCGACAGGGGCGTCCGCGCTCGACTTCGGCAGCGCCCCAGGGGGGAACACCACGCGCACGCCGGTCTTGGTCGAGGCGTCGGCCTGAAGGTAGTGGCTGGACGGAAACGGAAACGCACACGTCAAGGGCTGCAGCGGATCGCAGTGCGCGGGGCCAAAGGGGTCGGCCGCAGCGTCGGGCGCGTGGGCGTCGCTGGCGTCCAAGGCGTCGACCGCGGTCGAGTCCCCGGCCACCGCGCCGTCGCCGGCTGGGGCAACCTCTGCGGACTTGGCGTCGCTGGCCGCTGGCGCCGCAGGGCCCCCGCAGGCGAGGGTAATCCAGGTCAGACAGCACAGGAAGGCGAACTGGTGCGCGTTCATTGGGTCCTCGGGCCAGGGCGGCCGCGGCGATTGTAGGCCGGTCGGCGCCGGGAGCAAGCACTATCTGCGCGCCCGAGATGGCATGCCCTTGGCGGAATACGCATGCGCAGGGTGGCCGTCGCGCGGTTGCGGTTGGCAAGCCTGGGTCCGTGGGCCACAATCGCCGCCCCTGCGCGGTCACCGGCCGCGCGCCGTGGACGATCCATGCCGCATCCCGTTGCCATCGCGCCCAGCATCCTCTCCGCCGACTTCGCGCACCTGGCCAACGAGGTGGCCCAGGTCGCCCAGGGCGGCGCGGACCTGCTGCACGTGGACGTGATGGACGGCCGATTCGTGCCCAACCTGACCATCGGGGCGCCGGTCGTCGCCAGCCTGGCCAAGGCCACGCAGTTGCCGCTCGACTGCCACCTGATGGTCCACGAACCCGACCACCTGCTGCAGGATTTCGCCAAGGCCGGCGCCAAACGCCTGAGCGTCCACATCGAGGCCTGCCGCCATCTGCACCGCACGGTCCAGCGCATTCGCAGCCTGGGCGTGTCGCCTGGCGTCGCGGTCAACCCGCACACCTCGTTTTCAATGGTCGAGCCGATCTTGCGCGAGGTCGATTTCGTGCTGGTGATGTCGGTCAACCCGGGCTTTGGTGGCCAGAGCTTTATCACTGCGGTGCTCGACAAGATCCGCGCCATCGACGACTGGCGCTGCGAGCACCGGCCGGCACTGCGCATCCAAATCGACGGCGGGATCACCACCGAGACCATCGGCGCGGCCCGCAAGGCCGGCGTGGACTGGTTCGTGGCCGGGTCGGCGGTGTTCGGCAAGCAGGACCGCGCGGCTGCCATCGCGGCGTTGCGGGCCGCGGCGGGCTGATTCGGCTACTTGGAAGGTGCTGATCCGGACTGCAGGCTGCCAAACAGCGCTTGCAGCCGATTGCGGTAGTTGTCGAGCGCGTCCTCGAACGCTTTGGCTTTGCCGAGATCCTGCGGCGCGATCGCCCAAGCCGCGAGCGCCTCACTGGCGGACTTGGCGTGACCGCACAAGGCGGAAATGGCCCGGAAGATGTCGGCCAGTTCGCCGGCAAAGGGCTTCTGGTTGCCGAGTTCTGCATACGCGACCGCGAGCGTGGCGTAGTTGTCGGCCATCTCGCGGCCGGCGACCGCGACCTCTTTGGCGGGCAAGCCGCCCGTGCGCAGCGCCTGACCTTGACCTGCCAGCGCCAGGTTGCCGTGCAGCACCGACACCAACGCCGACCGCGCCATGGCGTGCAGCAGCGCTCCGCCCGGGTCGGGGTCCTGCTCGGTCTTGGGCGGCGCGGCGGCCAGGGCCTTGTCGATCGCAGCCAGCAAGCGCGCCAGCCACTGATCGGCCCGCAGCGGTTGCACGGGCTTGTCGGCGGTCTTTTCGGGCGCGGCCGGGGCCGCGGCCGGCTTGGCGGGGTCGGCCGCCGGCTTGGCGACGGGCGCCTTGCCCTTGGGCTTGGCCACGCCGGGGGCGGGGGTGCACAGCGCTGCGGTCGCCAAGAAGAGCGCCAGGAATCGGGGCGGCGAACGCATGGGGCCTCGCGCCCCACCAAGGGAGCGTTGTCGGCAGGGTACACCTGGGGCTGGAGGCGGGCCAGGGGGTGGCGCTTGCACACCAGAACTGGAAGCGGTGCGCGGGTGGGCGCGATGGGGCGATCGCTGTCTGGCGCTGCAAGCGCTCGTGGCGATCGATCTGCACGACTACTACACCGCGGCCGAGACCCTGTTTGAACGGGTCGCGCGGCTGCTCGACGGTGACGTGCCTGGCGGCGATCGCTGGCACCGCGACCTGCTGCAACAGATGGCCACGGATCTTCTGCCTCCGGGGGCGAAGGCGCGGCAGTGCGCTGGCGGGCGAGGGTGGAGCGGGTTGCTCTTGGGCGCAAGGGGCGGTGTTGGGGTCGCGAGCCGGTGGGCGCCGGGGAGGCATTGAATTTGGCCTTTGCAAGTCCTGTTCCTCTTGAGCGAGAAACGGGCGGGTAAGGGCCAGGAAATGATTTACTCAATCCTTTCTCGGGCCCGTTTGCTTGCTCCGTGGGTCGCCAGCTCGCGGACCAAAGGTCCGACTCGCGGCTCCGTCCTGACGCGAGAGTGATCGACTTATTATTTTCCAGTCCCTAAACCGTTCAAGGTCATCGTCACACGGCAGTAGGGGCCGTGCGCGCTGGCCAACGATGCTGGCGAGCGCACGCACGCGCCGCACTCAAGACTGAGGGTCCGAAGGAAGTGCTTTGAGGGGCTGCCCGGGCAAGTGAGCGGCTGGTGGTCGTGGACCAGTCAAACCCATTGCGACCGGGGTTCGTGTCAGTCGAGGATCGTCTTGACCAAAGCCGCGCGCTTTTCTGCAGCTTCCTTTGCGCCACAGAACAAGCCGTTGTCCTCGATCGCACAAGCTTTCGCGAACAGGGCTCGCGCTTCGTCCTCTTGGCCCAGGACCCGGCTGACCATTGCGGCATTGTATGCGGCTTGGCCGGTTTTCGGGTTTGCGGCAAGGGCAGCTTTCCACATGGCGAGGGCCTCTTGCCATTTTCCCGCGTCGCACATCGCTGCCGCCTGCTTGTCCGTGTCGTCGACGGTACGGAAGTGCGCATAAAACGTAATGGTGTGACTACGCATGGGCCAAGCATACCAGTTGGTGCCGTTTGCCAGCGCAGCGCGAAAGACTTTCTCGCGGTCGCCCATGAAGGCGTCTTCGGCGCGAAAGCCCTCTTGGAGCGCAAATTCGCGGCTGGGCAGTCCGCGCACGCCGGCGCTATTCATTTCGGTCGTGTTGCCGCTGACGACGCGCACCGTTTCGACCTCCTTTCCAGACTTGGTCCACAAGGACAGCACCAAGTCAAAGCGCGCTGCTGGCACAGTTTTGCTCAGCTTGCCGTCGACGACATCCTCGTTGTTCAGCGTCCAGCGCAGAATTTTGGCAAAGAGGACAAGCGGTTCGGTAACGCCCCCGGGCAACCCATTTGGCGCTTCGGCGCCCCACACCTGATCTTCCGGCAGGGTAGGCGCCGTCTCCTCAGTGAAGATCCACAGTTTCTTTGCCTCTTTTTTGCACTGGCGCCACAACTGCCTTGTAGCCGAGGCTGGTGCGGTCGACGACTTCGATTTGACCTCCAAAGGCGGCTGACAGAGCACCGTGCAAAATCGCGCCAATGTTGGAAAAATCAGACGGCGCCCGTTCGATCACCTTCTTGCCAACGTCGACAGACACGAGGGCCACTTTGGTGCCGGCCGGCGCCCGCCAGTAGGCAGGTACCTCCAGTTGCGTCTTGGTAGTCGAACCGCAAGTGTCAAGGCGCGTTTTTGCCCAGAATCCACCGCCCCGCGCCGGCCAGCCGCGGAGCGGCGGTGCCGGCGCCTTTTTTCGCCTCCACGCCGTGCCCGGCAGCGCCCGGCGGACCTTTTTTGCCCCCGGTTTTGCCGCCCCCCGCTG
>VGRO01000272.1 GCA_016875335.1 Deltaproteobacteria bacterium | reverse complement strand
TGGCCGCCACCGCCACGGAGCCCGGGCCGCCCGCGGTCGCCGCCGCACCGCCGCCCGACCCGCCCGCGGACCCGTGCGCAGGCTTCGATCGCGCGGTCGCTGGCACGGCAGGCGATGCCGTGGCACCCTTCCTTGCGCTGCGACGGGCGCCAGACGAAACAGCCGGAAAGATCGCAGAATTGCCGGACGGCACCCGAGTGCGCGTGTTGGGCGGCCACGGCCGCTGGCGACGCGTCGCGGTGTGCAGGGGCGCAGTGGGTTGGGTGCATGGGCGCTGGCTTGCGCCCGCAGGGGGTGGACCGTGATCGTGATGGGCAGCTCTTCGTGGAAGGCCGGCGAGCCGATGGTGCGCATCGAACTGCCGACGCCCGCACCGGGCAAAAACCAGGTGGTGGTCGACGTGCACGCCATCGGCGTCAACCCGGTGGACTGGAAAATGCGCACTGCGGGGCCGCTGCGCGTGGCGGCCCGGGCGCTGTCGGCCGTGCAGGGGCCCAAGCCGCCGGTCGTCATCGGCGTGGATTTCGCCGGCGTGGTGGCGGCGGTCGGCCCGCAGGTCCAGGGGTTCGCGCCAGGCGATCGCGTGGTCGGCGGCTGCAATTTCTCGCGGGCCCAGCGCGGCAGCTACGCGGACACCGTAGTGGTCTTTCCAGACCAGATCTGCAAAGTGCCCGACAGCGTGCCGATCGACGTGGCTGGCTGCCTGCCGGTGGCGGGTGTGACCGCCCACATGGCGTTGACCGATTACCAACCGGTTGGTCCGGCAAGCCGGGTACTCGTGCTCGGTGCCTCGGGCGGGGTCGGCCAGTTTGCCGTGCAGATCGCCAAGCGCGTGCTCGGCGCGGCGTTCGTGGGCGGCGTGTGCTCCGGCAAGAATGCGGCGCTGGTCCGCGAACTCGGCGCCGACGAGGTGTTCGACTACACCGCTGGCGACGCCTTGCAGGCGGCAGCAGCGCGTGGGCCCTACGACGTTCTGGTAGACGGCGTCGGCACCTACCCGGCGGCCAATTGCCGCAAGCTCTTGTCCGCCTGTGGTGCACACGTCATGGTCGCGGGCGACAAGGCCGAACACATGTTGCAGATCGCCGTGCCGCCATTCCGCAGCAAGGCGATCCTTGCGACCCCGGACGGCGCCCACATCGCCCCGGTGTTGCAGGCCGTCGCCGAGGGCAAGGTGGTGGTACACATCGCGCACCGCCTGCCCTTGCATCAGGCCCAGCAGGCCCACGACCTCAGCCAGTCGGGCCGCGTGGTCGGCAAGATCGTGCTGGTCGTGGATCGTCCTCAGGGGTGAACCCGGCTACACTGCGGCGCGCTCGGAGGCCGCCGTGACCCTTCTGGACCTGTCGAACCCGCTGACCCTGCAAGAACTCCTCGCCGTCGCCCACGGCTGTGCGGGCATCCGGCTCGGCGACACCGGTCGGTTGCGGGTGCGCCAGGCGCGGACTGTGGTCGATGCGTTCGTCCGCGATCACGCGGTGGCCCGCTATGGCATCAACACCGGCTTTGGCGCGCTTGCGGAGGTGGTCATCCCCGACGGCGTTTTGGCGGCGTTGCAGACCAACCTCGTGCGATCCCACGCCTGCGGGGTCGGCCCCGACCTGCCCGTCGAGGTGGTCCGGGCGATGACTGTGTTGCGCGCCAAGGTGCTGGCAGCCGGCCACAGCGGCGTGCGGCCCGAAGTGATCGATTTGTTGTGCGAACTGGTCAACCGCGGCGTCCACCCGCGCGTGCCGGCGCAAGGTTCGGTGGGCGCCTCGGGCGACTTGGCGCCACTGGCGCACCTGGCGCTCGTGCTCATCGGTGAGGGCGAGGCCGACTGCGCGGGGCAGAGGTTCGACGGCGGCGTCGCTTTGCAGCGTGCCGGGTTGCAGCCGCTGGTGTTGCAAGCCAAGGAGGGCCTGTCGCTCATCAACGGCACCCAGGCCATGACGGCCATTGCGCTGCTGGCCCTGGACCGCGCCGACGCGGTGTGCCGCCACGCCGATGTGGCCGGCGCCATGACCGTAGAGGCCCAGTTGGCTACCGACAAGGCCTTCGACTCGCGCATCGTCGCGCTGCGACCCTACCCCGGGGCCCTGGCGAGCGCAGCCAACCTGCGCGCGTTGACCCAGGGCAGTCCGCTCATCGCCAGCCACGCCGGCCCGGGCGACCACAAGGTCCAGGATCCCTATAGCATTCGCTGCATGCCGCAGGTGCACGGCGCCGTGCGCGACGCGCTGGACTGGCTGCGCAGGACGCTGGAGGTCGAGGTCAACGCCGTGACCGACAACCCGCTGATTTTCGCGGACGACGGCGGCGACCACGCGCACACCGCGATCCTGTCGGGCGGCAATTTTCACGGCCAACCCGTGGCGATCGCGGCCGACGCGGCGCGCCTGGCCCTGGTCAGCCTCGCAGCCATGTCCGAGCGGCGTATCGAGCAGTTGGTCAATCCCAATCTCAATTCTGGCCTTCCGCCGTTTCTGGCGCAGCAAAGTGGGCTCAACTCCGGTTTCATGATCGCCCAGGTCACCGCCGCGGCCCTGGTCAGCGAGAGCAAGGGGCTGGCCATGCCGGCCTCGGTGGACTCGATTCCATCGAGCGCCAACAAGGAGGACCACGTGTCGATGGGTCCCATTGCGGCGCGGCGCCTGATGGACGTGGTCGGCCACTGCGAGACCGTGTTGGCGATCGAAATCCTGTGCGCGGCCCAAGGCATCGACCAGCGGTCGCCGCTGCGGCCGGCAATGGCGACGGGTGCGGCGTGGCGCACGGTGCGGCAGCGGGTGGCGGCACTGGAGGCCGACCGGGCGCTGTACCGCGATATTGCCGCTGCGACCGCATTGGTGCGCGATCGGACGCTGCTGGTCGCGGTCGAAGCCGCCCTCGGTGCCGGAACGCTGCAATAGCCAGCAAGATGCTGCAATGTTGCGGTCTTCGGCGTGGCGCCGCAGAACCCGTTGCTTTGGCGCGTAGTTTTTGCTAGACTGCTGCGCACGGCGCAACCACGCGGCCCAAGCGCTTTGCAGCGCGCACGCACAGGTGGATCCAGAACCTCTATTGGCGACCGCGTCGCTGGCTTCCGGCAACGAGTCTGCCGCCCTGTCCGCCTTGCTCCTGGTCGTCGCGCTGCTCGCTTGTTTCTTGTTTGCTGGCACCGAGACCGCCATCACCTCGATGGGCGAGTTGCGGGTCAAGAAGCTGCTGGAGGACCGCCACGGCCCCGACGGCCTGCTGCACTTGTGGCTGCACCGGCCGTCCGAGGTGCTGACGACCCTGCTGACCGGCAATACGCTGGCGTCGGTCGCCGCCTCGTCGATCGCCACGTCGCTGACGCTATCGCTGTGCCAGCGCTACGGATTGGACGCCGATTGGACCGACTGGGCGGTCGCCGGTGCCGTCGCGGGCCTGGGCGCCATCATCCTGGTGGCCGGCGAGATCGCGCCCAAGACCCTGGCCAAGCACCACCCGGACTGGTTCATCCAGCCGATGCACGCGGTGTGGTGGTTCCATCGCGCGACCCGCTGGTTCTCGGCCGGCATGATCTGGGCGGCGATGCATATCGTGCGCGGGCTGGGGGGCAATGCCCACCACAGGGGCGTCGAGGTCACCGAAGCGCAGATTGAGGACATGGTGCGGCTCGGCAACGAGTCCGGGTCAATCCCAGAGGACGAGGGCGACATCCTGCAAAGCGTCTTCAAGCTCTCGGACACCATGCTGACCACCATCATGACGCCGCGCACCAAGATGGCGGCGCTATCGCTCGACGCCACGCGCGAGGAGGTGCTGGCTGAGGTGCGTTCGAGTCGCTGGTCGCGCTATCCGGTGTATGCCAAGACCCCTGACGAAATCGTGGGCTTCTTCTACGCCAAAGACTTGTTCGACCCCAAGATCGGCTTCGACCCTTTCACCAGCAAGCCAAGGCTTTTCCGCTTGGCCGACCACCTGCACGAGCCGATGCGCCTGCCCGGCACCATGATGGCCATGGACGCGCTCAAGGAGTTCCAGCGCAAGAAGATGCACCTGGCCGTGGTGATGGACGAGCACGGCGGCACGGAGGGCATCGTGTCGCTCGAAGACGTGCTGGAAGAACTGGTCGGCGACATCTACGACGAATACGACGAACCCAAGCCCGAGATCGTGCAGACGGCGGCATCGCTGTGGACGCTGGATGGCGGCACCGAACTGCGCGAGCTGGCGGACTCATTCGACATCGAACTGCCCCAGACCGAGTCCACCACGGTCGGAGGCTTCGTCGTCGAGCACCTCGGCCACCTGCCAGAGATCGGCGACAGCCTGCAGTGGCAGGAACTGACCTTCCGCGTGCTGGACGCCGACGATACCCGGGTCAAGCGCCTGGAATTGCAGTGCAACCCGGCCAAGGCCAAGACGCCGCCGCCGTCCGCCGCCGCCCAAAAGCGCCAGACCGGGGCGCATGCGGTGGCGCCGGCCTCAGCCAGCACCCTGGCGAACTGAACGCGACCGCTACGCTGTCTGCGATTCGCCCGCAGCCGCCTTGAGCATCGGCTCCAATTCGCCGCGCTGATACAGGTCGACGGTGATGTCGCAGCCGCCGACCAACTCACCCTTGACGTACAACTGCGGAATGGTCGGCCATTGGCCGTATTCCTTGATGCCCTCGCGGATGTCCGGATCCTGCAGGACGTTGACCGCCGAGAAGCCCACACCACACGCCTTGAGCGCCTCGACGGTGCGGGCGCTGAAGCCGCACATCGGCATCGCAGGTGTGCCTTTCATGAAAAGCACCACGGGCTTGGACTTGACCAGTTCGTCGATTTCTTTTTGCACGTCGCGCATGGACACCACGTCAGGTTGGCGGGAGATTGGAGGGATTCAGGTCGCGGCCAGCGGTCTGGTCCGCAGGCCAAGCGCGTGGATTTCGTAGCCGACGCGCTCACCGAGCGCCGCGTACACCGCGCGGTGTTGGGCGATCACCGACAGACCAACGAACTGCGGCGCCGCGATCTCCACGTCGAAATGGTCGCCGCCGCCGGTGGTATCGGTCACCGCGATGTGTGCCCCTGGAAAGGCCTGCGCCAAGGTCGCTTCCATCCACTTTTGCATGTCGTTGGTCGCAAGGCCGGACCGGCCGGCGGCACAAGATAGGCAGCGCGACCGCCGGCGCAAGAACAATGACACAACCATTTGAAACGATGACAGAATTCGCCGACGTCCCGGGTCGCTTGACGCAAGGCCGGCGCCTGCGGTCTGCTCCGCCCGCCGGGTAGGCTTCCGGCGGTGGGTTCCATGGCTGCACCCGTGGTCGGCGTCGTCACCAACCCGAACAGCCGCAAGAACCGGCTCAACCCGCAGCGCTATGATCACATGCGCGCCACCATTGGCGAACTGGGGCTGGTGCGCCGCACCCAAGACGTCGCAGCGATCGCCGACGTCGTGCGCGAATTCCTCGACGTCGGCGTGCGCTACTTCGTGGCCGACGGTGGCGACGGTGCGTTCCACTGGTTGATGAACACCACCTGGCAGGTGCTGGGCAAGCAGGCGACCGCAACCTGGCCAGCGATCTTGCCGACCAACGCGGGCACCATCGACTTCGTCGGCCGCAAGGCGGAGGTCATCGGCGGCTGCGACCAGCTGCTGCCCGAGCTGGTTCGCCACCTGCGGCAGGGGCTGGAGCTCGAGGTCGTGCCGCTGTCGACGTTTGATCTGCGCGGTGTGTACGGGCCCGACGCCGATTTTCCCGGCAAGCCGTTCGAAAAGCTCGGGTTTGCCGCGGCGCTGTGCGGGATCAGCCAGCGGTTCTTCGACAAGTTCTATGCCCACGACCGCCAGGACGGCCTGGGCATCGCCTTCCTGGTGGCCAAAATCCTCAGTTCGCAGGCGGCGCGCACGCCAATGCTGCGCTGGGTGCCGCTGCCGGTGGGCTGGCGGTACTTCGGCGAGCCGGTGTTTGAGCCGATGCCGGCCGACGTCTGGATCGACGGCGAAGCGCTGCCGATCGGGCAGTACCGCGACCTGGACATCGGCGCCATCGACATCAACATCAAGAACATGTTTCGGTTTTTTCCGCTGGCCCACACCGGCGAGCACCTGCACGTACAGTGCGGCGACCTGAGCGCAGTGGACGTCGTTCTCAACCTGCCGCGCATGTCGGGCGGCCAGCCGATGCAGATCGCCAACTATGTCACCCGCCAGGCCCGCCACGTGCGGGTGGCTCCGCGCGACGGCAAGACCCTGGACCCCGTCATCGACGGCGAGCTGTATTGGGGCTTGCAGCACTGCGAGGTCGCGATCGGGCCCAAGGTCCCGGTCCTCAAGCTGCAAGCGCGCGATTGACCGCGCCGTGGCGCGCAACGGCGGTTTTTTC
>VGRO01000271.1 GCA_016875335.1 Deltaproteobacteria bacterium | reverse complement strand
CCGCCAGCTCGCCGCGCGGCCGCGCCCCCGGCGCCAGGAACACCGTGCCCGCGATGCCGGCGAACACCAGGGCCATCCCGAGCCAGGTGCGCGGGCGCCGCAACACGTCGCGCTCGTCGCGAAATAGCAGCCACGCACCCAGCGCCACAAACACCAGTTGCAGGCGCAGGCCAAAGATCGCGGTCGCGGCGTCGACGCGGTAGAAGCTCTCGGCAAACGCCATCTGTCCGGCGGCGTTGAAAAGCGCTGGGACCACCGCGGCCTTCAGCAGGCCGGGCGGCCACTGCCCTCGCACCCGCAGCACGACCAAGGTCGGCAGCCACAAGAGCGCCGCGAAGCCGTACCGCCAACCATTGGACGTCCAGGCGTCGATGTGGGCGGCGAAGTGGACCAGAAACAACGGCGTCGCCGTCCAACCGGCCAGCGTCAACCCCAACGTAAGCCGGCCCGCGGCCCGCGACGAAAGTTGCACGCAGGCCTACTTCCCCGTAGCGCAGGCGCCGTCCACGGCCTTGCACAAGCCGCGGTCGCGGCAGGCCTCACTCTGCGCGCAGTCGCGGTCGCTGCCGGCCATGCACTTGTCCTTGGGGCCGGGTACGCAGCGGCCGTCGAGCCGGCACGGGGCCGCCTTGCGGCAGTCGGCCTCGCTGCCGATGTGGCATGCGCCTTCTGTCGCGGTACACCGTCCGTAGTCGCGGCACGCATCGCCGCGGGCGCAGTCGGCGTTGCCTGCGGCCGTGCAGCCGGCCGGCGTGGAGGTGCATTTGCCGAACCATTTGCAGTCGTTGGCGCACGGGTCGCGGGTGCAGGCGAGGGCAAGCAACGAGCAGAGCAGGGCGGCTTGCGCGTCTGAAACGCACAATGGTCGCATCTTGTTTCCTACGCGCGCTTGCGCGACTCGCCCGCTGGCGCGGCCTCGGGCCATTGCAGTTGGCGGCCGGAGGCGGCTGCCTCGCGCAGATAAAGTTGCATCACCGCCTCGACCGTGATGCCTTGGGCGGTCGCCACCGACTCGAAGAACGCCAGCGCGGACCTGGGAACATGGAGTTGGACCCGTTGATTGAGTTGCGCCGCGTACGGGTTGCGGCGGACATCGGCGGACTCAAAGTCATAGTGGGCTTTCATGGTTGCTGCCTCAGGTAGGCGATGCGCTCTGCGGGGTTGGCGGCCCGGGCTGAGATGATGCGAACCGCGTCGCCGGCCTCGCGCTCGCAATGGACCACGACCAGCAGGCGCGGCGCGGAACTCCAGCCTATCAGGACGAAGCGCCGCTCACCAACACTGTGGATCGGGTCGTCGCGCACCAGGGCGTTTTCATCCTCGAAGGCCGTTGCCGCCTCGTCGAAGGTGACGTTGTGCTTGCGTGCGTTCGCCGCAGCCTTGTCAGGGTCCCAATCGAATCGCATGGACTTCGCAGGTCACGAACGAGGCGACCGGCGGCAAGCGTGGCATGGCGAAAGTGGATCGTCAAAGACCGCCAGCCCTGGCTCGCGCGCCCCGCCTGCGCTACCTTCCCCGCGCCGCCCGCGCGGCCCGCGGAATCGCCATGCACACACAGCCCGCCCTCATCGCTGCCGCCCTTGGCCTGGCCATGGCCGCCTGGTCGTGCGGCGACGACCCGTTTGCAGCGACCCAAGCGTCGACGGCCGACGCCAGCGCCGACGCCCTGGACGCCAGCGTGTTCGGCCAGTCCGATGGCGGGGCGCCGTTGGTCTCGCTGCCTGGGCCGGCCGATGCAGGTGACGCCCAGGCCGAAACGGCTGCCGATGCCACGCCAGCAGTGGACGCCACCCCTGCGGCCGATGCCGTCGCTTCGCCGACCAGCGCTCCCGCGACCATCTTCGGCCCGCGGCCGGCGGCGGTGACCGTGCCCAAGCAGTGGGCCAGCAAGGACAAATGGCCGCTCGTTGTGCTCCTGCACGGCTTTTCGGCGACCGGATGGCAGCAGGACTGGTACCTCGGACTGTCGGCGCGGGTGGACAAGCACGGTTTCGTCGCCGTGGTGCCCGAGGGGACCAAGAACGCCGCCGGACTGCAGTTCTGGAACGCCACCAAGGCCTGCTGCAACTTCGCCAATCAGCCGGTGGACGACGTCGCCTACATCGAGGCACTCATCGACGAGGCGGTCGCCAAGCTCAAGGTGGATCCGGCGCGCGTGTACCTCTACGGCCACAGCAACGGGGCCTTCATGGCATTGCGGTTCGCGTGCGAGCGCTCGGCCAAGGTCACCGCGGTGCTCAGCTTGGCCGGCGCCACCGACATCGACCCCACATGGTGCAAGAACGCGCTGCCCGTCCACGTGCTGTTCGTGCACGGCACGCTCGACAACGTCATCCCCTTCAACGGCGGCGTCAACCTCGGCAACCCTTTTCCGGGCGTCAAGACGTCGGCGGCCAACTGGGTCGGCTACAACGGTTGCCCAAGCAAGGGCGAGAAACTGCCAGACGTCAACTTCGAGGACATCCTGATCGGCAACGAGACGCAACGGACGCGGTGGGGGCCTTGCCAGAAGGGCACGCAAGTCGAGCTGTGGCAGGTCAACGGTGCGTTGCACGTGCCGATCTGGAACGACGCCTACCGCGACGCTGCCATCGCCTACCTGCTGGAGCGGACCAGGGGCTTGTAGCGGCGCGTGCCACCTGCGCGACGGCCGCCCGCACGCGCGTGGCTACGCCACCACGCCCAGACGCCGGCCCACCGCGCAGAACGCTGCGACGGCCGCATCGACCATCTCGGTGGTGTGCGCTGCGCTCAACTGCACGCGGATGCGCGCCTGGCCCTTGGGCACCACCGGAAAGCTGAAGCCGATGACGTAGATGCCCTCGTCCAACAGCAGCCTCGCCATGTCCTGTGCCAGCTTGGCATCGCCCAGCATCACCGGCGCAATCGGGTGGATGCCGGGGCGGATCTCAAAGCCGGCCGCCGTCATCTTCGACCGGAAGCGGTGGGTGTTGGCGGCCAGGCGTTCGCGCAGTTCGTCGGCGCGGTCGATGAGGTCGAGCGCCGCGATGGAGGCGGCGGCAATGGAAGGGGCCAGGGTGTTGCTGAAGAGGTAGGGCCGCGACCGCTGCTTGAGCAGCGCCACGATCTCCTTGTGGCCGGTCACGAATCCGCCCGAGGCGCCGCCGAGCGCCTTGCCCAAGGTGCTCGACACCAGGTCCACGCGCGGCTGCACGCCGAAATGGGCCGGTACGCCGCGGCCACCCGGGCCGAAAAAGCCGGTGCTGTGGCTCTCGTCGACCATCAAAAGCGCGTCGTGGCGGTCGCACAGGTCGGCGATGGCGTCGAGCTTGGCGATGTCGCCGTCCATCGAAAACACGCCATCGGTGACCACCAGGCGCGCGCCGGCGTCGGCCGACTCGACGAGGCACCGCTGCAGGTCGGCCATGTCGCCGTGTTCGTAGCGGTAGCGCCGCGCCTTGCACAGCCGAATGCCGTCGATGATCGAGGCGTGGTTCAGGGCATCGGAAATCACCGCGTCGTTCTCGCCGAGCAACGTTTCAAACACGCCGCCGTTGGCGTCGAAGCACGACGAGTACAAGATGGTGTCTTCGGTGCCAAAAAAGCGCGCGATGGCGGCCTCGAGGTCCTTGTGCACGCCCTGGGTGCCGCAGATGAAGCGCACCGACGACAGGCCGTAGCCCCAGCGGTCCAGGCCCTCCTTGGCGGCCTGCACGATGCGCGGGTCGTTGGCGAGCCCGAGGTAGTTGTTGGCGCAGAAGTTGAGCACCCCTCGGCCGCCGACCACCGCGATGGCGCCGCCTTGGGGGGTCGCCAGCACACGCTCGGGCTTGGTCAGGCCTTGGGCGTCGATGTCGGCGAGGGTGGCCTGCAGGCGCTGGCGAAAACCGGTGTACATGGGGGACCTCGTCGGCGGTCAGGGGGGCGGCCAAGCCTCAAGGACTGGCACTTGGGCGCCTTGTGAAATCAGCGTTGCGAAAACGTGGCACAACTGCGGAATCGGACACGCAAAACCGAGAGCGGCACGCCCGCTGGCCGCGCGACCTTTGCACCGCAGTGGTCGTTCAAAGTGAGGTTGGGCCCACACATGTCGCGAACCTAGATGTGGATGGCTCGGCCGTCGACCGCGAGCGCGGCCTCTTTGACGACCTCGGCGAGCGTCGGATGGGCGTGGCAGGCCCGGGCGATGTCTTCAGAGCTGGCGCCAAAGGCCATGGCCACCGCGACTTCAGCGATGAGGTCGCCGGCCCGCGGCCCGAAGATGGCGCAGCCCAGCACCTTGTCGGTCTGGGCGTCGGCCAGGATCTTGACCATGCCGTCGGTCTGCCCCAGCGCCTTGGCGCGGCCGTTGGCCATGAATGGAAACGAGCCCTTGCGGTAGGGCGTGCCGGCGGCCTTGAGGTCCTCCTCGCTCTTGCCGACCGTAGCCACCTCGGGGTCGGTATAGACGATGCCCGGGATGCTGTCGTAGTCGACGTGGCCCCAACCGGTGGCGAGGCGCTCGACACAGGCCACCGCTTCTTCCTCGGCCTTGTGGGCCAGCATCGGCCCGGCGATGACATCGCCAATGGCGAAGATGCCGGGCACCGCGGTGGCAAAGTGAGCGTCGGTTTCGATGCGGCCGCGCTTGTCGGTGGTCAGGCCGACGCTGTCCAGGCCCAATGCGGCGGTGTACGGCTTGCGACCGACGGCGACCAGCACCCGGTCGGCGCGCAGCGTCTGCTCGACGCCGCCCTTGTCGAAGGTGACCACGGCCCCGTCGCCGTCCTTGCGCGCCCCGGTCACTTTGACCCCCAGTTCGAAGGCCATGCCCTGTTTCTTGAACACCCGCTGCGCCGCGGCGGCGATTTCCGCGTCGGTGCCCGGCAGAATGCGGTCGAGGTACTCCAGGACGGTGACCTTGGCGCCCAAGCGCAGCCACACCGAGCCGAGCTCCACTCCGATGACCCCCGCGCCGACGACCACCAGATGACCGGGAACCGCTGAGAACGCAAGCGCCTCGGTCGAAGTGCCCACGCGGTCGCCGTCCAATTCAACGCCGGGCAGGGACGAAGGTTCGGAGCCGGTGGCGAGAAGGACGTGCTTGGCGACCATGTGGGTCACGGATCCATCGGCAGCCGAGCACCGCACGAGCGTCAATCCATCGCGGCGACCCTGCAAAGTGCCTGTGCCGGAAAACCGCGTCACCTTGTTTTTCTTGAACAGTCCGGCGACGCCGGCGGTCAACTGGCGGACGATGTCGTCCTTGCGCTTCATCATCGCCGCGAGGTCGAGGCCGGCGGACGGCACGACGATGCCGTGGCGGCCGAGGTCGCCCTGTGCGCGATGGTAGAGCTCGCTCGATTCGAGCAGCGCCTTGCTCGGGATGCAGCCGACGCGCAGGCAGGTGCCGCCGAGCGCCGGCTCCTTTTCGATGCACGCGACCTGCATTCCCAGTTGCGCGGCGCGGATGGCGCCGACGTAGCCGCCGGGGCCGGCGCCGATGACGACGAGATCGAAATGGGCTTCGGACATCAGACTCCTCGGCGCGGGCGATCGCTCAGACGTCCAGCAGCAGCCGCTCGGGCGCCTCGATGGCGTTCTTGACGCGCACCAGGAACTGCACGGCCTCGCGCCCGTCGATGAGGCGGTGGTCGTACGACAGCGCCAGGTACATCATCGGCCGCAGCACCACCTGGCCGTGCAGGCCGACCGGCCGTTCGATGATGTTGTGCATCCCCAGGATCGCCGACTGCGGCGGGTTCAGGATCGGTGTGGACATCATCGACCCATACACGCCACCGTTGCTGATCGAGAACGTGCCGCCCTGCAGCTCTTCCAGTTTGAGGGTGCCGGCCTTGGCGCGCGCCCCGAAATCGCCGAGTTGCCGCTCGATCTCCGCCAGGCTCAGCGTGTCGGCGTCGCGCAGGATGGGCACCACCAGCCCTTTGCCGCCGCCCACCGCCACGCCGATGTCGTAGAACGACTGCATGACCAAGTCGCTGCCGCGAATCTGCGCGTTGACCAGGGGAAAGGCCTTCAGGGCGTCCACGCACGCCCGCACGAAGAAGCCCATGAACCCGAGCTTGACCCCGTGGCGCGCGGTGAAGGCCTCCTGGTACTTCTTGCGCAGGTCCATGACCGCCGTCATGTCGCACTCGTTGAAGGTCGTCAGGATGGCCGCGTTGGCCTGCGCCTCGACCAACCGCTGGGCCACGCGCTTGCGCAGCGGCGTCATCGGCACCAGCGTGGTCTGGCGTTTGCCCGTGCCCGGGGGCGGCGCGGCCGTCGTCGGCGTTGGGCTGCTGGCCGGCGACTGAGCGACTGTTTTCGCCTGCGCCTGTCCATTTCCCTGTGCCTGTCCCTGTGCCTGTGCCTGCCCCTGTGCCTGTGCCTGC
>VGRO01000270.1 GCA_016875335.1 Deltaproteobacteria bacterium | reverse complement strand
TAGGCGAAACCGATTGAGGAATTGTTGTGGCATCACGGCCCGTATCCCGGTGCGAATTTGGGGTTTCGCCTACTAGTACCTCAGGCCCGAAGTTCGCGCCGGGTTCCGGCGCGCTACAGGGCTGAGGTACTTCCGGCCGCGGCTGCGGCCGGACGCAGGGGTGAGCGCGCATTTGCGCGCGAGGGGGCGGCGCGCCCCCTTCACGCAACAAGCAGCTAGTAGGCGAAACCGATTGAGGAATTGTTGTGGCATCACGGCCCGTACCCCGATGCGAATTTGGGGTTTCGCCTACTAGGGCGAGGACCGCGGTTTTAGCGCATGGCGGCCGGCGCGGCAATGGACGAGGCGATGCGCGGCGGCAGTGCCTTTCTGCGACCGCCCCGCTCCGCAATCCACTACGGCGCAATGACCACGTCGTCGATGCTGAAGGTGCTGCCGAACCCTTGCGATTCGATGAGGAACCCAAGGTAACCCTTCATGTTCGGGGGAATCGGCCCAATCGCCAGCGAGATCGTCTGGGTCTGGCCGGGCTGCAAGATGACCGACGTGTAGGTGCTCCACGCCTTGCCGTCCACCGACAGTTGCACGCTCAGCGAGGCGGCCATCGGCGGCCCGGGCGGCATGATCGGCAGCGCCGTCCAGGTGACCTTGGCCGTGACCTTGACCAGCGTCGCCGCGCCTGTCTCCAGGATCGGCGTGACCAGCCTGGCGCCCACGCCGCCGCCGATGCCGATCGCGCCAGCGCTCAGTTGCGCCGACTTGTTGCCATTGACTGCGGGGCTGAGCATCCACGCGCCGCCACTGGTGGTTTGCGACGACCAACCGCCCTCGGCAAAACTCTGCTGGTACTGGTCGAACTTCTCGCTGAACGGCAGCTTCTTCGGCGCGCCGACCGGGTCCTTGTCGCACACATCGCCCTGGCCGTCGCCGTCCGAGTCCTTCTGGTCTTTGTTGGCGACCTTGGCGCAGTTGTCCTTGAGGTCCGGCACGCTGTCGTCGTCGTCGTCTGGGTCGCAGGCGTCGTCCAGGCCGTCCTTGTCGGTGTCGAGCGGCGCGAGCACGGGATCCTTGCTCAGTGGGCACGCGTCTTGCAGGTTGCCCAGGTTGTCGCCGTCCTTGTCCGCGTCGCAGGCGTCCGGCGTGCCGTCGCCGTCCGAATCGGGCACCTTGCCGCTCACGGCCCAGATCGCGACGTTGTCGAGCCAGACGCCGCTTGTGGTGTTGGCACTGCCGTCCACCGAGTCGAACCACACCCGCAGGCGGATGCGCTGGCCGCCGTAGCTGCTGAGGTCGACCAACAGGTTGGTCCAGGCGTTCATCTTGGTCGCGCCGCCTTTGGCCTTGAGTGTCGTCCAGTTGCTGAAGAAGCCGCTTTCGGTCGCGACCTGCAACTCGACCTTGTCGTAGGTGGTGCCGGCCTCGATGGCGAAGAGGTACCACACCGACAGCGTCAGCTTGGCGCCGGCCGGCAGCACGACGACCGGGGTGCGCGCCGCGCCCTTGACCGCAGCGTTGCCATTGGCGTAGTTGCCCGTTTTCGGGTTGCCAAACCATAGCGCGCCCGGCTTGCTCTTGGCCTCGCCCTGGCTGTACGTCTGCCAGCCGACGCCGTTCTGGGCCGCGTCGAACGACCAACCGCCGCTGGTGCCGTCGTCAAATGTCCATGCCGCGACGCCGCCCTCGTCGGTCTGGCCGTTGCAGTTGTCGTCCACGCCGTTGCAGGCGACGTCGATGGCGGCGGGCATGGTGCTGTCTTTCGGTCCACAATCGGTGGCGTTCGGATAGCCGTCGCCGTCCATGTCATCGTCGCACAGGTCGCCCAACTTGTCGGCGTCGAGGTCCGACTGGTCCTTGTTGGCGACCTTGGCACAGTTGTCACAGGCATCGCCCACGCCATCGCCGTCCACGTCGGCGTTGCCGGTGTTGGCGATCTTCGGGCACAGGTCGCAGGCGTCGCCGATCTTGTCGCCGTCCTGATCCAGTTGGTCCTTGTTGGCGACCGCCGGGCAGTTGTCCTTGTTCTCGCAGACGCCGTCGCCGTCCGGGTCCTTGCAGCACGCGGGCGAGCCGCTCGGCTCGTGGGCGCACAGCCCGCCGGTCATGCACATGTCGACGGTGCACGCGTCGTTGTCGTTGCAGTCGCTGTCGGAAAAACACTTGGTCGGGTCGACGCACTGGGTGCCGACGCACAGCTTGCCGGCCGCGCAGGTGCCGCACTGCCCGCCACAGCCGTCGTCGCCGCACTGCTTGCCGGCGCACTGCGGAGCGCACACGCAGGTGCCCTTGGCCGAGCAGTACTGCGTCGCCGAACACTTGCCGCACGACCCGCCGCAGCCGTTGTCGCCGCACTGCTTGCCGAAGCAGTTGGGAATGCACGGGCACTGGCCGCAGTCCTGCGGACAGGTCGTGCACGACTCGCCCGACTGGTCTTCGCACACAAAGTTGCCGCACTTGGACGGCGGGCAACAGTCTTGGGCGCAGTTCTGGCACGTTTCGCCGGGCTCACACTTGGCGTTGCCGCACTGCGTCGGGCAGGTGCCGCAGTCTTTGGGGCAGGTGGTACAGGTCTCGCCGGGCACGCAGGCGCCGTCGCCGCACACCGCCGGGCACGCGCCACAGTCCTCGGGGCAGACCTTGCACGACTCGTTGTCGGTGGGCTTGCACACGCCGTCGCCGCAGGTCTTGGGCGGCAGCACGCACACGCCGGTGAAGGTGCAGGTCTCTCCCGCCTTGCACACGCCGCACGCGCCGCCGCAGCCGTCGGGGCCGCACTGCTTGCCCGTGCAGTTGGGTTTGCATGCGGTGCCGCACCCGCCGCACTTTTGGCTGCAGATCTCGACGCAGTTCTTGTCCCAGGCCACGCTGCAGCAGAACGGGTCGCCGTCGCAGGTGCACTTTTGGCACTTGCAGTTGGTGCAGCCCGGCGCGGGGCTGACGAGGCAGCCGTCGTTGGGCGGGCACGCGCCGCAGTCGCCTTGGCAGTTGGCGCAGTTCTCCGTGGATTCGCACACTTTGTTGCCACATTGCGCCGGGCACTGGCCGCAGTCCTGGACGCAGGTCTTGCAGTCCTCGCCGTTGACCTTGTCGCAGAAGAAATCGCCGCACTTGGGCACGCATTTGCCGCAGTCGGCAGGGCAGGTCTGACAGGTTTCGCCCTGCGTGAACGGGGTTGGCTGCGTGCACACGCCGTCGCCGCAGCTCGGCGGACACGGGCCGCAGTCGACGGCGCAGGTCTTGCAGGTCTCGCCGGCCTTGGCGTCGCACTTGAAGTCGCCGCAACTGGGCTTGCACGGCCCGCAGTCCTTGGGGCAGCTCTGGCAGGTTTCCAGCGCGAAGCCGCTCGGGTCGAAAGCGCAGACGCCGTCGCCGCACACTGGCTTGCACGGGCCGCAGTCCACGGGGCAGGTCTGGCAGTTTTCCTTGCCATCCGGGCTGCAGATGGCGTCGCCGCACACCGGGCCGCAAGGGCCGCAGTCCATCGGGCAACTGCTGCACGATTCTCCAGAGTTGCACACGCCGTTGCCACACAGCGTCACGCCCGGGCACTTCTGGCCGCACTCGACGCACTCTTGCACGCACAGGCCGTCCCAGGCGCTCTGGCAGCAGAACGGATCTTTCTTGCACACGCAATCCTGGCACGAGCAGCCGTCGCATCCGGGCGCCGGGGCTTCCTTGCAGCCGTCGCTGCACGGCCCGCAGTCCAGGCCGCAGGTCTTGCAGTTTTCCCCCTTGCTCGGATCGCAGGCCTTGTCGCCGCAGAACGAGCACTGGCCGCAATCTTTGGGACAGTTGCTGCATGTCTCGCCAGCGCCGCAGGTGCCGTTGCCGCAGGTGGGCGCGCACTTGCCGCAGTCGGCGGGGCAGGTGTCGCACGATTCGGCCGCCGAGCAGAACTGGTCGCCGCACGTCGGGCACCCGCCGCAGTCGTTGGGGCACGACTTGCAGGTCTCACCCGCCTCGCAATTGCCGTTGTTGCACACCGCCGGGCAGGCGCCGCAGTCGCTGGCGCAGGTCTTGCATGACTCGCCGGCCGCGGGGTCGCACTTGCCGTCGCCGCACGTCGAGCACTTGCCGCAGTCTTGCGGGCAGCCCTTGCAGTCTTCGCCGGGCTCGCAGACCTGGTTGCCGCACACCGCGGGGCACGCGCCGCAGTCTTGCGGGCAGACCTGGCACGACTCACCCAACGCCTTGTCGCACTTGTTGTCGCCGCACGCTGCGACCTGCGGGCAGACCTTGTCGAAATCAAAGCAGCAGTCGCCGGCACTCTTGCATGCCGCGTCGCAGTAGCAGCCCTCGGAGGCGCCGCCGCAATTGCCCACGCAACTGCCGGGCTTGCACGGACCACAATCTTGTGGGCAGGTCTGGCAGTTCTCCTGGACCGACGACGACGAAATATCGCACTTGCCGTCGCCGCACTTTGGACCGATACACGGCCCGCAGTCGGCCTGGCAGTTGGTGCAGTTCTCGCCGGGCTCGCACGCTTTGTTGCCACAGAAGGGCTTGCACGGGCCGCAGTCGTTCGGGCAGTTGCTGCAGGTTTCCTTGTCCTCGCATTTGGCGTTGCCGCAGGTCGCCGGGCACGCGCCACAATCGCTGGGGCAGGTGCCGCACGCCTCGCCTGGGTCGCACACGCCGTTGCCGCAGCCGCCGGGGCACGGGCCGCAGTCGATGCCGCATTCCTTGCAGTTCTCGCCGACCTCGCACTTCTTGTTGCCGCACACCGGCTTGCAGACGCCGCAGTCCTGCTGGCAGTTGACGCAATCTTCGCCCATCTGGCATTGGCCATTGCCGCATTCCAGTGGGCACGTGCCGCAGTCGCTGGCGCAGTTCTTGCACGACTCGCCGCCGAGCGGGTCACACTTGCCGTCGCCGCACGTCGGACCGCAGGTGCCGCAGTCGGCAGCGCAGTTGCTGCAGCTCTCGCCTGACGCGGCGTCACACTTCTTGTCGCCGCAGATCGGCACGCATTTGCCGCAGTCGCTCGGGCAGTTGCCGCAGTTCTCGTTGGCCTCGCATTGGGCGTTGCCGCACACCGCCGGGCAGATCCCGCAGTCGGTCACGCAGATGTTGCAGCCCTCGCCGGCGGCAGGGTCGCATTTGCCGTCGCCGCACCCACCGCCGCATTTGCCGCAGTCGCCTGGGCAGGTGCTGCAGGTCTCTCCCGCCGCGCCCTCGCACAGTCCGTTGCCGCACTGCGCCGGACACGCGCCGCAGTCGTTGCTGCAGGTACTGCAGGTCTCGCCGGACTGGGCATCGCACAGCCCGTCGCCGCACACAGCGACGCCGCACTTGGCGCCGCACTTTTTACACATCTCCACACATCCGTCGTCCCATGCCGAGGTGCAGCACGAGGGATCGGCTTTGCACACGCAAGCTTCACAGCCGCAGCCGCCGCAGCCGGGCTGGTCGGTGGGCTTGCAGCCGTCCGATCCGATGCAGGGGCCGCAATCGGCCGGGCACGAATTGCAGGACTCGGTCGAGCTGCACACCTTGTCGCCGCACACCGGGCCGCACTTGCCGCAGTCGATCGGGCAGGATTGGCAGGACTCCTTGGCCTTGTCGCATGCGCCGTCGCCGCAGGTGCTGGACGCGCTGCATGCGCCGTCCTTGCAGACCGTGCCCTTGCCGCACAGTTGCGGGTCGGTAGGGCCCTTGCCGTCGGCCGCGCATGTGACGGCGTATTCGCCCATGCACCACTTGCTGCCCGGCGCGCAATTGGGCTTGTAGCAGTATTGCAGCTTGGTTTCGCAGAGTTCTCCCTTCGGGCAGTCGTCGCTCGACTTGCAGGTTTGCGACGGCCCGGGCCCTGCGTCGGCGATCTGGCCGCCTCCGTCGGTCGCGCCGGCCTCCACGCTGGAGGTGTCGCCGCCCGACAGGCCATCGGGGCCGACGTTGGACACCGACACGACGGCGACTTCTCCGTCGGAGCAACCGACAAGGGCCGCAGCGACCAGGAGCGCCGCGAGGGAAGCCCGCGACATTGTGCGAAAAGAGCGGGTGGTGGCCGTCATGATGTACATCCTCTTGGCGGGGCGCAAGCGCAACGCAGACCCCGCGCGCGATGGTAGCAAATGCCCGGGCGGGGCCGAAAGCGCATTGTTGGATGGGGCGGAGGGCGCCGGCGCGGCTTGACGCTCCTGTATGCATACCGATACTATGCATGTGTCGCACTGGTGGCTCTGGGCGGGCCGGAACGCACGATGATGGCCTCTGTCGTTGACCTTCGCTACCGCATGTCCGACGTCCCCATGATCCACCGCCAAAAAAAGGTCCTGAATCCTTGGCGATCGAATTAACTCAGGTTTCCCGGGGAAACCGGCGCAAACCTGCACCTTCAGGGTGA
>VGRO01000269.1 GCA_016875335.1 Deltaproteobacteria bacterium | reverse complement strand
ACCGAACGGAAAGGCATAACTACCCCTCAACTGTTGGTGTGCCAAACAACGTCGGCACCCGGATTACTTCCAACCGCGTCCAAGGAAGCCGCGCCCAATCGCCCAAGCGTTTGCCCTCGCTCCACCCGCGAAGTTGGTCACGCGCACAAACAACCCCGTGGCTGCGCTTGGCGCCGTCACGACCCTTGCGGTTCCATTTGCCAAAACCGATACGGTGCCAACAACCGTATCTGGCGCGTACACCTCCGCGTCGGCGTAGAGCCACCACAGTTCCGCATCGAAGGTGCCGCCCGACGTTTCCGACAGCACAATGTCAATGTCCGTGGACGTTCCGACAAGCGCGTGCGGCGGGTTCGTGCCAAATACGGGTGGCCCGTTGTCAACAAGAACCGCGGTGAACAGCGCCTTCTGGGCTGTTGTCGCCGTCGTCGGGACGTTAGGTTTGGTGGTGCGTGGAAAAGAACTGGACATTAGCGGTCCTCCCGTGGGGATTGTGCGTCATTACCTTCGGTTGTCAAGCCACCGCTTCTCGGCGGGGCCAAGCGACCTGAACTGGTCGTCTAGCCGCTGCTTGTAGGCGTCGAACTCCGTGTCGATCACGTCGCCCAAGGTATTCACAAGTCCGATTGCGTCCTCTCGCGCCTTGATCAAAACCTTGTCCGATGGGCTGGCGGAAAGGGCTTGCCCTGCGAGGTTAGCCCGACGCTTGGCTTCGGCAAGCAACGTGGCCTTGGCCGTGGTCTTGGCTTGTTGCAGGTAGTTGCGCAGTTTGCCGTGCAGCGTGCCGCCGGTTTCGACGTTCTCGCCGTCCTCGATTGCCACCCGCTGATACCCAGCGCCGACAAGTTGGCGCAGCGCCCACCGCGCAAACCCGCTGGCGTCGTCTGGCGGTTGCCCGCCGTGGAACCCCTGCTTGGCGAAATCCTTGCCGTAGGTTGACCACGGGCTACCTGCCGCGCCGAGGCCCACGTCCACGGCCTTGACCGGCGTTGCGCCGAACATGAGCTTGGAAAACTCGTAGATCGCTTCGTGTCCGCTGATGTGCTGCCCGCGCTGCCCGGAGTTCTTGAGCCGTTCCATGAGCGTTAGCAGCGGGCCACCGCCAAGGCCAAGCAACTGGAAGCCCTGCTTCGGGGAAAATGTCTCGCTGCGCGCCATTTTCAGCAGCAACCGCTTGGATTGAAGTTGCGATGGGGTCAACTCGTCGTCGGGGCGCAGCGTCTTTGCCAGCGTCGCCGGGTCGTCCAAAATGTCGCCAAACGCGGCCTTCGACGCAAGGTATTGACCAAGCCCCCACACGACTGCGGACGGGGCGACGGACACCACCGGGTTGACGTTGCGGGTCCACAGGTGCGTCGGGTTGTCAATGTCCATCGGGTTGCTCGCGGCCCGCAACACAGTCCCGACTTCCGCCGCGTTCCAGCCCATCGCCCGCCGCAGTTCCTCGCGGTCGCGCTGCGGCCCCAGCGCAGCACGCGCCATTGAAACCGCCATTGACCGCCGAAGCGCCATCGCCCGGTTATTCGCCGCCTGCTCCGAAAGGACCGCCGCGCTGTTCGTCTTGACCTGGTACGGGTGGGACATAATCTCCGACATCATGCCGCGCTTGAGGCCTGGAACGTCCACCGACTTGAAAAACCACGAGAAAATGCCAGACAGCAGCGAGAACGGGCCACCGCGCAGGTACTTGCCCATGTTGCCGATGCGCGAGTAGTTGAAGAACGGTCGCTCCTGCGCCACGTTGGCGGCGTCGGCCAACGCCTGCGTCAGTTGCGGCGATTGAACCGACTCCCCGAGCGTGACCCTGCGCTTGGCGTGCGGCGCGGAAAGGTCCACGACGGCAAACCCGGTCGGCGTCCGCTCAATCCGCGTGGTGCGCGCATCGCCCGTCGCCAAGTCCAGCCATTCGCCCTCTTTGAGCAACAACACCTTGCTCTCAAAAGCGTTGTAGGCGTTGACGGCTTCCTCCAAACGGAACGGCGAGTCGCCAAGTTTGGTGTACGCTTCCGCCAGCGCATCGTTGACGCTATCGAGAACCCGGCCCGGAACTTCCGACATGCCGTGCGTGCCAACCGACAACTTGCGCCGAGCCGTCGCGGTCTGCGGTATCGTCGCCTCCAACTGCCGCCACACTTCCGTCCGCCCAATGTCCGCCGCAATGTCGGACTGGTTGAACATGTCGGTTTGGTCCAGCGCCTTGAAAATGCGGATCGTTCGCGGGTCGAGCAGGCCGTATTTGCCGTCGCGGTACGCCTTGTAGGCCACCGCCACCTTCAACGCCTTGACCGGCTGCATTGGGTCCGCGCGACGGAATCCTTGGACAATCAGGTTGGCAAGGTCGTTGTTGACCAGCGACGGGAAGTTGAGCGCGACAACCGCCTTCTTAGTGTGCTGGCCGATTGCGCGCACAAGGCCAAGCACGCCGGGGGCTTCTGCCGATGTGAGCATCCCGAAGTGGCCGCGCAACGAGGCGAGCGCGTTTGGTTCAATGTGGACGTTGTGCATCTTGGGCGGCGGTTGTGTGCTGCGGTACAGGTTGCTCATCCAAGAACCAATCTGGTCCGCCAAGCCGCCCGTTTCCGACGCGGGACGAAACCGCTCCACAAAGTCAGCGAGCGCCAACACCTTGTCGGTCGGCAAGTGGGAAAGCCCGCCGTCCGCAGCCAGCGTCCGTAGCGCGCTTGCGACCTTCTCCCCCGAATACGGCATCATCGTCGGGTGAATCTCGCCGTCGCGCAGAACCCGGTCGGCCATCTTGGCGGCGTAGCGGGTCGCGCTGCCCACCACGTTCGCGTCCACGTTGCCTTCCGGCGTGGTCATGAACCGATAGACCTCTGCCGACATGTCGCGCAGGGTGTGGTAGCCAAACGTGGCCTCGGCCATGTCGTCGGCAATCGACTTGATTACCTCGCCAATGATTTTCGGCGCGGCCTTGGCGTTCACCGTTGAGAAGTCGGCGCGGGTGATGATCGGCTTGCCGTTGGCGTACACCTCCGGGAAGCGCGACTTGGACAACGCCCCGACCCGATCTGGCGACTCCAACTCTTTGAGGATGCCAACGAGCGCCTTCCGTGCGGCAGCGCCAGACACCCCGGCGTCCCGCAACCGGGACCGCGCCAGGTCGAGAAGCGCGTTGCGGATTTTCGCGGAGCGAAGCGTCTGCGTCGTGTCGGCGTCAAACGCTTCAAGGACGCGCTGGGCGATGCGCTCTTGCGTCAACTCTTTCAGCCCTTGGTTCGCCTGTTGGACCCACTGTTGCGGCGTCGGCATCCCGGTCGCGTCGGCAACCGGCCCCATCGCGCGGGCGTCAGTCGGCGCAAGGTCGTCCGTGTAGTAGGCCGACTTGATCACTTCGGCAACCTTGGCGATTGCGCCGTTGATAACCGGGTTGTCGGTCGTCACAGGCTTGGGCGCTTCGGGAACGAGTTGGCGGCTCGCCATTTCGTGCAGGTAGTTTCTGCCCTGCCGCGCCGCTCCCGGTCCAGATAGCGTTGCGTCACGCGCCACATCGAGGCTGCGCGCTTCCGGCATCTCGACTAGCGACCCGTCCTTAGCCACGCTCCACCGCGTCACTTCCGGCGTCGGGCGACGAATGCCGCCATAGGACGGCTCAACCATCTTGGCGCGGGCGCGGGTTTCAGCTTCGGCCCAAAGGAACGTCGCCGCTGCGTTAGCCGCCCTCTCCGGCACCCCGATCTCTTTGAGCATCGAGGATAGAACCTGCGGGTCGGTGACGTTGCGCCCAAACAGGTAGTCCGCAATCGTGCGCCCAACTTGGTACACGCTCGCGTCGTCGGGCAGGCGGTTGGCTTGCTTCCATGCGCTGAACTGATCCGCAGCCTTGGCCTTGGCTTTGGCGGCGCGGGCAGCGGTCAGCGACTTCTCCAACGCCTCGGCTCCCGCATCGTCGCCCGCGTCAAGCAACGCCCCGATGGCGTCCATGTCGTCGTCGGAAAGGGCCGACGGCTCCGCAATCCATTCCGCAGGCTTGTTGGGGTCAAACCCGGCGGCGAAGGCATCCCGCCCTGCGAGGCCCGCTTGGCGCGCTGCGTCCTCAATGGACTGGCGGCGGCTCTTTGGCACTTCCGGCAACAGGTCGTGCAGGTCGCCGCGCTGGCCGATCATGCCGCTGCGGTCGTCGCGGGCCACCATGCGCGTCGGCGCTTCCGGGGCCGCATCGCCCAACTTCTCGCCGCGCTGCACCATCTTGTCGAAGATGCTGCGCATTTCCGGCGAAATGTTGATGTCGATTGCACTGCCGGTCAGGGTGGCGTAGACCTTCGTTAGCCAGTCCTTGAACTTGGCGAACACCTTTGCCAGCGCCTTTGTCGGGGCCGTCCCGTCGCGCAGATACCGCTCAAATCCGCGGGCGAACTTCTCCTCTGCCGCCGTGTCCCAAACGCCGCCCTTTGCGCCAGCCCACGCTTCCGCCTGCGCTATTTCGTCTGGCGTGAACCCGCCTGCCTCGTTCAGCACTTGCCGACGCGCGACGTGCGCGAGTTCGTGAACGCCCGTGCTGGCGTCGGGGCTTTTCAGCGCCCGAATCAGCGCAGTGCCGTCCGCTAGGAACTCGACCGCGCCCTTGGCGGGCTGGTACAGCGGCAACCCTTCGGCATTGATCTTGGCCCGCATCGCTTCGGGAACGGGCAGGATGTGGGCGTCTATTTTGCCTTGGTTCTCAGCCGCCCATTTCGCGGCTTCTTCCCTCGACACGAAATCCATGTAGCCAACATCTTCGCCCAGCGTTTCGACGACCCATTTCTCGGAATAGCTGTCAAAGTACGGCCCAGCCAGTTCCACGCCAGTTGATACCTTCCCGACCCCCACCTTCTGCCCGTACTGCTTGGCGATGTCGTTGGCAAGGTTCTTCAACTCGCGGTCGTAGAAGCCGCGCATCCCGTGGCCGCCAACCGCGAGGTCGGGGCCGCGCAGTTCCCCGGAGACTTCCCCGGCTTCGGCGGCGCGCACAATGTTGGACGCCGCATCCTTGCCGATCTGCGCCTCCAACTCGTCGGGCGTGAACCAGCCGACAAAGGTCTGCTCGCCGCCGCCCTTCGGTTCAACCCACAGGTCAAACCTATTATCTTTTTTGATGTGCTTCCACGCCAGCGCGTCAACCAGGTGTTCAAGGTCGTACCGCTTCGCCTGCGTTTCCCCGGTCGTCCAAGCAATCGCGTCGTAGCCATGCTCTGCCGCGTAGGCCAGCAGGCGCTTGATCGCAAGGCGCTTCCACCCGGCGTTTCGGAGGGGTGGCGATGCCGCACGATCTCCGTGTAAATAATCAACTTTCCGCCAAGCCTCGATCCGCTCATAATCCAGAGCGGAAACTTCTCTCTCTTTTGCCTCCCAAGCCCTGTAATGTCTTGTGTTTTCATCCAGCAGGCGCATTTCTTCTGGACTGCCAATGAACGCATCAACATCCCCGCCCGCCGCCCTTACTGCCCTCAACGCCTTTGAGTGCGCGATGCCGCTTTCCCGTTCCTGCGCAGCCAGTTCGGCGAGTTCAGCTTTTGCTGCGTCCAACTTCACCTTGGCTTGCGTCTCGGCTCGCACCGCATCCACATAATCTTGCCCGACAACTCCCTTTTTTCTTGCTAGTTGTTGCCAATCGCTCTGCACTTCCTCCGCGAATAGAACCTTGCGCCCGTCCGGCAGCGTCCGATCCTTGACGCGCAAGTGCGCGATGATGTTTTTTAGCTCGGGAAAGTGCCTGCTGCGGAAGTCGTTCCCAGCAAGCGGCTTTGCGGTCAGCAATAGTTCTTGGTAGTTGCTGCCGCCTGGTTCTGTGTATCTTTTATAACGATTCACCCCATACGCTTCTTCGACCTTGACCTCGTGGTCCTCGACAAACTTGCGGACCTGCTCGCGGGTGATGGTCTGCTTGTCGGCAAGCCACTGGTCCAGGCCGATGTCGGCGGCTTCCTGCGCCGCGCCATGGACCTTGGCGAGATAGGCTTTCAACTGCTCCGGCGTGCCCCGCGGTTGCCAGCCGTCCATCGCGCGTCCGATGTTGTCGAACAGGCCAAGCGGGGAAATGTCGGGGCGGCGGGCACTCTGGTACAGCACATCGGGCGTGGCGATTGCTTCCAGCATCGGGCCAAACACCGCCTTTGCCAGCGGCGGGGGCACCCCGTTGCCAATGATGACGCGAGCCGTGGCCGTTCGATCCGGCAGCGGGTAGGTGTCGGGCAAACCTTGGAGGCGGGCAATCGCGCGTGGTCCAAGTTTCTTGACGGTGCCGTCTGGCATGATTACGCGGATCGGTTCTTTTGGGGTCGCCTTGATAGTCGGCGCGGGCGACCCGCTCTTGGCGAACGGGATAGCGTCGGCGTGCGAACTTCCGCC
>VGRO01000268.1 GCA_016875335.1 Deltaproteobacteria bacterium | reverse complement strand
CTTGCGGGCCCGCATCGAGGCCGCCCTCGACGCGGGCGAGTTGCCGACCGCCCATGCCGCGGCCATCCAATTGGCGCAAAGCCCCCATGCCACCGAAGCCGACAAGCGCTGGCTCGGCCATGTCGCTGGGTTGCTTGCTGCCCGCGATCGCGAGGCACTGGCGGCGCGCTGCCGCCTCCCCGACCGCGCGCAGGCGGTGACGGCACTGGCCCAGTGGCTGACCGCCTACGGTCCCAAAGCGCCAGGTCCGCTCGGCGGCGCCGACCCCAACCTGCCGCTGTGGCACGCGGTCCAAGAGGCCCACGCCGCGGATCGGGCCACGGCGCTCGCCAGCCGGGTGCCGGCGCTGCTGGCGCTCGCCGAGCTGCGCGCCGCCGTCCAGGCCCAAGCGGAGGTCGAGACCCTGCGCCCCATCCTGGACCGGTTGCCGGTGGCGTGGGCGGCGGCGCCCACCGTCAAGGCGGCGCGAACGGCGGCCGATGCCCAACTGGCCCGCGACCGCGAAGCGGAACAACTCGCCTTCGCTGAACTGGTTCGCGATCACCTCGACCGCGGCGCCTGGGAAGAGGCCGCCCTGGCGCTCGACGCCTGGGCCACCGAGAAGGGCGCGGCCACCGGCGTCGTGCGCGGCCTGCGCAATGCGTTGCAGGCGGCCCGGCAGCATGCCCAGCGGGTCCAAAGCCTGCGCGATCAGTTCGATCGCTGCCTGGCCGACCGGGCATGGTTCGCGGCGCGCGCGGCGTTGGGCGAATTGCGCCACAGCCTGCCTGCCGGCCAATGGTCGCCCTTGCAGGCGGCCTGGCAAGCGCAGGCGGGGCCGCAGTTGACCGGCCGCGGCATGCCACCCGGCCTGCAGAAGCTCGACCCAAGCAAGCCGGTCTGTGCCGCCGTGATCGGCGACCGCTTGACGATGGTGCAGGGCGACATGTGGCTGTCGGTGGTGCTGCCCGCCTTGGGGCTGCAGCCGTTCGCACTGCCAGGCGAGATCGCGATCACCCACGCCTCCCACGCCCAATTGGCGGCGGTGCGCGGCAGCGACGGCGCCCTTCGGACACGCCTGGTGGGCATCGGACAGCAGGGCGTGGTCGCCATCGACCATGCCGCGCCCGATGCGCCGCAGGCGGTCGCGGCGTGTCCTTTCGCGGCCGTCTTTCGCAGCGACGACCACATCGTCGGCAGCGCCATCGACCCGCTCGCGCCCACCTTGCATGTGCTCACGGCCCACAGCCAGCGCGCCGGCCAGAGCCACCTGTTGTCCTTGGATTCCGAGACCCTTGAGGTCGTTGGTCACCGCCGCGCGGTGCCCGCCCTCGCCTCGCTGACCGAAATCTCCGGCTGGCCGGGTCACGCGCTGGCGACTACCCATCTCGCTGCCCGGCAGCGCGGCGCCTTTGCACTGGCGGTGCTGGACAGCAAGGGCGCTCCGCTGCGCACGTTTGACACCCAGGCGATCTCGCACGATCTGGACCTGTGGGGCGTGGGCCGAGCATTTGGCTGGCCAGAGCAGGATCGCGTGTACGCCAGTTTCTCGGTGGTGGACCCGTTCAACCCCGACCGGGCGAGCGACGGGCCGTCGCTCCTGGTGCTGCGCGGCGACCGGGTGCAGTTCTGCTCCAACGAATTGCGCAGGCGGTTCTTTCCGATGCAGCGGTTGACCGTGGATCGCGCGTGGACGCTCGACCGTGCGGCCAGCCGGCTGTGGTTCGCTGCGCTACCCATCGAGGGCGAGGGCGCCGACGCCGTGCTGCTGGGCGTCAATGCCAGCAACCTGCGCGCCGATGATCCGGTCGCGCTACCGGGGGTGCAGCGGGTGATGCACATCGGTGGGGTGGCCGAGGGCGCGATCCTGGTGTGCCGGATGCGCGCAGGCCACTACGCGCTGTTGCGGGTGGTGCTGGCCGAAGGCGGGCCGGTGGTCACAGCGCACAAGCTGCCCATCTGACCGGCCTTTGCGGTCAAGTCTCGCCGGCCGCCCACACGTCCTCAAGAACGGTCCGCGCGCGGTCGAGGTCGTTGGGTTCGCTGCCCAGGCACAGCCAGATCGGCCGCCGGCCGACCGGATAGCGCAATTCCGGCCCGAGTCCGACGGCCGATCGCTGCGCAAAGCGCACGCCCTCGCCCACGTGCAGCGCGCCCGTGGCCGCCAGCGTCACGCTGTGGCCATCGGGCAGCCGCGCTGAGCCCGGCGCCAAGGTCACGCCTGGCGCCGCGATCAGGCGCCCGATCGCCTCGGCTGCGGCTGCGTCTGGGCCGTCCACGGCGTCGGCGAGCGCCAGTTGGCCGGAGGGACCGAGCGCCACCAGCCGGCGATGGCCCAACCGGCCGTCTGGCCAGCAGAAACGGCCTGCCACCCACTGCCAGCCGTCGGCCATGCCTGCGCGCACCGCTCGCACCTCGCCACGGGCGCCGACGCGAAAAGCGCCCCACAGGTCCAGACCGGGCCTTCCGGGCACCTGCACGGTGCTGTGACTGGCCGCGCTGCGGTTCAGCGCGCGGTGCGGGTCGCCCTCGTAGCCGCCGAGCCCGGCGTCTGCCAGCACCCGCGCCCCGCCGTACGACCACTCCAGGGCCAGGGCGTCGTCGTGGGCGTGGCCCGGCTGTTCGACGCAAGCGGCCGGAGCCGTGTGCACCACGACAAAGTGCCCGCCTGCCCCGCGCGCGGTCCAGGCGCTGGCGGTCGGGTCCGTTGCGGTGGGCGTGGCCGTGCGCAGCGCCGATTGCGTCAACACCAGCGCCGCGAGGGCGTCGGGATCGCTGTCACCGAACGACGGCACTTGCCCGTCTGGGTGGCGCACGGCCGCCAGCCAGCCGATCGACCGCCGGGCGCGACCCGCCAGGGCCCCGCCCGGTTCGCCGAGCGCCGCGACGGCCAACAGGTCCTCGGTCAGTTGGGCGTGGTACATCGCGCTGCACTCGACATGCGCGCCATCGGCGGCAGACTGGCGGTCCCACTCGGCCAGCAGGGCCCGCTGCGCCCGACCGTCGCCCCCAAACGCGGCCTCGGCGGCGGCGAGGCCAAGCCAATCGGCGAGCAGGTGGTTGCCGCGCAGATGGCCTTCGAGCATCAGGTCGAGATCCGCGGCGGCGGCGGCGGCGACTGCCAGCAGCGTCGGCCTGAGCGGATGATCGGGCAGCCGCGCCGCCGCCCGCAGGCACGCCAGGATGCGGCGGGCGCGCACGTAGGGCTCCCAGGCCTTGGGAAGCACCGGCGCCTGGACGCACCACGCCGAAAGCGAGGCAGACAGCCAGTTTGCATGCGGACCGTTGCGGTCGCGCGCCACGCCCGCCGCCAGGGCCTCGGCCCAGTCGAGGGCATGCGCCGTGTACACCTGCAACGGTCGAGCCCCTGGCAGGCGCCAATCGACGACCGGCAAGGGGGCGCGCCAGCCAACGAAATCGAGTTCTCCCGCGACGTCTGGCAGTCGCGGAGCGTCGGCCAGTGCTCGGCCCAGGGCCGCCAGTGCGCCTGGGCGCGCGTGGGCCGCCCGCACATGGCCGGCCCGTTGGCAGCGCGCAGCCCACTGTCGCAGCAGCGGCCCTTGCAGCCTGCGCCGCGCCTCGTGCACCAGGCGGTGGCCGTGCATGGCGACCGGCAGCGGCCACAGCGTCTGCCACCAACGATCCGGTCCCATCACCCGCAACCGTCCACTGCGCGGCGCAGCAGGTCGAGGTAGCGCACGGCCAGCGTGGCGCGATCGTTGTGCTGGCGCGCGTAGTCTCGTCCTGCACGTCCCATCGCCTCGGCGGCAGCGGGATCGCCGAGCAGTTGGTCCAATTGGCTGTCGAGCGCCGCGAGATCGCCCGCGTCGCCGATCGGCCCGCACCCCGCAGTGCGCGCGATCGTTTGCACTTCGCCGTCGGCGGACAGCACCACCGGCCGGCCGGCGGCCATGGCCTCGTAGATCTTGCTCGGCACCGTATGGGTGTCCTTGCGCGGTCGCAGGATCACCACCGTACACGTCGCCAGCGCATACAGCGCTGGTATCAGCGTCCGATCGACCGGTCCGCCGATCTTGACCTGGTGCAGGCCTTCGGCGGCGATGCGCGCCTGCAGGTGGTCGCGCAAGGCGCCGTCGCCGATGATCGCGAACTGCAGCAGGTCGCTGCCGCGCGCCTTCCTGCGCGCCGCCACGTCGAGCAGGCCATCGAGGCCCTGTGGAGGATTGAACACGCCTGCATAGAGCGCGATGGGCCGGTCGAGATCCAGGCCGAGGCCGGCGAGCAAGGTTCGCGCCGCATCGCGGTGTGCGGCCGCCCACGCATCGAACTGCGCCAGGTCTGCGCCGTTGGGCACGACGTGCACCGTGCCCGGCCGCGCGCCGAGTTCCAGCAACCGTTGACGCTTGCCCTCGCTGACCGTCGTCACGGCCGCCGAGCTGCGCAGGACCACGGCATTGAGCGCTTCGAGTGCGCGCACCGCTGGCCCCGCTTGGACACGGCCGGCGTTGACGACCGCCTCAGGCCAGATGTCGCGGATGTCCACGACGTGCGGCACGCCGTAGCGCCGGGCCAGCGCCAGCGAGGCGTAGGCCACGGTCGGCGGGGGCGTGGTGCCGACGACCACGTCGGGCCGCAACCCGCGCAGCCCGCCCTGCACGATCGCGCTGCCGGCGAAACTGGCGTAGAGCGCGGCCTTGCGCAGTGGACTGTGCCCGCCCATCGCCAGGATCGGCGTGCGCAGCACCTCGATGCCGTCCACGGTCTGTCGCGCGGCGATCGCCTGGCGGTGGCCGGCGTACACCTTGCCCTGAGGGAAGTTCGGAAAGGTCGTCAGCACGGTGACCCGGTGGCCCGCGGCGACGAACTGGCGGCCCAGGTCACCAAACCGCGCCGCCGGAGCACCCATCTCGGGCGCGAAGAACTGCGAGACGACCAGGATGTGCATGGCGCGCGAGGTCACTGGGCCAGCTTGGACTCCAGCCAGCCCCGCATCCGGCCCAGTTCGGCCTCGGGGATGACGTGGGCTTCGCCGTGTTCGAGCAGTTCGCAGGGCAGGCCCAGGTTTTCGAGGACTTGTTTGGCGTTGCGGGAGCGCGCCGCAGGCACCACGTTGTCTTGCAGACCGTGCACGAAAAGGATCGCCGGCTTGGCCGACGACTGCGGCACCTCGGGCGAGAACACCAGCCCGCCGCCGATGCACAGCACTGCGTGCACGTCTTGCGGGTGCGTGGCCGCAAAATGGGCGGCGACGAAGCAACCCTGCGAGAAGCCGACCAGGCCGACCTTGCGACCGCGGGCGCTCTGCACGTGGGCGGCCACCAGTTGTTCGGCGGCTTGCAGGTCGGCCTTGCCGCTGTCGGGCGCGTCCATTCGGAACCACTGGGTGTTTTCGCGCCATGGCAGCGGCGCCTCGATGAGTCGCCAGTGCAGCCGCGGTGCCAGCTTGGGCGCCACCTGGCCGAAGTTGCCCGGCGTGTCACCGCGGCCGTGCAGGCCGATGACCAGCGGCCCGTTGGCGGCGGCCTGGGGCGGGTTCTGATCCACCCACGCGCCCGGCAGGCGCTTTTCGGCATTGGGCGCGGGGGCCGCGTCGGGGGCGCTCGCGGTCTGGTCGGCCATCGGTCGCGGCGGTGCGACGGGTTCGGCGACCGCGGGCGGGTCGTCGGTGCGCCACAGCGCCACGCCGGTCGCGACCACGCCTACGGCCACCGCTCCGACCACGATCTTGTAGCGGACTTCCAACGCGCGTCCCGGTACCGGCCGCAATGGGGGAATGCCGGCGCCGCCAACGGGTGTAGCACGGATCGCGGTCGGCCGGGAAGGGGCAAGGCCGCCGGCTGGCTGGGTCCGCGCGGCCGCGATCCGACCAGCCCGCGCTGCGCGATTCAACCGGGAAATCACAGGGTTGGCCGGCGGAGATTGCTACAAGCAGCTTTGGGTCTGGCCGCAAACCAGCACGGCGATGGCTTCCTTGTTGTTGGCCGCGCCGCCGGTCATGCAGTTCTGGCTGCACGACCACGATCCATTGCACTGGACGGCGCACTGCACCGCCTTCTCGCAGCCCGGCTTGGCGGCGCATGTTTGCCACTCCTTGCCGCACTTGGCCGCAAGGCAGGTCATGGGCGGCGGTTGGCAATCCTGGGCGCAGTAGAACTGCTCGCCGAGGTCGCACTTGCCGTCGCCGCAGACCCACAGGCCGCCGCCCTTGCAGTCCTTGGTGCAATTGTCCTTGTTTTCAGGCCACTGACACTTGCCGTCGCCGCACACCGGGCCCGGGCAGTCGCCTTCGCAGTAGAACTGCTCGCCGATGTCACATTTCTTGTCACCGCAGGTCCAGGTGCCGGCCCCGCCGCCCGGGCAATCGGCGGCACAATTTGCGTTGGATTCTCCTGGGTTGCACGTGCCATCGCCGCACTTGGGTCCAAATGCTGTGTCCTTGGGCGGTGGCGGTGCATCGGGGGGTGGTGGCGGCACGTCCACTGGTAGTGGCGGCACGTCGGGTGGCAGCGGCGGCACGTCTACTGGTGGGGGCGGCACGTCGGGTGGTGGGGGCACAGCAT
>VGRO01000267.1 GCA_016875335.1 Deltaproteobacteria bacterium | reverse complement strand
TGCCTGTGCCTGTGCCTGTCCCTGTCCCTGTGCCTGTGCCTGTGCCTGTGCCTGTCCCTGACCCTGACCCTGACCCTGTGCCTGATTCTGACCCTGTGCCTGTCCCTGACCCTGACCCTGTGCCTGTCCCTGACCCTGTGCCTGTCCCTGACCCTGACCCTGACCCCGTGCCTGTCCCTGACCCTGACCCTGTCCCAGCCCCGACCCCAGTCGTCCACTGGGCCGGCCTGCCGCCTCCCGCCGGGCGCCGCCGCTGGCTTGGCTGGCCGCAGGGCCCGGTGCTGGGCGATTTCAGCTTCTGGTCGCTGTTCGTCGCCTTGACGCTCTTCGGCCTGTGGCCGGTGTGGGCGACCGATCTGCTGCCCGTGGTAGACGCCGGCAGCCACCTGCAACTCATCAAGATCCTGCACGAGTGGAAGGCGAGCCCGCTCTTGCAGAAGCACTACATCGCGGTGCACGCCATCGTGCCGTACCTGAGCTACTACCAGATCGTCAGTTGGGTCGCCCACGCGTGTCCGATCGAAGTGGCCAACAAGATCGTGCTGTCGGTGTGCCTCCTGGCCCTGCCGTTGTCGGCGCTGTCGCTGCTGCGTGCGGCCGGCCACAGCCGCTGGCTGGCATTCGCTGTCGTGCCGTGGATGCTCAACGCCGACTTTATCATGGGGTTTTTCAACTTCCTGATGTCGATTCCCCTGTTCCTGTGGCTGCTCGCCCACCACGTGCGGTTCCTGCGCAACCCGACCTGGGCCCGGGCAGCGGCCTTGGCGGGCCTGCTCGCAGCGATGGCCATCACGCACTACTTGCTGTGGTCGGTGGCCCTGGCGCTGCTGCCAACGTTGGCGGTGATTTTTGGCGTGCGCCACGGGCTCAAGCGTGCCGTGTGGTGGCCCATCCGCGATGCCATGCTCGGGCTGCCGAGCGTCGGACTGCTGCTGCCGTGGTTCCTGTCGTACTTCGTGTTCGCCGAGGGCGCGGTGACGTCCGACGTCTACGGTCGGCCCACCGGTACGTTCGTCGAGCGCCTCAAGCAACTGTACTCCGGTGAGCACTTTGGCCCCATGGACAACCTGCGGCAGATCCTCGACTGCACCTTCGACCGGTTGACGCCAACGGGCGCGCCCAACCACCTGCTCTCGCAACCGGGGCAACTGCTGGCGACCTTGTGGATCGCCGGCATGGCGTTGTGGGCCTTTGCCGCCGCGTGCGCGCCCAACGAACCGCCGCCCGTCGACCCCGTTCGCCGCCGGTGGGGGCCGATCGCCGTGGCCGGCACCTCGTACACGGGCTGGACGCTGCTCTTGGTGACGGTGGCCTACTTCCTGCTGCCCCGCCACTTGCTCAAGCCCATCTGGCTGTGGGGTGTCAACTTCCGCCTGGTCGAAGTCCTCGCAGTGCTTGCAGTATGCGCCTTGCCGCTGCACCCGCTGCGGCCGCCAGTCGGTTGGCGCGGCCGGGTGGCGCTGGGCGGGCTGTGCCTGCTGCTCGCGGCGATGTTGGCTCCGATCCTGACCACCGGTCAATTCCTTTTGGCGCGCACCGAGTTCGGCAGTATCCGCCCGGCGCTCGCCAGCATCCCCAAGAACAAGAAGGTGCTGGTCCTGCGCCGCAAGTTCGACAGCCGCTTTGTGCGCGCCACCCTTTTCAACAACGTGCCCGAATACTACGCGGTGCTGGTCGGCGGCTACGTGCCCTATTCGTTCGCCGACACCAGTTCCAAGCCGTTCGTGGTCGACAAGAAGACCCAACTGCCGGCGCCCCAGTGGGATTGGCACGACTCGTTCACGTGGCAGCAACACGGCCGCTACTACGACTTCATCGGCGTGTTCGGCGAGCCCGGCGCGCCCCAGGGTGAGTACGACCGACAGTTGGCCGCCCAGAACCTGCCCGTGGTGTATCGCAAGGACATGTGGACCATCTACAAGAACCCGGAACCGGCGCCATGGCCCTAGCCCAGCCCCACGCCCATTGGGAACGGCCCGTGCCGCGCGGGTGGCAGTGGGCAAGCCTGCTCTTGCCGCTCGCGGTCGTGCTGGCGCTGATCGCCCGCATGCACCAGGCCGACCCGCCGCCGGCCATCGACGCGCGCACGGACGCCGCCGACAACCGGTTTGGGCTGCCGGTCGAGCGGCGGCGCGCCATCTACGCCGAAATCGCCAGCCACCACGACCAATGGCTCGCCTACGGCGCACGATTCGCCGACCCGTGGTCCCAGCACGACGACTACGCCAACCACGTCAGCCGCCACGTCCACTACCTGACCGGGGTGCACGGCTTGGGCCACGAAGTGCTTTTCCTCATCTACGACGAGGGCATCCGCCGGCATTGGCCGGATCCCGATGGCAAGGTGCTGCCTGGTCATTGGGTCGTACTCAAGCCGCGGACTGTGGAAGACTGATGCGCGCCTCGCCGATCGACCGACCCGAGACGGGACCGGCGGCCTGGCAACTGCCGTGGCCGATCGCCGCGCCGTGGTTGCTGTGGCGCCTGATCGGAGTGCGCTGGGCGCTGTGGCTGTCGGGCGCCGCGTGGTTCGTGTGGCCGCGGGTCGTCCACCCGTACCAGATGAGCCTGGCGCACGACGCGTCGTACTTTCTGCACCACGCCACCGCCGCCTGGCAATCCCTGCGCAACTACGGCGAATTGCCGGTGTGGAACCCCTGGTACTGTGGCGGCATCGCGCAACTGGGCAACGTGCAGGACAGCGCTTGGTCGCCTTCGGTGCTGGTGCTGGCCGCGCTCGGCGTCGAACCCGGCCTGGTGCTGGTGGTCGTGCTTTTCTTTGCGGCGGGCATGGAGGGCGCCTGGCGCCTGGCCCGCACCGTCGGGGCCACTCGGGTGTCGGCGTGCGCTGCCGCGTTCGGCTTCGTGTTGTCGGGTCGGTTCGCGATGATCTTCGTGGACGGCCAATCGGCGTTCGTGGGGTTCGCGCTGGCGCCGTGGGTGTTGCTCGGCTGGCTGCGCGGCATGGACAACCGCTGGGCGGCCGTCGGCGGCGGCGTGGCGATGGCCTTGGTGTTCTGCGAGGGCGGGGCGGTGGCGACCCCTTTGCTCGGCGTGCTGCTGGCCTGGGCGGTTCCAGTCCTCGCGGTCGGCCGGCTGTTGCCGCGCCCCGGTCACCCGTGGCGGCCCAGGCGTGCCCTGGATCCGCTGATTTCGCTCGCGATCGTGGGGTTGGTCGCGGTCGGCCTGGCGGCGCCGCGCTTGGCCGTGGTGGCGGAGTCGCTGGCGCGTTTTCCGCGGCAATGGCTGTCGCCCTCGCACTACGACCTCGGCCAGGTCGCCAAGATGCTTTTCGAGCCCTCTGCGGCGGGGGGCTACGACGGGCCTGGCACTGCCTACGTAGGACTGTTGCTGGCCGGCGCGGCGGTCTGGGGCGTGGTCCGGCGACCGATCAAGACCTTGCCGATGGTGGCGGTGTTGGCGTTGTCGATCGGCCTGGCGCTCGGCCAGCAGGGCCCGTGGGCGCCGTGGTCGCTGACGACGCATCTGCCGGTGCTGCACAACCTGCGCTGCCCCTTTCGCATGGCGTTCTTCGCTGCGTTGGGGATCGCGGTGCTGGCCGCGGTGGGCATCGGCGCCGCCGAGCGCGACCTGCGGGCCGCCGGCCTGTGGTGTCTGGGCCGGTGGCGCGCCGCGCGTCCGCTGCGGGTCGAGGCGCTTGCGCGAACCATGGCCACCGCCTTTGCCTTGGTCGCGGTGGGCCTGGTGGTTCGCGATCCCGCGCTGTTTTCGCGTGCGCGCGCGCTGGAGGCCGGGCTCAAGCCGACCAGCCGCAGTGCCGACGAACCGTTTCGCCAGGCCGTCGGCAACCGGTGGATGTCGCACCTGTGGACGCGGCTGGGCGTGGGCACCCTCGGTTGCTTCGAGGAACAGCCGTTCGCGACCACCGCGGCCTTGCGCGGCGATCTGGCCCAGGAGGAATACCTGACCGACCCCAGTGCCGGCCGCGTGCGGCGGCTGCGCTGGACGCCGCACAGCGTCACGGTGCGCGCCGAACTCGAACGGCCAGCGACCGTGCGCATCAACCAGAACTGGCATCGCGCCTGGACGACCGACGTGGGGCGCATCGTTCGCGACGACGGCCTGGTCGCCGTGGCCCTGCCGGCCGGTGTGCACGAGGTCCGCGTGCGCTTCTCGGATCCGTGGGTGTGGGCCGGCGTGTGGTTGTCGGCCACGGTGGCCATGGCGCTGGCCGTGTTCGGCGCGCGGGCCGCGCTGCGCGGCACGGCGGACCAGCGCGCGGACGGGTGACCCGAGGTGCTGGGGGCCGCCAGCCAGGTCGTGGGCGCCGCAGTCGAGCGCAGGCCGCCGCTACGTTGACGCACCGCTCAATCCACCGCACAGTACGCACGCCGCGTCCAGCTCACCACGCAATCAGGTTGGCGCAGCGACAAGGGATTTCGGGCTTCGCTAGGACTCGGTCCGGCCAAGCGCAGTGCGCGCCGCAAGCGGTCGATCCTGCGACCCACACGGTGAGGAGGTGCCGAGGATGCATAGGGTTTTTACGATCATGGCGGCTGCGGTGCTTGCCGCACCCAGCCCGGCGGTCGCCGACGACGAAGCTCCGGCCGACGCCGCGCCCGCGGCTGCGAAAGCGCCAGAGGGGGCCACCGCGACCGAGGCCGAAGACGACAGCGCAGCAAAGCTCACCTGGGGCGGCACCGTCGAGGCCGTCTGGGGGTACAGCCTCAACGCGCCGTCCAACGAAGTGATCAACGGCCGCTACTACGACGTGCGCCACAACGTGCTTGGCCTGCAGGGCGCCATGCTGACCAACGCCTGGGAAGCCGGCGATGCCAGCGGCAGCCTGCAGTTGCAGTTTGGCGCGCTGGCCGAGCTTTTCTGGGGACCCGACCGATCCGTCGAGCAGGACTTGCTGTGGCGGCTGCTGCAAGAGGCCACCACCAAGTGGACGACGCCGCTGCAGGCGCTGTCGATCGAGGGCGGCGTCTACAACACGCCGTTCGGCCCGGAGTACAACCTCGCCTACCAAAACTGGAACTGGTCGACGAGCAACTTGTTCGCGCTCATGCCCTACCAGTTGGCCGGCATGCGGGCCAACTACGCGGTCGGCAAGGGCTGGGGCGTGCGTCTGGGGGTCTACAACGGCTGGGACAAGATCGTCACCGACAACAACGGCAGCAAATCGGTGATGGCCTCGCTGGAGTTTGATGACCCCGATGACGAGGAGAACTACTTCTACGTCAACTACATGGTCGGCAACGAGCGCGGCCGCACCGACCCGCGCGGCGCTCACGCGCGCCACACTCTCGATGTCTACGGCCAGTGGCACGCCACCGATCGCTTGTTCCTGCGCGGGCACGTGCTGACCGGCGTCGAAAACAGCGACAACGACCAATACGATGGCTGGTTCGGCGCGGCCGCCTACCTCAAGTACCTGGTCAAAGACTGGCTGTCCGTGGCGGTGCGCGGCGACGGCGTGCGCGGCTTCGCGGGCAGCCAGGGCGACAACTGGCTGTACTCCAGCTACTTGAGCGACCCGACCCACTCGACCACGGTGATGTCGGGCACGGCGACCCTGGCCATCCAGACCGGAAAGAACGCCACCGTGCGGTTGGAGGCGCGCCACGATCGCGCAGACTTTGACTACTACTTCGGCGGCGTGGTGCCGCGCGACGCTGGCGGGGCGGCGGTCGCCACCGAGAAGAACCAGACCACGGTGTCGTTGGGGTTGGCGACCTGGTTCTAGCGGCACGCCGGCGCGCTCGGGCTGCGCGGCACGCGTCTGGCGATCGCGAAACGCAGCAGATTGGCCCTGTCCGGTGGTACCCACGGCGCCATCGCGACGCTTGCTGCGCGCCCGAGGCGCCCCATCGCCATGAACGACCTCGACCCGCACAGCCAGGCGCCCACCGATCCACAGGGCCGGGCCCTGGGCGGTCCGATCGAAGAGCCGCTGGCGTTGGCCGCCGTCGGCGCCATCGCCGATGTCGCCCTCGCCCCAGTGCAGGAGATCCGGCGCTCGCCCTGGCTGCTGCGCTTTGCCATGGTGTCCGTGACGATGGCCGCCCTGGCCGTGTGGTTCGTCGCCTGGCACACCGGCCAACCCGACGTCTCGGCGTACGCGGTGGGCGGCATCGCCACCACCGTCCTGGTCGGCAACTTCATGCGCTGGCGGCGCCGCTGGGGGTGGGTGCGGCGCGGCTTGCACCTCGCGGCGGCCTGGCTGGTGTTGGCCGGTTGGACGGCGCTGCTGGTCGACCGGGCAGTCGCGGGCCAGCCAGCCGACCCGACGTTGGGGGAATTCGTGGCCGGATCGGCGTGGTTCTGGCTGCCCGCCGCGGCCAACGGGGCTGCGGCGGTACTGCTCGTCGGCCATTTCGCGGTGGCGACGCGCCGAGATCGCAAAGCGCTCGCAGGAGCCCGCTAGTAGGCGAAACCCCAAATTCGCACCGGGATACGGGCCGTGATGCCACAACAATTCCTCAATCGGTTTCGCCTACTAGCTGCTCGTTGCGTGAAGGGGGCTCGCAGCCCCC
>VGRO01000266.1 GCA_016875335.1 Deltaproteobacteria bacterium | reverse complement strand
GGCCCCTGCGGCGACACGCCCGGCTGCGGCGCGGTCGCGGCCGCGGCGGGGCCAGCGCCGGCTGCTGGGTGCAGTGTCGGGGCCGCGGTAGCGCGTTGGCGGGCGATTTCGGCGACCATCTTGCCCAAACCGACGCCGACGATGGTGCGCACGTCGCTGCTGTCGTCACCGATGGAAGCGAACTTGCGCCGTTCCGCGGTGGGGGTGTTGGGCAGGTCGGTTGGGGCGCCGGGCAAGTCGCCCGGGGGTGGGCCGCCCGAAAGGCCGTCCGGCAGCGACTCGACGGCGCTCAGGGGCTCGGCGATGTCCTCGGTCATCGCGGCAACCGGCGACAACCCCGCGGACATGGCGCGGGCGCGCGCGGCAACCACGCCGGCGGTCACCGCGGCGGTGTTGATGGCCACGGTTCGCGCTTCGGGCTCGACCGGGCCACGGGCGGCAGCGACCCGGCCGCCAGGCGCGCTGACTTCGGCATCGGGAGGATGATCCTCGCGCACGGTCGGGTTGTTGGGCCGGCTCGGCATTATGCCCGCCGCCTGCAGCCCGGCGATGACGTCGGCACCCAGTTCGCTCTCGGTCACGGCGCCTGCCACCGCCTCAATGTCGTGGCGCACCTCAGACAGCATCCGCGCGATGTCTTCGCGCACGGCTGCCGCGGTCTGGGGCCGGTCCTGGCGCTTCTTGGCAAGCAACCGCACGCACAGGTCGCTCAGTCCGGTCGGCAGCTTGATGCCGAGGCGCGAAAGCTGCGGGGCGGGCGACTTGACGTGCTTGAGCAGGATGTCGATGACGCTGGCACCGTCGTAGGGTGGTTCGCCGGAAATCATCTCGTAGACCACCGCACCCACGGCGTACAAATCGGTCTGCGGGCCGACCTCCTTGCCCTCGACCTGCTCGGGCGCCATGTAGTGCGGCGTGCCGAACACCGAACCGGCGCGGGTCAATGCGGCCGTCACCATCTCGGTCGGCAGCTTGGCGATCGAGAAATCGAGCACCTTGACGAAATCGCCACCGCCGGCCGACAACAGGAACAGGTTTTCGGGCTTGATGTCGCGGTGGATGATGGCTTGGCCGTGGGCCGCCACCAGCGCGCTCAGCAACTGCTGGGCGATGTGCAGTGAGCGCTCGACGCCCAGGACGCCGACCTCCTCCATCACGTCGGAGAGGGGCTTGCCGACGAGGATTTCCATGACCACGTACACGGTGCCGGCGTATTCGCCGACGTCGTGGATGGTGATGATGTTCGGGTGGTGCAGCGCGGCGGCGGCCCGGGCCTCGCGGATCAAGCGCTTGGCGGCGATGGGATCGGCGGCCACGTCTTTGCGCAGCACCTTGAGCGCCACCTCGCGGCCCAGGTTCTTGTCGGTCGCCTTGTACACGACGGCCATGCCGCCCTTGCCCAGGCGCGACACCAGTTGGTACCGATCGGCAAACGTGGTGCCGATCAGCGGGTCGTTTTCAGGTTGTTCCGGGCCGCTCAAACAAAGCCTCCTGCGGCGGCGAGGGTATGAGAAAACGCTGTGCCGCGCAACCGCGCGCCCGCGCGGCTGTTTGCCCGCGCAGCACCCGTTGACAAGGGCATGGCACAGGCTAAGATGCCGCCTCCTCGCTGGCGCACGCGTGCGCCGGTCCCCGCGCGAACCTGCGCGAAAGGTCGCCGCAATGGCCCGTATCACCATCGAAGATTGCCTCGACACCGTGCCCAACCGCTTCGCGCTGGTGATCATGACCTCCAAGCGCGCGCGGCAACTGGTCGACGGCCAGTCGCCGACCATCGAGACCAAGAACAAGGAGTGCGTCACGGCACTGCGCGAGGCCGCGGACAACCGCGTGCGCTTCACCAAAGCCGTCATGCCGCTCATCGAGCGCCACTTGCGGGACCAGTAGGCCGTCCTGAAATCCAGCCCGCCGACGACCGCCGCCGTTCTGCCCACCTGGTGCGCGCACCGGATTGACCCCGTTGTACAGGGCGCCCCTCGGGCTGCGCCGTGGGTTGCCAAGGCGCGTCACGGACTGCCCGCTAGCGGTTGCAGCCGAGCGTGAATGCGTTCGAACTGTCGCACGGCAGCCGATGGGCTCGACCGCAGGGACCAAGCCCGAACTGCCGTTCAATCGCCGTCGGCCAGGGCCGTCTGCCGCGGCGTCGGCGTTTTCGGGCTGGCCGTCAGCGCCCGGCCGTCGCAGCCGAAGCGTTCCAGGCGCGCACGGGCCTCCAACACGCGCGTGGCGTAGTGCAGGTTGCGGGGCAGTTCACTTTTCTTCCACGATCGGGTCGGCCGCGCCGGACCAGCGTGGTAGGCGCACAGGGCAAAGACCACGTCGCCCTTGTACTTGCGCAGCAAGGCCCGCAGGAACTGGGCCGCGGCGTCGGCGCCGCACTGCGGATCGCGCGGCCGGCGACACCCGAACACGCGCGACGTGACCGGCTGCAACTGCATCAGTCCAAGCGACCCGGCGCGCGACACGATGCCGGGCGAGTACCCGCTCTCGACCCACGCCACCGCCGCAAGCAGCCAAGGGTCGAGAAGGTGCCGCTCGGCCGCAGTTTCGATCACGGGCATGCTGGCGCGGCAACGGGCGGCCATGCGCGCACTGATGGTCAGCGGACGCTTGGGGTCGTAGCGGGCGAGGTCCTCTTCGTGGTCGGCCGGCAGCGCCGCGTCGTCGTCCACCGGCGCACCCGAAGCGTGTTTGCCCTGCGCGAGCCGGCCCGAGGGCGCGCCCGCGGTGGCCTCGCCGCTGCGATCGGCCGGGGGCGCGGCCAGGGCCGGCGCAGACGGCGCCGCGACGGCGAGCCAGGCAAGGCCCGACAAGGCCATCAGCAGTGGCAATTTCGAGGGCCGCGGCAAAAGCCGCATGGCAGGGTCCAGGGCGCCACGTGGCGCGGGGGCGCGTGGATCTGCCATAGGCTTTCAAGCATGTAAAGCACTCGTGCACAACTTATCCACAGATCGGCGGACTGCGCCGGTGGGGTGCCCGCCACCCGGCCCGTAGCCCCCGGGGGCAAAACCGGTCAGACTGCCGCGGCGCCCTGCCGCACCGATCGCCCCATGCGCCTCGTCCTCGCCGAAAAACCCTCGATGGCCCGGTCGATCGCTGCCGCGTTGGGCGTGACCGGCAAGGGCAGGAACTGCCTGCAAGGTGAGGTCGGAGGTCATCGCGTGGTCGTTTCGTGGTGCGTCGGCCACCTGGTCGAACCCGCCGACGCGGACCACTACGGCGCCAAAGCGTGGTCGTTCCACACGCTGCCCATCGTGCCGCGCCCTTTCGCGTACGTGCCGATCGCGGCGACCCGCGACCAATTCGATACGGTCAAGGACCTGTTGCTGCGCCCCGATGTCGAAGAGGTCGTCAACGCCACCGACGCCGGCCGCGAGGGCCAGCTCATCTTCCACCTGGTCTACGACCTGGCGGGTTGCACAAAGCCGATCAAGCGCCTGTGGACCAGCGCCCTGACCGAGGACGCCATCCGCGCGGCGTGGGCCCACCTGCGCGACGAGTCAGAGTTCGCCGGGCTGACCGCCGCGGCGCACTGCCGCCAGCAGGCCGACTGGCTGGTCGGCATCAACTGCACGCGGGCGCAGACCCTGGTGGCGCGCGCGCTCGGCGAGACGGGCGTGCGGTCGATCGGTCGCGTGCAGACCCCGACCTTGGCGATCCTGGTGCGCCGCGAAAACGAGATCAGCCATTTCGTCCCCAAGGATTTCTGGACGCTGGTCGCGCGCTTCCGTACCGCTCAAGGCCAGACCTACACCGGTCGCTGGTTCCGACTCGGCGACGGCGACGCGCCCCAGGAGCGCTTCGACACCGAGGCGGCGGCCCTGGAGCTGCGGCAGCGCCTCATGGGCCGTCAGGCCCACGTGCAGAAGGTCGACAAGAAACAGGAGCGCAAGAAGCCAGAACTGCTCTACGATCTCACAGCCTTGCAGCGCGAGGCCAACAAGCGATTCGGCTACACGGCCGAGCAGACCCTTGCGATCGCACAGGAACTGTACGAGGCGCAGTTGATTTCGTATCCGCGCACCAACAGCCGTTACCTGACGCAACAGGACGCGGCACAGGCACCGGCGTGGCTGCAGGCGCTGGACCGCGGCCCGTGGGCGGGCATTGTCGGCCAGGTGCGGAGCATGGGGTCGGCCGGCACATTCCCGCCGGTGGGCAAGCGCTTCGTCGACGACAAGGAAGTCGAGGACCACCCAGCGATTACCGTGACCAACAAGCCCGTGCGCGTAGCCGAAGGCCAGCCGCAGTTGAGCCCGGAGCAGCAGCGTGTGTATGACCTCGTGGCCCGACGCCTGCTTTCGACGTGGTTTGGCGACCGCGTGGAGCACAAGACCACGGTGGTGACTGCGGTCCAGGACACCGACGGCAAGGCCGAGCTTTTCAAAACCGTGGGCACCGTGGTCGCCGACCTGGGCTGGACGGGCGTCGACCAGCCGCGCCGCGACAAACCGGCACGGCCCGACGACGACGACACAGAGTTGCCGCCCTTGCGGCGCGGCGAGCCCGTGGATTTGGTCGATCTGGCGGCCAAGGCCGGCAAGACGTCGCCGCCCAAGCCGTTGACGGAAGCCGATGTGCTGGCGGCCATGCAGGGCGCCGGCAAGTTGGTCGACGACGAGGAACTGCGCGGCGCCATGAAGGACAGCGGGCTCGGCACGCCTGCGACCCGCGCCAACATCATCGAAACGCTCATCAAGCGCGACTACGCAGCCCGCAAGGGCAAGAACCTGGTGGCGACGCCGCGCGGGGTGGCGCTGATCGGTGACTTGCCGCTCGAGTCCTTGAAATCGCCCGAGATGACGGGCCAATGGGAAGCCACGCTGGAGCGCATCCGCCGCGGCGCGGCGGACCCGGCGGCCTTCGTCGGAGACATCGAACGCTTCACTGCGCAGGCCGTGGACGATCTGCGCCGGTTGGGCGCGGCCACGGCTGCGCAGCCCCCGCAGAGCGCCACGGCGGCCCCGGCGCGCGCGCAGTGTCTGTCGTGCCGGTCGCCGATGACCGTCCGATCGTTTGCCGACGTCCGCGTGATGGCGTGCACGGGCCTGCTGCGGCCGGCGTGCCGCGCCAGCTACGCCGTGGACGCGGACGACCTGCCCACCGAGCGCTGCGCGCACTGCGACGGGCCGCGCCAGACCACCCGCAGCGGGCCGCGATGGTGCCTGCGATGTGGGCGCGGCGATCGGCCTGAGCCCGATCGCCCGCCGTGGCCGGCCCTGCATGCCTGCCCCCAGTGCCGGCACATCGCCAGGGCCATGTGGGTGGCCCGCAACGCGGCCTGGGCGCAGCGCTGCGACGCCTGCGACCAGTGGATTGCGACTTCCCCGCGCGACGAGACGGGCGAGGACCCGCCGCGGCCACCGTGCGCGCGCTGCGGCCGGCCGATGGCTGCGGTGTGGAGCCGCCAGCGCGGCGCCTGGATGGTGCGCTGCGTGCAGTGCGGCACCTGGGCGTGGTCCGAGGCGCCGCAGGCAGACACGGCGGCCCGGTGACGTGTTGGCCGCGGCCATCGCGATCTTTTTGCCCCCCGTAGATCGCCCCGGCCACCCCGGCGTCTGAGCCTGCACGCCGGGACGAACCCGGAGCCGGAACGAGTGCAGCGGAGCGTTTCCGCCTGCCAGCCGGCGGCGACCGTCCACGCGATCCCCGGATCGGTCATACCACGCGGCCCCGCGCCGCACTGCTGGAGTCCAGAGCCATGAAGCGCATTGCCCTCGCCCTGTCTGCCCTTTTCGCCGCCGCCCTGCCCTTGACCGGGTTCGCGTCCGCACCTGAACGGCCCGCCGCGGTCGCCCGCGCCGCGACCACATCGGCGCTGTCGGCCGCCAGCCTTGGCAGCTACGTCCAGCAAAAAGGCGCGCGACCCGACAGTGCCATCTCCGGCGCGGTCAAGGTCAAGCTGTTCAACGAGTTCGCCCAGCCGGTCGCCAAGCACGACACCGCGGCGGCGCCCGACGTCGCCGGCTTCGCCAGCCTGTTGCCGCAGAAGAACCCGGCGATGCAGGGCCTGATGAGCGCGGGCCAGAACAACGCGCTGCTCCTGAACGGACTTGCCGCGCGCCCCAAATAGCGCTCGGCGCGCTTCGATCGCGGCGGCGGCCCCGACCCCAGGGCCGCCGTTGGCGTTTTTGGCCGCGAGCGTCGCTGCGAATCTTAGAGGGTGTAGCCAAATCTCGTCTGTTGCGAGGTCGAAGAGCATGCCGGCAGATCGCGAGCGCGCCCGCAGCGACCGACCGAGGCGCACTCGCAGTGCGCCGACCGAGCCAGTAGCACACTGATTCGGACAGGGGAGGACGTAAGCCGCGAGATGCCCAGGATCTTCGGCCGTAGCGGGACGGGGTTTTGGCTACACCATGATCCACCGCCAAAAAAAGGTCCTGAATCCTTGGCGATCGAATTAACTCAGGTTTCCCGGGGAAACCGGCGCAAACCTGCACCTTCAGGGTGACAGGTTTGCGCCGGCGGTTAATTCGACACGCCGAGTGGGCCTCTCAGCCACAG
>VGRO01000265.1 GCA_016875335.1 Deltaproteobacteria bacterium | reverse complement strand
CGCAGGGCAGCCACGCTATCGGGTTCCGGGCATTCGTCGTCGGCCATGAGCCACCTGGTCGGGGCAACCGCCCCGGGATGGCCAGTAGATCGCGCAACCGACGGAATGTAAAGGCCGGATCGGCGGGGGAGATCGGTTTGGGAGGTTGGCTCAAAAGGGATCGAGATTCAAAGGGTTGCCGCAGGGGGTTCGCACGGGGCCGATGTTCCTGACTGAGACCGCCGCGCGGCGAACACCAGGGACACCAGGAAAAGCGGTGCCTGCACCAAGGGAAAGAACAGCGCCACCATGCGGTCGGAGGCGCCAAAGCTCCAGTAATTGACGGGAATGATGGCGATGGCCACGCCCGACATGAACAACACCAAGGTATTGTTCAAGATGACGTACTTCGCCTCGGTCGGCGGCAGGCCGGGATGGACGCCAAGCCGCGTCACCCACCGCCAGAACCGCCACAGCGCCGATGGGACCGCCGCACCCACGCCGTGCAGTGTGGCGGCATTGCCTTGGGCTGTAAATGGGCGGGGCATTGGGCGCAGGGGCTGCCGGCTCGGCCGCGCCGCGTCACGCCACCGCGATGCCAAACCGGCGCAGCCCCGGAACGATCACCTGATCGATGGTGTCCTTGAGCAGCAGTCGCGCCCGCCGGCCGCTGCAGACCCCGACCCGCTGCAGGCGCTCGCCCAGCCCGTCGTGGTCGGGCAAGTGTCTCAGCTCGTGTTCGACCAAGTGGACCAGCGCGGTATCGAGGTAGGCCGACAACGGCCCCGTCTGGTCGGCGGACAACGGATGCAGGTCGGCGAACAGCGACCAACCAAACTGCGCGTGGCCCACCTCGTCGGCGAGGATGGCGTCAAGCGCGGCGCGCAGTCCGGGTGGGCCGATCTGCAACGTCTCTGCGCGAATCAGCGCCACCGCCACCGTCTCGGAGAGGCAGCACACCGACAACACGTTGCGGAGCAGCGCTTGCAGCGGGTCGGCGTCGGCGTGGTCGGGTACGCGCTGCAATACGGGCAGTTCCGCCCGGGCCTGTCCACCGAGCGCCAGCACCACGGCGGCGCACTGCCGCGCATGGCGCAACTCCTCGCAGGCAAACTCTGCGAGTTGCGTCTGGCGACGGGGGCTCAGACCCGCAGCCATCGCCTGGCCGAGCATGGCGCCGAATACGCGCGCCGACACGTGCTCGTTGATCATGCGGCCGCGCCATGTGGCGATCGCCGCGGGCCGCTCGGCTGGCTCCAGATCGGGCAGCGGGCCGATGCCGGCCACCAGCGTCTGCGCGTCTGCGGTCAGGTCGAGGGGCTGCGCCATCAGGCCACGGTCCCGGGCCAGGGCGGCGGAGCGGGCGGCCCCCACGGCGTGCACCCCGTGGAACCGTCAAAGTTCTGCCCAAAGGTGCACTCGTTGCTTGCCTGGGAACCGGCGCCAAACGCGGCCTCGCACCATTGGCGCAACGACTCGCAACATGCGGCCCAGTTGCCGGCTTGCTGGGCCTTGGTGCAATCCGGCTTGCCCGTCGTTTCGGTCGTGCCGGCGTCGATGTCGGCGCCGGCCAGCATGTCCTTGGACTGGCCGGCCTCGACCGGGGCGTCCGGCGCGTCTGCTGCGTCAGGCGCGGCCCTGGCGGATGCACCGTCCGCGACCGAAGCGTCGGCGGCAACGGCCTCTTGGGCCTGTGCGTCGGGCGCGGCGGTTGCCGCGGCGACGCTTGTTTCGGCTTTGGCATCTCCGGTCGCCGCAGGCGCACCCTGCACGGTGGTGGCCGGATCGCCGCACGCGGACACACCAAAGGCTACCGCTGCGGCGGCCCGCAGAGCCTTGCGGTGAACGACTTCGGGATCGCGGGACATCGCAGCCTCCAGGTGGGCAGGTAGTGTGCGGATGGCCGCAGCCGCCGTAAAGGAGGAGCCCAGAACCTCCGTGGAATTCTGCCGGTTCCGGCGGCGCCCGGTCCGTACGGCAACCCCGAGGCGACATTGCGTCTTCGGGCGTCCGTGGGATCGCAGCGGGCCGCCTTTGCCCTGTCCGGTCGAGGTGCACTGTGCGTGAACTCCGGTTCTCAAAGCCAGCGCACCTGATTATCCTGCCGGTCTCGCGCGCCACCCGGCGCCTGGACCGCCATGTCGCCCAGCACCCTGCCCAACCTCGCCGCCCTGCCCGACGGCGACCCCGAGGCCATCTGCGCGCGCATTGCTGCGGTGCCGCCGCAGCGTCGGGTGTTTTGCAACCGCACGCTGAACCTGCGGGCCATCAAGGCCATCGGCTACGACATGGACTACACCCTGGTCCACTACCACGTCCGGGCCTGGGAAGGCCGGGCGTACGCGCACCTGCGCCAGCGGCTGCTCGACGGCGGCTGGCCGGTCGGGGCCCTGCTTTTCGACCCCGAGCGATCGATGCGCGGTCTGGTCATCGACAAGCGGCTCGGCAACCTGGTCAAGGCCAACCGCTTTGGCTACGTCAAGCAGGCGATGCACGGCACGGTGCAGTTGTCGCCTGAGGAGATCCGCGTCAAGTACGGTCGCGTCCTGGTCGACCTCGCCGACGGCCCGCGGTGGATGTTCCTCAACACCCTTTTCGAGATCAGCGAAGGCTGCATGTATGCGCAACTGGTCGATCTGCTCGATCGCCAGGAATTGCCAGGGGTCATGGGCTACGACGACCTGTACCGCAAGGTGCGCTACACCCTGGACCGCGCACACCTGGAGGGTGCGCTCAAGGCCGAGATCCTGGCGCGCCCGGACCTGTACGTCGACCTCGACCCCGATCTGCCGCTCGCGCTGCTCGACCAGAAGGCCTCGGGCAAGAAACTGATGATGGTCACCAACAGCGAATGGCACTACTCAAACGCCATGATGACTTTTGCGTTCGACCGCTTCTTGCCTCAGGGACTGCGCTGGCGCGACCTGTTCACGGTGATCGTGGTGTCGAGCCGCAAGCCGGCGTTCTTCACAGGCAATCATCCGCTTTACGAGGTGGTGAGCGAAGACGGCCTGCTGCGTCAAGTCAACGACAACATCGAGGAAGGCAAGGTCTACTCGGGCGGGTGCGCGGACCGCCTGGAAAAATCGCTGGGACTGGACGGCGACCAGATCGCCTACGTCGGCGATCACATGCTCAGCGACGCATATTATGGCAAGAAGCTGCTCAACTGGCGCACCATCGCCATCCTGCGCGAGTTGGAAGACGACATCGACGCCGCCGCCGCCTTTGCAGACAACCAGCGCCGCATCGAGACGCTGATGGTCGAGAAGGAACGGCTGGAGCACGCGTTCAGCCAACTGCGCATCTTGCGGCAACGGCAGCGCGAGGGCTATGGACCGCGTCTGGTGGCCGACGAGGTCAGGGACCTGAGCGAGAGCATGAACACGTTGCGCGAGCGCCTGCTGCAACTCGACGCCGAGATCGGTCCCCTGGTCAATGCCTCAAACACGCTCGCCAACCGGAACTGGGGCCTGATGATGCGCACCGGCAACGACAAGAGCCTCTTCGCCCGCAAGGTCGAGAACCACGCCGACGTGTACACCTCGCGGGTGTCGAACCTGGCCTATGCCACGCCGTTCGTGTTCCTGCGGTCGCTGCGCGGGGCGCTGGCCCACGACGCGCCGGGGGTGGCGGCATGACGACCAGCGAGGACCGCCAGCACGCGTCCAAACTGCGCCAGCGCCTGACCTGGTGGGCCACTGCGTTGTTGATCGCGGCCGGGGCGGCCGCGCTGGCGATGGGCGTGGTGGCGACACCGGTCGGCCGCGACATCGAAGCGCGGACCTGGGATTGGCGGGTGCGGCTGTGGACGCCTGACCGACCGCCGACCGACGCCGTGATTCTCGAAATCGACGAGGGCAGTCTGCGCTGGCTGAGCCGGCACGAAAAGGTGCCGTGGCCGCTGCCGCGCGACGTGTGGTGCAGGATCCTCGGCGAGCTGAAGGCTGCCGGAGCCAAGGCCGTGGTTTTCGACGTTCTCTTCAGCGAAATCAGCGAATTCGACGAGCCGTTCGCGGCGTGCATCGGCGACCACGGCGCGGTGGCGCTGGCGTGGCAGTGCATGGGAGACGAAGCGGTGCCGCCGCCGCGCTGGCGGGTCGACGGCCACGGCGCGATCGCATTGCCGCAGCGCACCTGCAAGCCGGTAGTGCCGGTCGATGCGATCGGCGCCGCTGCCGCATTTGGCGGTCGGGTCGAGATGGAGCCGGACCCGGACGGCGTGATCCGCCGCGGAACGCCGCTCCTGCGGTTCGAGGCCGGCGCAGAGTCCTACCCGGCGCTGGGACTCGCGGCGGCGATGTTGGTGAGCCATCAGACCCCGACGGTCGCCGACGACGAATTGCGGTTCGGCTCGGCGCGCCTGTCGCTCGACAGCGGCGGTCGCGTGCTGTTGGCCTGGCGCCGGGCCGACGACGCGGTCGCCCGCGTGCAACTCAAACAACTGTATGCGGCCTCTCGGCAGCGCGAAGAGGGGCTGCCCGTCACGTTCGACGCCCGCTCGGTGCGCGACAAGGTCGTGTTCGTGGCCGGCACTGCCGCGGCGACCTATGAGTACCGCGTCACCCCGGTGGCCGAAGGCACTCCCGGGGTGTATGCGCATATCGCGCTCTATGAATCGCTGCACGGCGGCACGATCGCGCGCGATGCCCCAGCTTGGGCCGATGGCGTGGCGTGTGCGGTGGTGGCCTTGCTGGTCACGCTCGCCGCGCTCGGGTTCTCGACGCCACGCGCGCAACTGGCCGGCCTGCTGCTGGTGAGCACCGGCTGGCTGGCCGTGACCGCAGTCGCCTACCGCCACCATGGCTGGTGGTTGGCGCTGGTGGCCCCGCAACTCGGCGGCCTCGTGGCGTTTGCCGCGGGTGCCTTGACCAACTACCGATGGGTGGGCCGCGAACGGCGTCTCATCCGCCACGCGTTTGCCCACTACCTGTCGGCCGAAGTCATCGAACAGTTGGTGGCCAACCCGGACGCGCTCAAGCTCGGCGGAGAGCGGCGTGACATCACAGCGTTCTTTTCGGACATCCGCGGCTTCACCAACCTGACCGAGGCCACCGAACCAGCGCAGTTGGTCGAACTGCTCAACGAATGCCTCGGGGCGTTGACGACCGAGTTGCTGCAGCACCGCGGCACGATCGACAAGTATGTGGGCGACGCGATCGTGGCGATGTTCGGCGCGCCGCTCACCGACCCGGACCACCCCTACAACGCATGTCGCGGCGCATTGGCGGTTCAAGAACGCATGGCGCGGTTGCGCGAAAACTGGAAGTTGCGCGGGCTTCCCGAACTGCACGTGCGCGTCGGCATGAGTTCTGGGGTGGCGCTGGTCGGCAACATGGGGTCGCAGCAGCGCTTCGACTACACGATGATTGGAGACATGGTCAACCTCGCGGCCCGCCTCGAAGGCACCGCCGGCACCTACGGCATCGGCATCCTGATCTCGCACGCCATGGCCGAGCGCGTGCGCGATCGCTTCCTGGTGCGCGAGATCGACGCCGTGCGCGTCAAGGGCAAGCACATCGGCGTGCGGATCTACGAATTGATGGCAGATGGTGATAGCGCCACGGACGCACAAAGGGTGCTCGCAGAAGCCACGGAGCGGGCCCTGGGCCTGTACCGGAGCCAGCGCTGGGCGGAGGCCCTGACCGTCCTCGAACCGCTCGCTGCGGCGGGGGATGGGCCAGCCACGACCCTGGTGCAGCGCATCGCGGTGCTGCGCACCAAGGAGCTCGACGCCGACTGGGATGGGGTGTACGAGTTCACGTCGAAATGAACGCTTCGCAGCCCCTTGCCACCGCCGTGGATCGGTGGCAAACTCGCCGACCTGCGACTGCTACTTGCCGGCACAGTTCGCCCTTCCCCAACCCATCGGTCCTCGGACCGCCCACAGTCCGGCCTGCCTACTCCACATCATCCGACCGGCGCAACCCCTATGCAGGTTGGCGCCACCACGAGGTTCCGCATGCCAGCACACGCAACCGTGCAAGCCCGCACCGTAGGGGTTCCGTCTGAGCCGCACGGCGCCGCGCCGAGCGCCACCCAGCACCGCGCCGCCAATCCACGTGCCACCACGCTCGACGGCGAGCGCAAGGTGCTGCACTACATCAATCAGGCGGCCGGCACCAGCGATTTCCTGTGTCTGACGCTGGCCGACCTCGGCACCAAGGTCGACATGACCAAGGAGACCCTGCGCTTGCGCGTGGATGCGCTGCGCGAGGATGGGCGTTTGCGCAGGGAGCCATGCTGGTGCGCGACCTTCGATGTGCCGCACGTGCGCTTCTACAAGCCGGACGCAAAGGTGGTCGAGGCCGCGACCGCGACTGCGAAGGCAGCGCTGGCCAACGCGGAGTCGGCCAAGGGTCCCAGGACGACGGAGAAGCTGACGACGATCGTGGACGCCGATGGCAAGAAATCGCAGATCCCGCCCGGCCCCAGCGCGCAGATTGAGAGCGCCCTCATCGAACCGGCTGCGGGCTTCCTGCCTGGACGGCCCCGCAAGGTCCTGGCGGATGGCACCCAGGCGCCCGCCGCGGCTGCCCCGGTCGCAGC
>VGRO01000264.1 GCA_016875335.1 Deltaproteobacteria bacterium | reverse complement strand
CGAAGCGGCCGACGGCGGCGACGGACCGGGCGAGATCGACATCCCGCCGCTCGACGAGGCGGCCTAGACCGACCACCTCCGCAGGCGACATGGGCCGCGGCGAGGGACGGGTCTGCCCGCGGCACCGGAATTCCGCTGTTTTTCGGCTTGAACTGGCCTCGGCGCGGGCGTAGCTTCAGGCCGGAGTCGCCCGTCGGCATGGGGTTGGCGGGGTGAGCGGCGTGGAAAGGCCTGGGTGCTTCGCGGGGGACAGCGGTTGGACTTCCTATGCACTCGGCTCCAGCTACAACCCGTTCGACACCTGCAACGTGTACGCCGCACAACTCTTCGCCGCCCCCGCCGCCCGGTACACGCGCACGAAGAAGTCCGCGCTGTTGTCGGCGCACACGTTCATGCCCGGCATGCCAGGAGCCGCGCTGCACTTGCACTCGCCGGCCTTCTCGGGGCTCGGCGACTTGACCACGGTGCCGGCCGAGGTGCCGTTCAGCGCGCCCGGTCCCGACGGTTGCGCGCCGTAGAAGTTCACCGTCCAACCCGTGTCGGTCTGGCCCGCGCACAGTTGCTGGATGCCGGCACAGCCGCCGCGGTAGAGGTCCAGCAGGAAGCCGCCGTCGGGGTTGCCGATCAGCTGCGCCCGCACGTTAAACTTGTCGCACGCGCCGCCGGCATCGGGCGTGTCGACGGCCTTGAAGCGGTACCAGTCGCCCGCCTCGCCCGGCATCACGTTGCCCTGGCGTTGCGCCACCGAGCCCGCGTCGCTCAGCGAGCCCACGTCCATCGCCGCCGTGCACACGCCGCCTGCCACGCCGTAGTTGCCGTCGGCGGTGCACTCGCAGCCGTTGCCGTAGTTGCCGGGCCAATCGTGACCCGCCACGTCTGCGTGCTCGCTGCGTCGTCGATGAGGAGGGCTACGGCCACTCACCAGCGTTACGGCGGTCGGTGAGCGCCCGCCGCTGCAGCGCGACCTGACGCTGGGCGCTCGCTTCCAGCTCGAACAGTACCAGATCAAGATTGTCGAGCGCCGCGATCTCATTGCGCCAATCGGCGACTGTGGGCCGCTCGGCGGCCTCCAGTTTGCCGTACGCCTGCTCGCGATCGCTGACCAGCTGGCGGACCCGCACGCGCAGCCGATCAAACGCGCAGTAGCCCGAGCGCTTGTGCTCCGCGTCCACGTCGGCCACGGCCGCGCTCACCCAGCGCAGCGGCGCGGCGTCGGTCGCGCACTCCCACGACTTGTCTTGGCCCCAGTCAACCAGCGTCGTGTGGTCAAACGCCTCTTTGTCCAGGTTCCGCTTGAGGTTGCGCGCCGTCCGCCACGCCTCGAGGCTGGGATAGCGGCCCAGCTTGGCGAACACCGCCGCCAACGCATTGTACTTGGCGATGTAGTCAGTCAGCCGCGCGGCGGCCTTGGGCTCGTCGTCGGCCAGCTTGGCGATCGCGTCGCGGATGGCTTTGTCGTTGCTGGTCAGCCACGCATGGCGGGCCTTGGTCCACGTCAGGGCGTCGCGCCGATGCGCTTCGCGCTTGTTCAGCTCGGCGATTTTTTCGTTGTTGGCCGCCACGTTGGCGTTCAATGCCTCGAGGTTGCTGCGCATCTCGGCGCCGACATCGTCCACGAGCTTGGCGATCGCCTTGGCCAGCGCGTCGCGGTCGGTCGCCGCCTTGTCCACGGCCTGAGCGAGATCGTCTTGCGCCTTCGCCAATTTGTCAGCCGCGGCCTGGTAGTGCGCCTGGACCGCCTCGACGTCCTTGCGCAGGGCGACGAGGGCCGTCTCCGTCGCCTTGATCTCGCGGCGCAGGGCCTCGATGTTGAATGCGAGCATGCCGACGACCCGCTTGCGCCAGCCTGCGTCGAATTTGGCCCGCGACGCCGCGTGCAGCGCCGTGTAGACGCCCGACTCAGCCACCAGCGCGCGCCAGACTTCCATGCCCTTGGCGCCCGGCGCCGCAGCGTCGGCCGAGGCCTTCAGGTGCGCAGCCAAGGCCAGCTCAAGTTCGCTTTTTTCTGGCACTTTCTTGGGGTTGGCCGCGTCCAGCAACATCGCCGCGCGCTTGCCCAACGTCTCACGATCGATGACACCCGGCGCCGAATTTGCCGCGGGTCGCTTGGCCGCCTTGGTCGGCTTGGCATCGGCCGCCGGCGCCGGATTGGCCGCACCTGCATCGACGCCCACGGTCGCGATAATCTCTTGCAGGGCCGCGGCGATCGCCTTCACGGTCGCGATAATCTCTTGCAGGGCCGCGGCGATCGCCTTCCAGTACGTCGCCCAAGCGCCGCGGTTGGTGGCCACATCGACACCCGCCGCCTCCGCCGAAGTCCGAATCGCCGCCTCCGCCGCGACCGCTTGCTGCTCCGCGGCCTCCAGCTGGGCCGTCAATGCATCGACGGCCTGCTTGTGCGCAGAGAAGTCTTGGGTCAGGTCGCTCGGCGTCAACTGCGACGCCAGCTCGAGCACCTGCGCGAACGCCTCGGCCTTCTTGGCCAGCGTGTCGAGGTTGGCGGTCTCTGCGGCAATTTGCCCGGCGAGCGCGGCCTTCTGGCCGGTCAGCGTATCGGCGCTGCGCTTGGCCGCGTCGCGGGCCGCGGTCGCGTGCAACAACATGGCGCTTTGCTGCGCTGCGCCCATCTTGCCGCGCAACACCGCACCGCCCTTGGCCAAATCAGGCTTGACCTGGCCGGCCAGCCACTGCGCCGCGCCGACCGCTTTGGCCAGGGCCGCGTCATGATCGACGAGCTTGCGCCGGTCCGCGGCGATCGTCGTCAGCTCTTGCTCAAACGCCGTCACGCGCTCGGCGAGCTTGGGCACCGACGCCAACGCGGCCTGCCACTGCGCCTGCAGCGTCTTGAGGTCGGCGACGCTCGCCGGGTGGTAAGCACCTGAACGATCGAGCTTCACGGCCGGATTGGCCACACCCGCGCCCGCGGTCGCGTGCGGCGCCGTCCACTGCGGCAGGCCAAAGCACAGCGGCTCGCGCGGCGGCTTGACCTTGGCGCGCGTCGCCGGCTCAAAATTGTGCGCCCAGGCACCAAAGCGGGCGACCTTGGCGTAGTCGTCATAAGCGTTGATGGCCACTTGCACCGCGCGCTGGCACACCGACATGTCGCGCGCCTCGCAAGCAAGTGCGCTCCACTCTTCCATTTCTTTCTCTGCGGCGTCATCGTCATTGGCAGAACCGTTGCGCCCAAGCGCAGGGTCAGCACGCCCGACCGACTTACGGGCAGCCTTGGTCGCCAGTTCGCGCTGCACCTCGGCGCACGCCGCAGCGATGCCCGCGCGGCAACCAGCCTTGCGCAGGTCGGGCATCTCGGCGAGCGGCCGCTGTGCGGCGAAGGCCCCCGGCTCGAGCAAGCTCAGGGCGCCACAGGCCTGCGCGTCACCGCTGATGCACGCCGGACGCAAGACGCGCGCGACCTCGGCGTTGGTCGGGCCCTTGACCGCGGGCTTGGCGGCGCGGGGATTGGCGACAGCGCTCGGCGTCTCCGGATTGGCCGCGGCCGGCGCGACGCCAAGCAAATTGAGCGGCTCTACGATCGAGCGCACGCACGCGCCCACATCTTGCTTGTCGACACAGACCTGGCGGTCGCCGGGCCCAAACGCCGCGGGATATGCCTCAACCACGCGCCGCGCCACGGGTTCATGCACGCGCTTGACCCCGGTACCCTTGGCCCACACGGCGACGAGGACGCAGGCCAGACCGTCCTTGGCCTCGCAGGCGCTGACGAGATCCGCTTCGAATACCGCCAGATCGGCACCCGCCTCAAATCGAGCGGCAGCGAAGCACGCCCACGGCGAGGCGTCGTTGCAGCGGCCGCGCAGGGCCTTGGCCAATGCGACGCGATCGGCGCCCGACAATGCAGGCGTCGCCGTGCCCGAGAGCAGCGCGCTGAAGTGCCACGCGGTCCGCAGGGCCAAGGTGTCATCGTTGGCGGTCGGCGTCGGCAAATCTTCAAGATCATAGGCACACACTGCCTGAGGCGTACAGCGACAGCCCGCAGGCAACGCATCGACCGCGGCGCCCGAACATGCGAGCGCGCAGGCGCCGACATCGCGCGGGGCCGACCAGGCATTGAGGCCGTCGGTCCACGTGTTCTTGGCCGCGTCGTGATCGTCGACGGACTTTTGGCGTTCGTCGCGCCAGCGCTCAAATTCACCGAGCACTTTGTCGTCGGCGATGGCCAGATCGCGGTCTGCCTTCTCGCGCTGCCAGCGCGTGCCGACCGTCAAATTGCGCACCCGATCAAAGGCCTGCCGTGCGCGCAACACCAGATCCGCGCGGTGGGCGGCCTCGTCGGCGAACATCTCTTTGGTCAGGCTGTACTCGTCTTTCGTGGCGGCCTTGCCTGCAGACTGCTGCCACATGCGCGGGTCGGCGGCGGCGGCAGGCGCTGCTTTCTCAGGCGCGGCGGCGGCTGGCGGCTTGACGGTATCAGGGTCGTCCGTTTCTGGCGGAGCTTTTTCGGACGGACCAGAGGACTGCTTCACTTTTGCCGGCGCTTGTGCAGGTTGACAGGCAGCCGTCGCCAGCAGTGCGCAGCATCCGACCCATCGAAGGAGTTGATTCATGGCAGGTTCCTCGGCCCGCGTGGCGGGAGTTGCAGTGGGAGGTCAATGGCGTTCAGCGACCGCTCGCGCAGGCGTAAAGGTGGTGCGTCTTGCAGGCCCGCAGGCGGTTGCACACGCGGTTGGACCGCAATCGGGGCGTCGACGGCCAGACGCGCAGCGAGACCCGGCTGCGGCGCTGAATCCCCGGGTGCTACAGGCCGAGCCTTCCGCGCGGACGCACGATCGGCCGCCACCTCGCCAACTTGGGTCGGCGGCGAGGCCTGCTGGGTCGGCGCGGCGCCCTCGGGTGCGGGCGGTTTGCGCTCGTGGGCCTCAGGTACTCCGTTCGGCTTCTCAGCCGAGGCGCGGGGCCGCTGCGCCAGGGCCCACAGGCCGAGCACGGCAGCGACCACCGCTGCCAACCCCGCCAAACGCCAGCCCAGTGGCCGAACCGGAGACGCTGGCGGCGCCGCGCGCTCGGCGCTCAAGTCCGCCTGCGCCGTGGTTGCCTGCACCCGCGCGTCGGCAACCAGGGCTTGGGCATCGCGCAACTGCGCTTGCAACAGAGTCAACTCGTCGCGACCCGCGGCCAAAGCCGCCTGCAGGTCCACCTCGCGCGCGTGAGCCTGGGCAGCGGCGGCATCCCGCTGGGCCAGCGCTGTTTGCGCCTCAGTCACTTGCGCTTGCAGCGCGTAGGCGCGGCGCAGTTGTGCATCATGTACCTGAGCCAACCGCTCCGCGTCGGCCAGCGGAGCCGACCGCGCAGCCTGGCCTGCAGCAACAGCAGCGGCAGCGTCTGCCTCGGCCTTGGCTCGCCGGCGCTCCGCTTGCTGTAGCGCGGCGTCGAGAGAGGCCACTTTCGCTGTCTGCGCTGCCACTTGCGCAAGCAGTTCGTCGCGATCGCCCTGCAGGGCCTGCCACTGCTCGTGATCGGCGGCGACCTGACCGCCCAGCACCTCAATTTCGAGGCTGGTCGCGTCGCGTTGTGCCCATTGCGCCTGCATATCAAGCAGATCGCGCTGCACCGACGCGGCGGCCGCCTCGACTTCGGATACCCGCGCCAAGGCCAAATCCCGTTGATTCGACACGCCGGCCAACTGCCGTTCCATGCCGACGACGGCGGCCTGCAAGTCACCGTTGGTCAATGCCATTTCGCGTTCGCGCTGGGCAAAGGACGCAGCGAGGGCTGCATGTTCATCGCGCGCCGCTTCCACCTCCCGCAGTGCTTGGCGCAAGGCGGCAATTTCACTTTGCAGATTAGCCAGTTCTCGCGTGGTGTCGGCCAAAGGCGGCGGCGGCGCGGAGGCCAACCGTTGCCGCAACTTCTCGACCTCGGCCAGGGCTTTTTCAAGCATGGCCCGCGTGTGACTCAGATCGCGTTTGGCCACGCCCAGCGCGACCGCAACGTTGCCGCCAAACCGTTCCTCGGCGTAGTCGTCGTCGGTCGCCATGGTGCGCCTCATCAGATGCAAGGCCAATCTGCGCTACAGGTTAACGAGGACCCATGAATGCATGGGCCAAACCAGCGGTATTGCGGATAGGAACCCCAAAGGCACTCCGCGTGGATAGGAGCTGCAAAGGCACTCCCCCCTGAACCCGCCCCGACGAAACGCCACCGTTCCGCCGCCTGCGCCCCGCCGGACCCTCCGGCGACAGCGCGATCGCGATGCTGCGTCGGCTGATCATCGGTGTCAATCCCTGAATTTGTCCGTGAATTTGCCCGGTGCAGGCGCTGCTCCAGTCGTCGGTGCCGCTGCCCTACGGAGGTTGCCTCAAGCTGCGCCCGCAGTCGCTGCGCCTCGTCCAGCCGACCATCAGCTCGAACAGCTCTGCAAGTACCTGCTGCGGCCCGGGATTGCGGCAGGGATAGGAACCGCAAACAAGGTTGGCCCCGAGGCCGCGCCGGCCGAAACCGGCTTTGCGCCCCGCCGGACCCTCCGGCGACCGCGCGATCGCCAGCCTGCGCCGCCTGATCATCCGTGTCAAGGC
>VGRO01000263.1 GCA_016875335.1 Deltaproteobacteria bacterium | reverse complement strand
GGCGCCGAGCTGCACTTGCCCGTGCTCGCCTCGCAGCTGTCGGTCGTGCACGGGTTGTTGTCGTTGCAGGTCACTGGCGTCCCGCCCGCGCACTGGCCGGCAGTGTTGCACTTCTCGGCGTTCGCGACCGTGGTGAGATCCGGGGATCTGGACAGCTAGCCCGCGGAGCTCCCGTCAAGGAAAATCCCGTCAAGGGCCCCTTTGAAAAAAAGCCCCTTTCCGTTATTGATTATCGAACGAGGCCGTGGCGAAGAGCGGCTCTTGGCAGTCGGCGTCGCGGTAGAAGCGCAGTTCCGCGGTGAATTTCCCGGTGTAGGGGATCGCCTTCGCTATCGGGGCGTCGCTGCACTGGTAGGTCGCGGAGCCTTCGGGTATCGCCTTGGTGCCGTCGCTCTCATAGTTCCCGATGAATGCGGAGAAACTCTCTCCGGCCGCCGCGACGCATTCGATCACATCGCAGCCGGGGCCGGTCGCGTTGTGATACGCATCGTCGAGCCAGTAGCCGCACAGCGAGGTCGTCACGACGTTGCACTCCCACGGGTTGTTCTTCATCCGCTCGGTCTGGCCGTCGGCCCGCAGGTAGGGTATCGCGGTGCAGGTCTCGTAATAGAGCGGGCTGTCGGCGGGCACCGTGACGGTCATCAGGTCGTCGGCGATGACCGCCCCGTCGAACAGCGCCTGCACCGGGGCGAGCGGATCCGCGTCGGTGTCGTCAAGGAGCGCGTCGGCCGTTCCATCGGGCGCGTCGTTGTCGGCGATGGCGGCGGGGTCGCCGCCGCAGGCGGCGGTGAAGAGGGTCGCGCTGAGGGCGAGAAGGATGGCGATCAGTTCCCGTTTCATGTCGGCCTCCATGGTCAATGGGCATTACCGGTGGTTTAGTGTAGCAGGGGAAAAGAAATTATCAAATCGGGGCGGCGTGGAAACTCACCTCGGCTTTCAGCCACCCCTTTGACAAAATCCCCTCCTGCCCCTTCCTCGGCAAAATCTCCTCCTGCCCCTTCCTCGCATGAATGCTCCGGCTTCCGGCCTGACTGTGCCGGCCCAAATATTCGATCGACTTTCCGCCACAGCCCCCTTGAATCGCGGATCATGGTGTGATCTCCTGCGCTTTCAGGAGGTGCACGTTCGTAGGTAGCATTGGCCCACATCCGCGGCGCCACGATCGCCCGCACCGCGCGGGCGAGGGGAGCATACCGGCACGACCGTCGGCGGTCAACGCCGAAGCCGACGCCCAATGGACCTCAAGTCCCACAAGAGCAGCGCAAGGTTCACGCGCGAACGCAGAGCTCCCCGTCACCGAGCCCGTCGGGCGTCAGTTGGCCCGCCGGGCGTCAGTCGCAGGACGATGACCTGAGGACCACCAGATCAGTCGTAGGCGGGCTCGACAAACCCGGGGTCCACGACGACCCGCCGTCCGGCGTCGCGCGCCTCCCATGGAAGGCCATCGGCGTCGGGCACGCCTTTGCCAGCGAGCAGCGGCGGTCCACGCGGCAGAGCAAACGCTGGCGGCTCGGTGTCCAGGCCCAAATGCGCGAGGATCTTCTGCACCGTGGGCTTGTGCTCGATGACCGCGAGCAGCTCCCGGCGCCCGCCACAAGCCGGGCAATTCATGACCTCGATGGCGAACGAGCGACGCAGCAGGACCGACCAAGCCATCCTGCGTTGGCGTTGCTCCTCGTCCTTGGGCGGCGCCGTCGCCTTGCGCGCCCGCGCGGCGCCGGCGGTGATCTGCGCACGCCAGCGCGCTCCTGGCGCAAACTGTCCGTGAAAGCGCAAGAGGTTGGCGCCGGGCGCGGGCAGCAGGGCGATGACCTTGGAGATCAAGTCTTGGGGCTGAAACACCTTGGCAAAGGTGCCGTCGCTCCAGCGCTTTCGCAGGGTCAGAAGGACCTCGCCGGACTCCAGGCGCTGCAGGCGCTCGTTGCAGATCGCCGGCCGCAGCAGGTACTTGCAGAGGCGTTCGAGCGCATCGCGGGCGAGGGGCGGGACGGTGGTCGCGGCGTGGACGTTGAAGCCGTCCGCGACCGCGCAGCGCTTGCCGTTACCGCGTACCTCGACTTGCTCGTCGCGCAGCCGCATGACTAGCTCGCCCTTGCGCTCGCCGATGGCGACCCTATCGAGCAAACTCGCCGTCATGCAGCTCGCCAAGATGGGCTCGCGCTCGCCGAACAGGTCGCAGCTCGGCTCCTCGAGGTCAGCCCGCAGCACGCCCAGGCGGCCGAGGCGTCGCAGCACGCGGCGGCGCACCGCGAGGGTCAACACCTCGACCTCTCGTTGGGTGGGTGACTTGATGCGCTGGAACTTCGGCGCGTCGCTGCCGGCGGCGGCACGCCAGACGCCGTCGGCAAAGATGCTATGAACGTGCGGGTTCAGGCGCAGGCCATCGCCGAAGCGCTGCACGGCGCTGATGGCTGCGCAGACCCCGTCGGCGATGCCGTGCTGCCTGCGCGCGTGGTCGCGGTAGAAGTGAGTGACGGTGCGGGTCCACACCGCGATGATCTCGGTGAGGAGCACGTGGTCGTACGCGACTCGATAGCGCAGCCAGAACGGCAGCGACAGCCACCCACTGCCGGCGGCAGGCAAGCCCCGGCCGTGGAGCAATCTGGCAGAGTTGCTCCGCGACGCCCTGCGCATGTGCGCGCCACGCCTGGCGCCGCGCATCCAAACCGCACTGCGTCTGACCCGCCTCGCTATCGATGAAGCGCCTGCCTGACGCCGACATCTAGCTTCTCAAGGGAGGTCTACAACTGCCCGAAACCCAGACGCTCGCCCGGATCGGCAACTCCACGGGCGTGGTATGTCTGGGCGCCTGGGCGCCGGCTAAACCACCGGATCGGATGGAGACGCGAGTCTTCGGGCGGTGACATTCGATCGGGTCTTAGGGCCCCGGCAAGAATAACTCAACCCGATGTCCTGGATTGCTCATCCAAGTTCCGGCCAGGCGCCGCGGCCCTTCTGCTTGGTCGGTCGCCAAGCTCGCGGGCCGAGCCCGACTCGCGGCGACGGACGAGAGGATCGACTTGATTTCGTTGGTGCCCTTACACTGGCACAACAAGCGTTGACCTTGGTCCCCCGACCGCCTACGCTTGCAGGTGTGCTGGGCTTCCCGGCACCTTGAACGCAGCGCGGCCGGCGGGCGTCTGGCCGCTGCGCCCAGTCGGACCGTTCTGGGGCGTCGAGCGCCTGACCATCCACCCGGAACAGGCAGCTCAAATCCCGGAACTGCCACGGGTTGATTGGCGTGAGAGGACACGTGGAAAGGGCCAAGACTTGGCGGCAGGCGTCATCACCCATGGACCTGCTTGTGCTGTGGGCGGCCACGGCGTTGCTGGGCGGTTGCGGCAGTGCGCCCACCGACAGCGGCCTTTGGGTCGACGCTTCCGCGGGACCGGACGCTCCGCTCAATTTCGACCTTGGCCCGCGCGGCGTGGGCTCCGATGTCCTGGTCCTGGGGGACGTCCAGCCAGGTGGCGCGGATGCGGGAGCCGCCAAAGACGGCGTGTCGACTGGGGACCAGGCGGCCGGCCCAGCCGACGGGGCAGCGGGCCCAGCGGAGCTTGGGGGCGCGGATGGCGCCGTGGCAGATGGTGCAGCCCCGGACGTGGCAATGGACGCTCAGGCAATGGACGCTCAGGCAATGGACGCTCAGGCAATGGACGCTCAGGCAATGGACGCTCAGGCAATGGACGCTCAGGCAATGGACGCTCAGGCAATGGACGCTCAGGCAATGGACACCCAGGCTCTGGACACCCAGGCTCTGGACGCCCAGGCTCTGGACGCCCAGGCAAAGGACTCGCTGGGGGTGGACACATCCACCGCAGACGCCAAGACGGACGCGTCGACGGATGGCGCGCCGGTGGTCTACGATCCCGGCCCTTGCAAGAAGAAGGGTTCCGAGGCCTGCGGAAAGGGCATCTCTGGCGATCCGGCGGTGCTGTACGTGTGCAACGCCAAGCTCAAGTGGGAGCCGCTCCAGACCTGCGAGCAAGCGTGCGAGATCATGTCCGACGGCGTGCCGGACCGCTGCGTCGAGGACCTGGTGCCCTTTGGTTCGCTGGTCACCTATCTGGATGTGACTCCATATGTCGAGCAGAACTGCAAGGCGACGACCTTCCCGGACTGGCCCTACGCCGCCAAGGAGTGCACCTACCAGTCCCTGGGCCTGACGACGACCGTCAAGGTGGCCAACCCGTCGGCCGATAAGGTCGCTGAATGGATTGTGGATTCCGCTGCGTTTATGCCTGCGGTCTGGTCCTTGCGCTACCGCGACCCGCCGTCCTACAAGAAGGCGCTCAAGGCCGTCGCAAATGGGGTGCTAGGCGCTTCGTCGCGCATTTTTCCGCTGCAAGGCGGCATCATCGAACAGATGTCGGGCATGGCCTCCCCCGTCGTGTTCAACTTCTATCACGGGGTTACCCAGGGTTGCTCGACGGGGTGCTACTGCCGAATCAATTCCATGAGCAAGTCGACGTGGTGTGCCTACCAGGCGTTCCTGGGCAAGCAGACCTATGACGCCTGCTTGACCAAGATCGGCCCGACGGGTCTGACCCAGGCCTGGGGTGACCGTTGCTTCAACAACCACGTGGATTCGTGGAAATCACACGTCAATCACCACTTCCGCGCTGTGGCTCATCAGTATCACCAGACCATCAAGGGGTACTGCGCGACGGCCGTGTCCTGTTCGCCCACCGAGACCCTCGCAGCGCTGGCTGAGGCCATGAATTGAACGGGTTGCGCTGGCTTGGGGTGGCTGCGGTGGCCCTCGGTGCTGCCTGCCAAGCCCCGACCGCATCTGCACCAGCCGCCGGTGTCGGCCAGGGCCTGGACGCCTTGGGCCAGCAGACCGCTGTGGGCGGAGCGCAAGACCCGTTTTCCTCCGACGGGGGCGGACAGGCCGACCTGACCGACGCGGGGGAATGGACCGATGCAGATGGCGCCGCAGGCCCGGAAGCTGGTGTCGACGCAGTGTGGGCTGCAGACAGCCCGCTGCTGGACGCGGACACCGGTGGCGTCACCCCGAGCGACGGCGCCACTGGCGGCCCCGACGCCACCGCCGACGCCGCACCGCCCTCGGACGCGACCGCCAAGGATGGGGCCCTGACGGACGCAGTCCTCGCGGACGCCGCCCTGGCGGACAGCGGTGTGCAGGACGCGGCTGCCAAGGACACCGTCGCCAAGGACGCCGACACAGCGGACGGGACCGCCGACACCGCCGCGCCGCCGACCCAGCCGTTCTGGGTGGTCGCCTACTACGGCGCTTGGATGAAGGGGCACCTGCCCCCCGGGCAGATCGACTTCAGTGCCCTGACGAGCGTGGTCAACTTCTCGATTTTTCCCGAACCGGACGGCAGCTTTGACACGACCAGCAACGGCATCACCGCGGCCCAGACGCAGGCGCTGGTCCAGGCTGCCCACAAACACGGCAAGCAGGCGCTGCTGGGTGTCGGTGGGGCCGGCACGCGCGATGGCTTTGTCGCGTGGATGAAGCCCAACAAGCGCCCGGACTTTGTCAAGCTGGTCGTCAAGCATGTGGTGAACGGAGACTATGACGGCGTGGACATCGACATGGAGCCGGTGTTCGACAGCGACGCGGGCGACTTCATCGCCTTCGCTCAGGACCTGCGGGCTGGGCTTGACGCTGTGGACCCAGCCCTGCTGCTCACCGCGGCGGTCGGCTGGCGCGAGGCGGTCTTTGGGCCGGTCCAGAAGCAGTTCGACCGATTCGGCATCATGACCTATGACATCAGCGGCGCCTGGCCGGGTTGGGAGACCTGGCACAACTCCCCTCTGTCCAATGGCGGTCTGAAGTTTGGGAGCACCAAACAGCCGCTGCCTTCGTGTCAGACCCTGGTCGAAGAGGCCCTGGCAGCCAAGGCTCCGCTGGCCAAGCTGGGCATCGGCATCGACTTCTACGCCTACGTGTGGAAGGGGGCCACCGGCCCGAATCAGCCCATCGCCGGCGTGACGGTCAAGCCCAATGTACCCTACTTTGAGATGATGGACACCCTGTACGACCCCGCAGCGGTCCACTGGCACGCGGCGGCGCAGGCGCCCTACCTGTCCCTGGGCAAGGGCGCTCAAGGGCAGTTCGTCAGCTACGACGACGCCGACAGCATCGCCGCCAAGATCGCCTGGGCCAAGCAGAAGGGGCTGGGTGGTGTCATCGTGTGGGAACTGGGCGGCGGTTTCCGGCCGACCAAGCCCGTGGGCAAGCAGGACCTGTTGCTGCAGGCGGTCAAGGCTGCGGCGTCTCCGTGAGGGCCTGCGCCGCGCGTCCCCGGTGTCGACCGGATTGGCGTACAGCGCCGATCGGAGAGTCTGAGCCTGGCGGCTGAGGGAGCCGCGGCACCAAGCCCGGCCCTCACAGCGCCGACCCAAGAGTCTGGCCCTGGCAAGCCATCGGCCCTGGCGGCGCTATCCGCTGGGTGGGGCGCAAGTCCGCGCGGGGATAGGAACCCCAAAGGCACTCCGCCCCAAACCTACTCCGACGAAACGCCACCGTTCCGCCACTTGCGCCCCGCCGGACCCTCCGGCGACAGCGCGATCGCCATGCTGCGCCGGCTGATCGTCG
>VGRO01000262.1 GCA_016875335.1 Deltaproteobacteria bacterium | reverse complement strand
CGATGGCGAGCACCTGCGTGGCTCTGGCTGCAGCGCCAATCTCGGCTTCGATGGCGCAGAACTGCCCGCGAAGGCAAAGCTGCACCACTGGGGGCTGGTCGGCGACAGTCCGGCGATGGCGCGCGTACGGACGCTCATCGAAGCCTCGGCGCGCGGGGCCGTCAATGTGCTGCTGACCGGAGAAAGTGGCACAGGCAAGGAACTGGCGGCGCGCGCTGTGCACCAAGCGGCGGGCGGCGTGCCGGCAAAGTTCGTCGCGGTCAACTGCGCGGCGCTGCCGCGGCACTTGGTCGAAAGCGAGCTTTTCGGGCACGTGCGCGGCGCGTTCACCGGGGCCGACGGCAGCTTTCCAGGTCTCATCAAGGCGGCCGAGGGCGGCACGCTTTTCTTGGACGAAGTCACCGAGATGAGCATGGACGTGCAGGCCAAGCTGCTGCGCGTGCTCGAAGAACGCGAGATCCGGCCCGTCGGCTCGCTGCGAGGCCAGCAGATCGACATTCGCGTGGTGGCCTCGACCAATCGCGAGCCACAAGCCGCAATGGCCGCTGGACTTTTCCGGCACGACCTGTACTACCGGCTGCAATCGTTCGAGATCGCCTTGCCAGCTTTGCGCGATCGGCGCGGCGATATCGCGGCGCTGGTCGACCACTTTTTGGCTACTTTCTGTTCGCGGCGCTGCGGTTGCATCTGGGGCATCGCGCCCGACGCGCTCGCAGCCCTGTGTGCGGTCGACTGGCCGGGCAACGTCCGCGAATTGCGCAATGCCGTAGATTACGCGGTGACAACAGGAAGTTCCGGCGTGTTGCGGGTGGCCGATTTTCCGCCCGCCGTGCAAGCCCGCGCCGCCTGCTTGGCGCCCATCCAAGTCGAGGCGCCGCAACCCCATGGAGACGACGCGCCACCCATGGACCTTGGCGTTCCCACGTTGGCCGAGGCCGAAGTCCAGTTGGCGCAACTGGCCGTCGTGCGCGCAGGCGGCAACAAAGTGCGGGCGGCCCAGGCGCTCGGCATCTCGCGGCACAAGCTGTACGACCTGCTCAAGCGGGCCGATGGGGCCGCGGCCGCTGAGTAAGGGCCAGGAAATGATTTACTCAATCATTCCTAGGGGCCGTTTGCTTGCTCCGTGGGTCGCCGGCTCGCGGTCCAAAGGTCCGACGCGCGGCTCCATCTTGATGTGAGCGTAGTCGACTTCTTGTTTTCCAATCCCTGACGCCGATTCTAGGAGCCTGTCGGACTATCGTCCGACTGGCTCCGTGCTGGTTGCGATCGGGGCAGCGACCAAGAACTGCCTGAAGTAAATTCAGGCAGTTTCGGTCGCTGGCAGGCCGCAGCTGCGGCCTGCCTAGGAGCCTGTCGGCCAGAATCTGCCGATTCTGGCGTTTCGCCGACAGGCTCCTAGTAGGCGAAACCCCAAATTCGCACCGGGATACGGGCCGTGATGCCACAACAATTCCTCAATCGGTTTCGCCTACTAGCTGCTCGTTGCGTGAAGGGGGCTCGCAGCCCCCTCGCGCGCCCATGCGCGCTCACCCCCGCGGCCGGCCGCAGCCGCGGCCGGAAGTACCTCAGCCCTGTTGCGCGCCGGAACCCGGCGCGAATTTCGGGCCTGAGGTACTAGAAAGCGCCAAAGATGGCGTGGCGCCAACTGCCGCGGCTGTTCCCAAATCAGACACCGTGTGGGGTTTTGCACGCCGAATGTGCGCTGAGTGCACAGCTACGGCATCATTGCGGGTGATCTGGCCGATTAACCGCAACTCTGTCAAGGCCTTGTCAGCTTGGCACGAACCTTGCTTGTGACCGGGCGGCGTGCGCTGGCGCGCGGGTCGCGTGTGCCCGCGTTGGGCCAGCGGCGACGAGAGGTTGTGGATGCTTTGGGATCTGCCGCGCGCGTTGTCGTCGTTCGCCAGCGACATCGACCGCCACATGGCGCTCATCTACTGGATTTGCGGGATCTGGTTCCTGGTGGCAGAGGCCGTGCTGCTGTGGCTGGCCGTGCGCTACCGGCAGAGCGCCCATGCCGCGGCCGGCTGGCTGCCGGGCGACACGCGCTCGACCAACGCCTGGGTGCTGGTGCCGGCGGCCCTGGTTCTGGTGTGCGACATGGTCATCGAATTCGACTCGGCGGTGGTGTGGGCCAAAGTCAAGGAGACCACGCCGCCGGCCGAATTGACGGTGCGCGTTCAGGGCCGGCAGTTCGCTTGGGTGTTCACCTATCCGGGGCCCGACGCCAAATTCGACACCCTGGACGACATCACCGCGGCCGGAACCCTGCGTGTTCCGGTCGGCAAGGTCGTCAAGTTCGAATTGGAGGCCGCAGACGTCCTGCACGCGTTCTACGTGCCCGAGTTGCGGCTCAAGCAAGACGCCGTGCCCGGTCGTCGCATCCCCGGCTGGTTCGACGTGCTGCAGCCCGCGGAGCTGACCATCGCATGCGCCGAACTGTGCGGCGCGTCGCATACCTACATGAAAGGCACGCTCTTGGCCCTTCCGCCCGCCGAGTTCGACCAGTGGCTGGCAGCCCAGTCGGCCCCGCCTCCATCGACGCCGCCCACCGCTACACGCTGATCCACCCTGCTCCACCGCACTGCACCGCCGAGGCCCCATGCACGACCACGCCCCAAGCTCGTTCTTGCGCCGCTACGTGTTTTCGACCGACCACAAGGTCATCGGCTTGCAGTACATGTTCACCGGGCTAGCCATGGCGCTGCTCGGCGGTTTCCTCGCCTACGTCATGCGCAGCCAGTTGGCGCATCCTGGCACGCCGGTGGCCGGCTTCGGTACGGTGAGCAACGCTGAATACAACGCGATCGTGACCTTGCACGGCACCATCATGGTGTTCTGGGTGGCGATGCCCGTGCTGGTCGCCGGCTTTGGCAACTACTTGATCCCGCTGCTCATCGGCACCGACGACATGGCCTTTCCCAAGCTCAACTTGATGTCGTTCTGGACGTTCTTTCTGTCCACGGTCGTGCTGATCCTCTCGATGTTCGTGCCGGGCGGCGCCTCTGGCAGCGGCTGGACGACCTACCCGCCACTGTCGGCCAAGCCCGCATTCACCGGCGTCGGCTTGGGCCTGGACCTGTGGATCGTTGCGGTGGCGCTGGAATTCGTGGCATTCCTGATGGGCGGCGTCAACTTCATCACGACCGCCATCAACCGCCGCGCAAAAGGCATGGGCCTGTGGGATTTGCCTCTGTTCGTGTGGGAGGAGGTCATCGCGTCCATCATCTTCATGCTGTCGGTTGGACCGTTGGTCGCCGGCGCGCTGATGCTGCTGGCCGATCGCAACCTCAATACCGGCTTCTTCGACGCGGCGGCGGGCGGCGACCCGCTGCTTTTCCAGCACCTCTTCTGGTTCTTCGGGCACCCGGAGGTGTACGTGCTGTTGCTGCCCGCGCTCGGCATCCTGGCCGAGGTGCTGACGGTGTGCGCGCGCAAAGCGATTTTTGGCTACCGGCTCATCGTCTGGTCGACCATCGTGGCGGGGTTGCTGAGTTTTATCGTGTGGGCGCACCACCAGTTCATCAGCGGTATCGACCCGCGGCTGGCTTCGCCGTTCTCGCTCACCACCATCCTGATTTCGGTGCCGTTCGCCATCACGCTGTTTTGCTACATGGCCACGTTGTACCAGGGCAGCATCCGTTACACGGTGGCGATGCTGTTCGCAATGGCCATGCTCGCGGAGTTCCTGCTCGGCGGCGTCACCGGCATCATCAACGGATCGGCCGCGGCCGACATCTACGTGCACGATTCGTATTTCGTAGTCGCGCACTTCCACTACACGCTCTTTCCTATCGTGTTCCTGGCGCCGTTTGCCGGCTTCTACCATTGGTACCCCAAGTTCTTCGGCCGACACCTGAACCACGGCCTGGGCCTGTTGCACTTCTACGGCACGATTGTGTTCTTCAATCTGTGCTTTCTGCCCATGTTCGCGCTCGGCATGATGGGCCACCAGCGCCGCATCGCCGACCCCAACGCGTTCGGCTACCTGGCGCACGGCCAACACTACCAACAGCTCGCGACCTGGGGCGCCATTGGCCTGTTGGTCTTGCAGATTCCGTTTATCGTCAACATCTTCTTGAGCCTTCGCAAGGGCGCGCCCGCCGAGGCCAACCCTTGGCGCGGCACAACGCTCGACTGGGCAGTGCCGTCGCCGCCGCCGCATGGCAATTTCGAGGCGCCGCCCGTGTGCTACCGCGGCCCCTATGTATATGGCGTGCCGGGCGCCGCGGACGACTTTGTGCCTCAGCACATGCCGCCCGGCCCTGGTGCGCCGACCGCGCGCGTGCCGGACGGCGACGCCGCCCAACTCGCCGCCGCTGGCAGTCCCGTCGCCTGAACCATCGTCCCCTTCCACACCGGGAGTCTCCATGTCTTCCAGCGCCGCCGCGACCGACCTGCATGCCCCTGAACGCGCGGGCGACTACACCAGCACGGGGCTGCCCACCGGACGGGTGGCCATCTGGTGGTTCCTCGCCAGCGAAATCGCCATCTTCGGCGGCGCGGTGGCCTGTTACCTGCTATACCGGCTGCACCACCCCGAGTGGGCGGAGCAGGCCGCGCACACGGTCAATGCGGCCGGCGCCTTCAATACCGTGGTGCTGCTGACTTCCAGCTTGTCGGCGGTGCTGGCCCATCATGCAGCGGAACAGGGCGACGGCAAAACGGCGGCCCGGTGGATCAACTGGACCGTGCTGGGCGGCTTGGTATTCCTTGGCGTCAAAGCGTGGGAATACGCGCACGAAATCGGCGCCGGCCTGGTCCCGGCCAAGAGCCTTTTCTGGTCGTTCTATTTCCTGTTGACCGGCCTGCACGCCCTGCATGTCATTGGCGGCATGACGGCCTTGTACGTCGTCGGGCGCGGAGCGGCACGCGGTCAGCATTTGGGTCGGGTCGAACTGGCCGCCATCTACTGGCACTTCGTCGACGTGGTCTGGATCTTTCTTTTCCCGCTGCTCTACATCGCCAGCTGAGGTCGCCATGGATTCGCCTACCGCAACGGGCTCCGGACACGGCGCCGGCCACTATGTGCGCATCTGGGCGGTGCTGCTCGGGGCACTCGTCGTCTCGCTGGTGCTCGGCGCCATCACCAACTCGCCGTGGGCCATCGCGATCATCTTCGCGGTCGCGACGGCCAAGGCGGCGTTGGTGTTGGCCCACTTCATGCATGTCAAGTTGGAGCCGCGTTGGATTCGCCTCATCGGCGCTGGCGCGGTGGCGGTCGTGGGCGTGTTCTTCATCGGTCTCGTGCCCGACATCGTCTACAAGTTCGGCTTCGTGCCGGGCGGTATCCAGAGTGCCCAGGCCAACCCGGCCAACACGGTGGCCAAGCTGCCGCCCGACGCTGGCCGCGGTGCGACCGTGTATGCCACGTTCTGCTTGGCCTGCCACCAGGCGGACGGTCGCGGCAAGAACGGCACGCTGGCGGCAGATTTTGTCAGCGATGCGAGCCGGTTGGCCAAGCCTGACAGCGAACTCTTGGCGTCGATTGCCAACGGCAGGCAGGCCAACGGGCTGTCGATGCCGCCGTGGAAGGATGCACTGACGGCCCAGCAGCGCGCCGACGCACTGGCCTACATCCGCACGCAGTTCGGGCGCAAGCCGTGAACCTCGCGATGGCTGTGCCGATGGATCTGCCGGATCGGCCACTCGCGTCGCCTCGCGCGCGCTTCGCGACCCAGCCGGCCATCCCCGCGCCGGTCCTGGCAGTGGCGCTGCTCATCGCCGCGGAAGTCATGCTCTTTGCCGGACTCGTCGCCGCCTTGTTGGTGTTGCGCGGCAAGGCGCCCCAGTGGCCGCCACCCGGTATGCCGCCGTTGCCGGTGGCGGTGACGGCGATGAATACCCTGATCTTGCTGGCCTCTGGCTGGACCGCCACCGTCGCCAACCGAGCGGTGCGCCAGGGCGAGCGCGGACGGTCGAGCCAGGCCATCGGCTGGACCCTGGCGTTGGGCGTGGTTTTCCTGGGCGTGCAGGCTTTCGAATGGGCGCGTTTGCTGGCCCATGGGCTGCGCGCGGATCGCAGCACTTACGCGGCGGTGTTCTATGCACTCGTCGGGGCGCACGCGGCGCATGTGGCCGGGGCGCTCGCCGTCGGGGCATGGGTGGGCTGGCGCTGGGCGCGGGGTCGCCTCGGTCCGATCGGCGTCCGCGCGATGCTGGCGTTCTGGTATTTCGTGGTCGGGCTGTGGCCGCTTCTCTTCGCGCTGGTGTACCTGTGGTAGGGCGCTGGGTGCGCGATGGGGCCGCCGCCGCGACGCTGCTGGTCGCCTCGCCGGCCCTTGCGTGTTCTGTGTGCGCCGGCGCGGCCCGCGACAATGGCGCGAGCTACCTGTGGGCGACGGCGATCATGCTGGGCGGCCCGATTGCGCTGGTCGCTGGCTTTGCATGGTGGATTCGGCGGGCGGCGTTGACCAGCGAATCGGCCAGCGAGCGGCGCTGACTGGCCCCGCGCCGACTGGCCCCGACCGCGCAATGCCAACACCCGCGATGGGGTTGGTCCATGCCGACAGGGGCCCCTGCGCCAGAGCGCGCAGCGACCCGGCTAGTAGGCGAAACCCCAAATTCGCACCGGGATACGGGCCGTGATGCCACAACAATTCCTCAATCGGTTTCGCCTACTAGCTGCTCGTTGCGTGAAGGGGGCTCGCAG
>VGRO01000261.1 GCA_016875335.1 Deltaproteobacteria bacterium | reverse complement strand
TTTGAATCCAGGGCCATCGGACGCTCCTTCGGGGGAACGTCAGATTGATCTTGCTGAGATCATTGCGCAAGTGATTTCGACAAACCCGTTGCACCAAGATCACTTACGCGCTAACCGATCGGCATTGGTGTTAGAGGGTGTAGCCAAATCTCGTCTGTTGCGAGGTCGAAGAGCATGGCGGCAGATCGGGAGCGCGCCCGCAGCGACCGACCGAGGCGCACTCCCAGTGCGCCGACCGAGCCAGTAGCACACGGATTCGGACAGGGGAGGACGTAAGCCTCGAGATGCCCAGGATCTTCGGCCGTAGCGGGACGGGGTTTTGGCTACACCCTCTTGGGTTGCGCCCGACCCGGCGGCACCGTAGCGCCGCTTGCGCGCGGCGTCAACCAAATCGCTCAGTCCGAGTCGCCGTTTTCCCGAAGGAGGGGCAACGGCGTGATCGCGCGGGGCTGACCTGGCAATGACGGTCGGGGGGCCGCGATTCTGGCGCGGACTTGCCGCGAGCGGCCGCAATGTTGCGAGTACCTCAGGCCCGAAATGCGCGCCGGGTTCCGGCGTGCGACGGGGCCGAGGTACTTCCGGCCGCGGGGGTGAGCGCGCATGGGCGCGCGAGGGGGCTGCGAGCCCCCTTCCCGCAACAGGCAGCTAGCAGGCGAAACGCATTGCGGGTTCTTTGCGGCATGACGGCTCGCATCTCGGAGCGAGTTTGGGGTTTCGCCTACCAGGCGCTGACCAAGCTTCGTAGACACCCGTGGCCGCTGTCGTCGATCACCAACCCGGCGGATCTTGAGGAACCCTGAGCCCTGATTTGGAACCGCGCCCAGCGCAGCCCCAGCACCTACCCGCCGATCGCCAACCTGTGCTACAACGCGCCCCGTCGCCGGGGAGCATTCGATGGCCGAGGTCCAGCTAGCCGACATCGAAAAATCCTACGGCGACGTGCACGTGGTGCGCCGGTTGAACCTGCAGGTCGCCGCTGGCGAGTTCCTGGTGCTGGTGGGTGCCTCCGGGTGCGGCAAGTCGACGACGCTGCGCATGGTGGCGGGCCTGGAGTCGATCACCCGCGGAGAGTTGCGGATCGGCGGCCGCCTGGTCAACGACGTCGCGCCGCGCGACCGCGACATCGCCATGGTGTTCCAGAGCTACGCGCTGTACCCGCACATGACCGTGTACGACAACATGGCGTTTGGGTTGACCTTGCGCAAGGTGCCCAAGGCCGAAATCGCCGAGCGCGTGCAGGCCGCAGCCGCGATGTTGGGGTTGGGCGACCTGTTGGCGCGCAAGCCAGCGGCCTTGTCGGGCGGTCAGCGCCAGCGCGTGGCGATGGGCCGGGCCGTGGTGCGCCAGCCTGCGGTGTTCCTATTCGACGAACCGCTGTCGAACCTCGACGCCAAGCTGCGGGTGCAGATGCGGCTGGAAATCGCCAAGCTGCACAAGCGCTTGAACGCGACCATCCTGTACGTGACCCACGACCAGGTCGAGGCGATGACGCTCGCCGACCGCATCGCGGTGATGCACGAGGGCGTGCTGCAGCAGTGCGCCGCGCCGCAGACCGTGTACAACGCGCCGGCCAACACCTACGTCGCGACGTTCATCGGCTCGCCGGCCATGAACCTGCTGCCGGTCCGCACCGAATGGCAGGGCGACCAGTTGCGGTTGCGCGGCTCAGGCCTGGACCTGCGGGCGGCAGCGCCCGCCGATGCACCCGCGGAGATGGTGGTCGGCGTGCGGCCGCAGGACTGGCGGCGTGCCCCAGCCGGAGCCGCCGCCCACGCCCGACTGCGCGTCGAGGTCACCGAGCCGCTCGGCGCCGAGACCAACGTCTTTGGCGCGCTGACCGCGCAGGATCCCGTCGCTGCCACCGACCCGACGACGCGCCAGCGCCTGGCATCGGCGACCATCTGGCGCACCGACCCGGCCGACCTGGTGCGGGACGGCGACGAGGTCGATTTGCAGGTGACGCGCCTGCATCTTTTCGACGCCGCCGGGCAGCGCTGGCCCGCGGACGGCGATGTGGGGGTTCTGTCGTGAAAGTGTTGGTTTTGGCCGTGTTCCTGGCCCTGTTCGCCGCAGCGTGCGGCAAGTCGTCGGCGCCCGCCCCCGCTGCCGCTCCCGCTCCTGCGGCCGAAGCGAACAAGGCCGCGCCCGCCGTTGAAGCTGCCCCCGCAACCGCCACGGCGGCCGCAGAACCGCCCGCTCCGACGGGCCCCGTGACCCTGTGGCACAGCTACCGCGATGCCGAGCGCGCCGGCCTCGACGAGCTGGTCGCGCACTGGAACAAGAACCACCCGGCGGCGCAGATCGAGGCGCTGGCCGTGCCCGCCGACGCGCTCATCGACAAGTTCCAGGTGGCGACCCCCAACGGCAACGGACCGGATCTCATCATCTTTGCCCACGACAAGATCGGCGTGTGGGCCAGGGACGGCCTGATTGCCCCGCTCGGCGATGCCGCCACGCCTGAAAAGCTCAGGCGCTTTCTGCCGCAGACGGTCAAGCCGCTGGTGTTCGACAAGGCCATCTACGGCCTGCCGTTGGCCTTCAAGTCGCTGGTGTTGTTCTACAACAAGAAGCTGGTGGCCGACCCGCCCAAGACCTTGAACCAACTGGTCGAAGTCGCCAAGGGCTTCACCAAGCCCGACGCGGAGGCATTCGGCTTGGCGTACGAGGCGGCCAACCTCTATTTCCACGCGCCGTTCCTGCTTGGGGCTGGCGGCGGGATCTTCGACGAGTCGGGGCGCGCGCCCAAGATCGACACGCCGGAGGCCGCGGTAGGCCTGGCGGTGGCGCGCGATCTCTACAAGGTCCACAAGGTCTTGCCGCAGGGATCGGTGTCGGGTTTCGTCATCACCGCCATGTTCAACGACGGCAAGGTGCCGTTCGTGCTGCAGGGTCCGTGGTTCATCGGCGAGATCGACAAGGCGGTGCAGTGGGGCGTGGCGCTCTTGCCCGAACTCGAACCCGGCAAACCGTTGCGACCGTTCCTTGGCTCCGAAGCGGTCATGTTGTCCAAGCACGCCAAGAACGCCGCGGGCGCGCTGCGCATCGTCGACTACCTGACCAGCGACGAGGCGGCGCTGACCCGCATGGCGACCGGCAAGCAGATGGTCGCCAACGTCAAGGTGTACGAGATGCCCAAATGGGCGGACGACCCGGTGGTCAAGGTGTTCCGCGCCCAGGCCGACCTGGCCGTGCCGATGCCCGCGGCGGCCGAGATGGCGGCCATCTGGAATCCGTACAACTCGGCGCTGCAAAAGGCCATCTATGGCGAGGCCAAGGCCCTGGACGCCCTGGCCGAGGCCCAGAAAAAGGCCGCTGAAGACATCGCCAAGATGCAGAAGTAGGTCACCGTGCTTGCCGGAGCGCCCGACCCCGACCCGCGATCCGCGTTCGTTGCGCGCTGGCTGCTGGGCTGCGCAGTCGCCGCCGCGGTCGGCGCCGGTCTGGGTCTGGTCGAGGCTGCGCGCGTGGCCAGCGGACGGGTCATCGAGGCCACCCTGGTCGCCGATGCCGCCGCGCACGCGTGGGTCGCCCGGACCGACGACGCGGCCGGAGAATCGGCCCTGGCGCACCTCGAAAGAGGCCACCCGGGAGTCGCTGGGGTTTTCGTCGTCGCCGAAGGTGGGGTCGACGAATTCGGCATCGCCCGCGGCACCGCCCTGACCCGCGGCAAGGTGGCGACCGCCGATGCCAGGGCCCTGCTCGATCACGCCAAGAGGGTCACCGCCGAGGCGGCACGGTCGTTGGCCTCCGGCACGCCGATGGACGCGGAGACCCTGCAAGCGCGTTTGCCGGGTGATCGGTTGGCGGTGGCCGTGCCCCTGCGCGATGCCAAGGACCGCAACGCGTTGGTGGGTGTCGCAGGGGCCTTGATGGGCCCGACCCCGCCGAGCGGCGCCCTTCCGGCCTGGTGGATTCCAGTCGTGGTGGGCGTGCTCGCGGCGCTTGCTGCAATGGGCCGCAACCGTTGGCGCCGCGCGCTCGATGGGGCCGTCGCCGTCGGCGCGGGGGCGATCTGGTGGGCATGGCAGCCCGCGTTGCCGGCCGCGCCGTCGTCAGGCGTCGCCGTGTTGGGCGGCGCGATGCTGGTCCCACACACCGCGCCGCCAGCGGCGGAACCGCTGACTGTGGCACACGTCGCAGTGGCGGCCCTCGCTACGGCGCTGCTGGCGGGGTGGGTGGCGACCCCGCTCGCCCGGGTGTTCGACGGCGCCCGCAAGGATCTTGTGCCGTACCTGTACATCGGTCCGGCCATGGCAGCGACGACGCTATTGATTTTCGTTCCTTTCGCCGTCGGCGTCGGCTTGTCGTTCGTCGACAGGTCGGGCAACTTCGTCGGCGCCGACCACTATGCCGAGGTGTTGCGATCGATCACGGACGCGAACAGTTCCACGCACTTCGGCAGAACCCTGGCGATGACCGTGCTGTGGACCGTGGTCAACGTCACTCTGCACGTCACCCTGGGCCTCGGACTTGCCCTGGTGCTCAACCGGCCGCACTTGCGCGGACGGGCGCTGTACCGCTTGCTGCTCATCGTGCCGTGGGCCGTGCCGAGCTACATCACGGCGCTGACCTGGAAGTGGCTTTTCAACACCCAGGCGGGGCCGCTCAACGCCATGCTGGTGGCTCTCGGGCTGGATCGCGTCGACTGGCTGGGCACCAGCCCGTGGACCAACTTCGCGGCCAACCTCGCGACCAACGTCTGGCTCGGATTCCCGTTCATGATGGTGATTTCGCTCGGCGCCCTGCAGAGCATTCCAGCCGAACTGTACGAGGCGGCCGACATGGACGGCGGCAGCGGCTGGCAGAAGTTCCGCCACATCACCCTGCCGTTGCTGCGGCCCGCGCTGTTTCCGGCGGTCATCTTGGGCACCATCTGGACGTTCAACGCCTTCAACGTCATCTGGTTGGTATCGGGCGGCGGACCCGACCACCAGACCGACATCCTCATCACCGAGGCGTACTACACCTTCACGGTGCTGCGCCGCACCGGACTCGCGGCGGCGTACAGCGTGCTCATCTTCTTGCTGCTGCTTGGCTATACGCTGGTCACCAATCGGCTGACGCGGGCCACGCAGGCGGTCGGGGCGTGACCATGGCGCACGGCACAGATGGTTCGGTCGCGCCCACAGGCATGCGCGCCTGGTGGCCGCACCTGTTGCTGGTGCCCGTGACGGCGCTGACGCTCTATCCGGTGCTGTACGTCGTCAAGTTGGCGTTCTCGGGCACCGCTGGCGTGTCGTCGTCGCCGTCGCCATTGCCCGATCGATTCGAATGGTCGGCGTTTGGCAAGGTGGTCGGCACCGCCGATGCGCAGGGCCAGTGGCTTTTCGGGCACCAACTGTGGAATTCGCTTGCGGTGTCGGCCGTCACCACGTTGGCCGGCATTGCGCTCGCCTGCACGGCCGCCTATGCGTTTGCCCGCTTCGAGTTCCCCGGACGGCGCGCTGGCCTGTTGGGCTTTCTGGCCACCCAGATGTTTCCCGGCATCCTGACGCTGATTCCGCTGTACGTGCTCATCCAGAAGCTGGGCCTGCTCGACTCGCTGTGGGGCCTCGTGCTGGTCTATTCGACCACCACGATTCCGTTCTGCACCTGGACACTCAAGGGCTACTTCGACACCTTGCCCAAAGAAATCGAAGAGTCCGCGATCATCGACGGCGCGACCCGCTTGCAGATCTTCTTGCGCATCATCCTGCCCCTGTCGGCGCCGGCCATCGCCGTCACCGCGCTGTTCTCGTTCATGTCGGCGTGGAACGAGTTCGTGCTCGCCTACACCTTCTTGTCCAAAGAAGCGGCCTACACCCTGCCGGTGATGATCCGGGGTTACGTCGGCGAAAAGGACGTGCAGTGGTCGCTTTTTGCGGCGAGTTCGCTATTGGTCTCCGTGCCGGTCATGGCGCTGTTCTACGCCGCGGAAAAACACCTGGTCGGCGGGTTGACTGCGGGAGGCGTCAAGGGCTGATCGACCGGCGGGGAGCAGTCGCTGGATCGCCGGCCGCACGTCAAACCTCGGTCCGCGGAGGATGCTTGGCCGCGCCGCGAACCAGGGTTGCAAGTCCTTGCACCCACACGGCGCTGGCGTTGAGCGACGGGCACAACCGCAGTTCCCCGCCGCCAGCGGCACGAAAATCCGCGCGTCCACGCCTGCCGATCTCTTCGAGCGTTTCCAGGCAGTCGGCGACGAAGCTCGGTTCGACGACCAGCAGGCGCTGCACGCCCGCCTTGCCGAGGTCCGCGATCGCGTGGTCCGTCGAAGGATGGCTCGGCCGCCTGCAACGGGTCGTCGTCGTTCGACACCGCCTTCGCCCGCCTGGCGAAATGTCGGTCCACCTGCAGCGTGACCCGCTGGGCCACGTCGGCCAGCAGTGCCTCCAGTTGCTCCTCGCGCAGCGGCGGCGCGGTGTAGAAGTGCAACTCGTCGGCGTCGCCGTGCTCCGACCGCGCCCAGGCACCGTCTGCGCACAGCACATGCCAATGGGGGAAAACTCGGAGCGAGCCGCTCCAGCGCTGCAGCACCGATACCGCGCCGAATTGCGGGTCGACAGCGCCTTGGGCCTCAGCCTGCTTGACGTAGTGCTTCTGCAACGCCCGCATGAGCGCCGACAGCACCTTGCCGCGCAGGTCTGCATTCCACGCCAGAACGTAACGGAGGTGCGCGGGCACAGTCACCAC
>VGRO01000260.1 GCA_016875335.1 Deltaproteobacteria bacterium | reverse complement strand
GTGCGGCCGATCGTGCGGGTGGTCAGCGACGAGGGGGTTGCGTTCTGCTCGGGCCCGTAGGCGACCGGGAGAGGGCGCGTCGGTCGCGCCAGCGGCGCCCTGGACCAGGCCAGCGAGGCGCCCCCCCGACGTTGGCTTTTCGGCAAGCACCAGCAACCGCACCCTGTAACACAACGCGCGCTCACCGGACCACCCTGCGCGCAAGAGCCGGCTTGGCCGCGCCCAGTGGCCATCCAAGGACCCCATGATCCAGTTCCTGATCGCGCTTGCCGCAACGGCCCCGCAGCGTGCCCGCGCCGCGCTCGACGAATCAGAAATCGTCGCCGCCCTGCGCCGCCGCGATGCAGCCGCCTACACCGCGCTCGTAGGCACCCTTCACGCGCCCATGCTGCGGCTGGCCCTGCTGCACGTGTCCTCGCACGCGGTGGCCGAAGAGGTGGTGCAGGATGCCTGGCTTGCGCTCATCGACGCCATCGACGGCTTCGAGGAGCGCAGTTCGCTCAAGACCTTCGTTTTCCGCATCGTGCTGAACAAGGCGCGCACCCGGGGCGCCCGCGACAAGTGGGTCAGTGCTCAGGCGGAGATCGACGCGATGGTCGACTTGCGCGCCTTTGCCGACGGCACTTTCGATGCCCGCGGCATGTGGACGTCGCCGCCGGCGGCGTGGGGTGACCCGGAGAGACTGCTGGCGGATCGGCAGTTGGTAGCGTTCGTGCAGCAGCAGATTGCGCGCCTGCCGCCCAACCAGGCCCGCGTGGTGGAGCTGCGCGACGTCGACGGGCTGGATGCCGTGGAAGTCTGCGCGTTGCTCGAACTGAGCGAGGAGAACCAGCGCGTGTTGCTGCACCGAGGCCGCACCCGCCTGCGGCAGGCCATCGCCGCGTACCTGACGGAGAGCAAGCCATGATCAACTGCGAGCAGCTGACCGGGGTCGTCACGGACTACATGGAGGGCAGGTTGGGCCTGCGCTTGCGCTTCGAGATGGTGATGCACATGGCCATGTGCCCGCCGTGCCGCGCTTATGTCCAGCAGATGCGCCTGACGGCCCGACTGGCCGCCGCGGCGCCCGTTGAGCCAGCGGACGCTGCGGTGGCCGCCAAGGTCGAGCAGGCCTTGCGGCCGGGCGGCGGCGACGGGTGATGCCGGGCGCGCAGCGCCGCGGGTCCGTAACGAATCGCCGGCTCGCTGGACCATGCCGCGCGGGCAGGTGTGCCGGTCGATCGCGCAGGGGGCGCGGCGGTCGGGCGCGCGGCGCCCGCTCGCACCCCAATCGAGGCTCCATGCGCAAGACCCACCATCGGATCGCCAATTTTGCTGCCGCCGCCGCCTTGACCGCTGGCACCGTGCGCTGCGCCAGCGACGAAGCGCCGGCCTTCCCAGCCGACTACCAATCGACCTACACCAAGATGGCGGACTGCAAGAAAAGCGGTTCACACACCGAGGGGCCGTACGTCGTGTCGTGGATCAGCCCGGGCGGCGTCGCCGCGTGGAAGGCGCGCACGACCTTGCCGGCCGGCAGCGTGCTCGTCAAGGCCCAGCACAGCGACGCCGCGTGCGCCACCACGCTGAAATACACCGCCATGCGCAAGGACGGCAGCGCCTGGACCTGGCAGCAGGTCGAGGGCGACCGCACCGTGACCAACTCGGGCGACATCGGCGCCTGCACCAGTTGCCACACGCCGTGCAAGGCCAACGACTGGGTCTGTACGAGCCCCTGACCCCGACTACTTGGCGACCATCGCCATCGGCAGAACGTCGATGCCGCGCAGGGCCGCTCGGATTCCGGCGATGCCGAACACGCTGGTCAGATCGCGGTTCGACTGTCGGCGCTCCATTCTGCGCAACAGGGCCGCCAGCGCTGTGGCGTCGATGAGTTCCAGCAGCCCGTCGTCTTCTCGTTCGCGGAGGAACGCTGCGACCTCGCGACCGCTTTGCGCCCAGGTCTGCGCCGCCGGTTCGATAGCGGTCGTCGGTCCGTCCACGCAGCGCCCGGGGCGCAGGTGTTCGGTGGTCAGCCAAGCCGACCAGCGCTGCTGGCAGAAGGGCTGGCGCCACAGCCAATCGTCGCAGCGACGGATGAGCTCGAAGTGGACGCGGTGGGCTTCGCGCTCTGCGAGCGGCAAGGCCAGGTAGCGCGAAAGCAAGCGGCGGCCGGGCAGCGGGTGCATCCACAGTATCGCCGCGCCGTCGGCCTGCATCGCCTGTCCGACCCACCGGTGCATCCGGCACTCGCGGTGCCAGCGGTCGTGGATGGCCATGGACGGCGTGCCGTCTGCCAATACCCCGTCGAGCCACGCCTCCATGCGACCGCGCAGGTAGTTGCGCGCAGGCCGGGCGAGCAGCCCCCAGCGGTTGAGCCACGGCCCGCGGGTGTAGAAGCGGCGGGCCTCGGCAGGCCCCAAGGCCAGCGAGAGGCGGGCGTGGCTCTTGAAGATCTCGCCGTAGTTGCCGCCCAGAGTCGATTCGCGCGGGACGTCGCGCCAGCCCTTGCGGTCGTAGGCGTTGAACACCAACTCGACTTGAAAGTTGTGGCGCGCTTGCGACTCGCGCCAGGGCAGCGTCTCCATCACGGTCTTGCGGTAGGCCTGCGGCAGACCGTAGTGGGCGCACAGGTGGCCCGCGGCCACTGCGTCAGGGTGTGCCGGTTCGGATTCGAGGTAGTTCTGCGTGACGCGATGCACCACGCCAGCGCCGACGAGGCCGGCGAGCACCGCGCGACTGTCTTTGCCGCCCGTCAACGTCAGGGCAAACCGAGCGTCGGCGAGGCGCCCAATCTGGCCAGCGCGGCGCTTGAGGTCGCCGAAAAGGTCGTCCCAACGGGGCCGCGGATCCGCTTGCGGCCGGTCGCGGCGCTGGGTAGCCAACACCCGCAGGTGCGCCGCAGTGTCGCGGCCCGGCCGAGCAAGCGTTTGGTAGGGCCCGAGCAGCGCCACGCCCTCGAACGCCGTCTGGTCACCGACCGGGGCGCCGGGACCGCTGACGAGCCAAGCCAGTTCGCGGGCGTCAAAGCCGGGCAGCGTACCTTCATGCAGCGCCGCTGCCACCAGAAATGCACGGTTTGAGACCGCAGTCACCCTGCCGCGCTGGCCGAAATACAGATGGCTCGCCCCCAAAAAGTCGGTGCCGGCCCGAAACGCGCCCGACGCATCGACAAACGCGAGCACGCCATCGCCGTCCAGGTCGCTCAGCGCCGCGTCGAAGCCCAGGTGGCTGACTTGGTCGAGCAACACCTCGGCCACGCTGCGGTCGGTGGGCGCGGCTGCGGGTTCGGCCCACCAGCCGTGGTAGGCCAGGACGCCGCGGGCATCTGCCGCCACATAGCTGCCGCGCGCGGCCTCGCCGTACACCGACCACACCGACATCAGGCCGTCGAGGATCGGCTGCCTGCTGGTGTGCTCGGGGACGAACGGCAACCACCGCGCCGCGCGCTCGTGCAGCGCAAGGTCTGGCTCGCCATCAGACCAGGTGACCAGAAAGCAGGCGCCCATGCGCACTCCATCTTGCGCCGCAATCGGCTACGGGATGGCCGAGCCGCCCTGTGCGATTTGGTTACGGTGGCGCCGCGTGGCCGGGGCGAGCGCCAGGTCCACGTCCACCGGCAGGCCGAGCGATAGCGCCGTCACGGCGAGAATCGCATGGTGGTGCACGGTGTGGCTCAGCACCGCCGCCACTTCCCGCCCGACCGTACTGGGCAACCACGGGGACTCCGCGTGCGCATCGCAACATTCGCGCACCAACAGGGGTGTGCCCATGCCAAGTGCGCCTTGCGCCATGTGGCGCTCGATTCCGGCCTCGAGGACGAGGGCACGCCGCAGGGCCACGGCCGGGTCGCGCTCGCACGCCAGTTCGCGCGCGCGACCGTCGTAGTCCACCCGCCCGCTGTCCAGACCGACCAGCAGGGCCTCCACGTAGTCGAGGTGATGGCGGAACTGCGCACCGATGGTGCTGCCGGGCAGCAGCGTCACGCTGGCATACGCCTCGGTGGGCAGCGCGGCGATCCACGTGCGCCCGGCTCGCATCGTGGCCAGCAGCGCTCCCAAAGGCGGCGAAGGGTCGGTCATCGGAACTCCTTGGACCCGGCCAGACGCCAGCCGGCGCCGGACTGCGAACGGGCTGCTGCCACGTTTTCTCGCACGGCGGCAAGCTCACCGGCACTGGAGGTTTGCTGCGTGCGGGGTTGCCTCGGTGCGGCGCGGCCCGCCGGGGCCACACAGTCTGGTGATAGCGCCAGCCGTTACAGTGGTGTGGCGCGAGGATCGCGCCGATTGGCGCGGCGGAACGTGCGGCCCTGCACGAATACGTAGTCGCCACGGCCACGCTGGCGGAGTTCGACGTGTTGTCCGCGGCCATCATTCCGTCTGCACCAACACCGGCGGCGGCGGCACGAAAAGCCCGGCGTCGCTGGCGTGGTTCTGCTGGTTGTCGCGAACGACGTTGGCGTGCTCGGTGACCTTGCCGCTGGATTGCACAGCGACGCCAAAGTACCCTGCGGCCAGCCACGACCGCGACAGCGCGACCGGCGAACCGCGCACCAAAAGGCCCGCGCGCACCTGCTGCCACAGCAGGCACCGCTCGACCACCACGGCCGGCGCGTCGGTCACCAGCACCGCGTCGGCCAGTTGCACTTTGGCGCCGGTGTCGCGGCCTTTGTCGTCGAGGCGGGCGTACTGGGCGGGCTGGGTGTGCAGCACCGCGCTGTCGCGCACCGTACCGCCAGCGTGGTCGAAGCCGATGCCGACCGCGTGGTTGCGGACCAGGCGACTCGCGACGATGTCCAGGCTTTGCGCTTCGGCCAGCGCCATGGCACCTGCGCCGACCGCCTGCGGTCCTGGTTCGGGGCCGGTGTCGGCGACCACGCAGCCGACCAGGGCCAGCGTCGAACCGGCGCCGTTGACCGCCGCGCCGACCGTGCGGTTGCCGTGCAGGCGGGCACCGGCGAGCTCCAGTCGCGCGCCGCCCGAAGCCAACGCCCCGTAGCCGCCGCGGCCGGCCTGCGGTTCGGCTTTGGTGGCGTCGATGGTGAGCCCGTGTGCGCGGAGGCGAGTGCCGACGCCCACTGCGTGCAGCCCCGCCGCGGTGTTGGCGTGGATGCGCGCCTGGCGCAGGTCAAGGGAGCAGCCGTCGACGGTGATGGCGCCAAGACCGATGTCGTAGGTGCCGGCCTTTTGCGGCACGGTGCCGTCGACCACGGCGTCGGCCAGGGTGACGCGGGTACTGGCGCCACTGCACATCACGCCGCCCAGGCTGTTGCCCGAGAGGCGAATGCCGGTGGCGACGACTTGCGGGCCGCCGGCCACGTTGAGCCCCGCGCCGACGTCGCCCGCGGCAGGGTCGGGCTGGGTGGCGGCCGCGACCCCGCCGCGGACCCACAGCCGGGTGCCTTCGTGGACAGCCGCAAGGGCAGCATGGCGGTTGCCCACACTGACCGCGCCGTGCAGCTCGACCAAGGCCCCGCCGGCCGCGGCGATGCCGATGCCGCGGGTCACGGTCTTGGCAGCCAGCATCGTACCGTCGACGACCAAACCGCGCGCGACGGCCGCGGTGCCAGCGCCCGTGATGGTCATCCCGGCTTCGCGGTTGGCGTGCAAGCGCACCGACTCGAGTTCAGCGCGGGCGCCAAGCCACGCTTGCAGGCCAAAACCGTCGGCACCCGTGGTGCGCGTGTCGTCGGCCAGCAGGCGGCGGGCGCGCAACACGGCCCCCTTGCCCTCGGCGAGCATGGCCGCTGCCGAGGCCCCGCGCACGCGGACACTCTCGACCGTCAGTTGGCCGCCGCTGTAGGCAACAAGACCAAAGCCGCTGAGGGTCGGGGCCTGATTTCCGCCATCGACCACGCAGTCGCGCACCAGCATCCGCCCTGTGCCGACCGCCGCAAGACCGAAGCCGGGCACCTCTGAGATGAACACGCGCTCAAGCACCGCGTGGCCCTGGCCGGTCGACTGGATGCCTGCGGGGGCGTTGCCCGAGGTGACGCCCTGCACCGTGACGGTCGCACCAGCCGGCGCCTCCAGGGTCAGCGCCGGGCCGTTGTCGGTGTGGATGCGCGTCATGGCGGCGCAGCGGCCGCGCAAGGTCAGGGGTTTGGCGATGGCGAGGCCGCCTTGGTAATCGCCCGCCGCCAAGGCCACCAGGGCGCCAGGGGGGGCGATGTCCAGGGCCGTCTGCAGTTGTTGATAGGGGCTGGACCAGGTGCCGCCGCCGCCGGGCAACGCGCTGGCGTCCACGTACACCGTTTCGGCGAGAACCTCGCCGGGGCCGTAGGGGCCATCGCCGCACTCGGCCGGGTCGGGGGCGCAGGTGGGCAGCCCTGGTCCGGTGGCGGGCACCTGCACGAACCCCTTGGGACACACCAGCCCGGCGCCCAGCGGAATGCAACCGCCCGCGCTGCCCGGCAAAAGGCCGGGGCCGCAGCCCTTTTCGCCCGGTGCGCAGGGGTGCAGGTCGTTGGCGTCGACGCCGGCGCAAAATGCCAGGGTGTCCAACCCGGGCACGGCGGGCAAGGCCGGCGGGGTGTCGTCGGCGCTGGCAGTCAGCGGCGACGGGGCCAGCGACGGGGCACCGGCGGGGACGCAGACGGAACCGGGTTCAGCCGAGCGCCACCACCCGGCGGGGCAGCCGGCGCCGGGGCCATCCGCGGCTGGGCAGGCGTCGGCGACCGCGGTGCAGTCGTTCGCTGGCGGGGTGCAGGGGGCGCCGGTCACCGTGTGCCAGCGCCAGCACCAGCGCGGGACGCATGCGGCC
>VGRO01000259.1 GCA_016875335.1 Deltaproteobacteria bacterium | reverse complement strand
AATAAGTCGATCACTCTCACATCAGGACGGAGCCGCGAGTCGGACCTTTGGTCCGCGAGCTGGCGACCCACGGAGCAAGCAAACGGGCCCGAGAAATGATTGAGTAAATCATTTCCTGGCCCTAACCTGCGCCAGCGAAACGGCTCCATTGCGCCGCTTGCACCCCGCCGGACCCTCCGGCGGCGGCGCGATCGCCACGCTCCGCCGGCCGGTGAACCGTGTCAAGCCGTGAATTTGACCGCAGCAAGCAGACTTCTACCGCCCAGCGCTTGCGCACGCTGTCGCGCCGCCAGCCCCGAGCACACCACGCGCCAAGCTCTAGCCGTGATTGCGTGCGCCGCCTTGACCCGAGCTACGCCGCCCAATCCAGCCCAACCGGGTCGTCGACGCCATCGAAGTTGTCGCTCGGCGTCGCGTCGACGTCGTCGTCGAACGTTCCCGGTGGCCCGCGAAAGGCGACAGCGCCAACGCCATATCGGTGAGAGCTCCCTACCCAATCGTGCTGCGCCATGGCGTGCAATTGGGCGACATCACGGGAACCCGTGTTTCGCAGGCAAAGTCTGCCGCACCCCAACCGCAATGTCACCGCACCCGGCGTTCCGGGCCGCGCAGCTTGGCACCGGGCGCCGCGCGGCCAGCAGAGTTTGACCGCCACGCCGCGGAACCGTACCCTGTGCCTGTGATCCTGTGCGGATTTTGGAGCCGTCCATGCCCAACGTAACCCTCGCCCTCGACGACGCCCTGCTGCAGGCGGCGCGCCGCTACGCACAAGAGCACGATACCTCGCTCAACGAGTTGATTCGCCAGCAACTGCAACAGGTGGTGGCCCCTGCACAACCCGGCTGGTTCGACGACCTGTGCGGCCACGTGGCCCAATGCGGCGGCAGCTCCGCGGCGACCGCCGGCCAGTGGACGCGCGACGAGTTGCACGAGCGCGGCGCATGAAGCGCTTCATCGACACCAATGTCATCGCGTACGCCTACGACGGCCGCGACCGGCAAAAGCAGCAGCGCGCCCTCGCGGTCCTTCGCCAATGCGACATCGCCGGCAATGGCGTGGTGTCGACGCAGGTGCTGCAAGAGTTGTTTGTGGTCCTGACCCGCAAGCTCTGCGTCGAACCCGTGCAGGCACGGACGGCTGTACACCTGATCTCGCGGTTCGAAACGGTGGCGACGACTCCGACGCTGGTTCACGCCGCCATCGATACGTCGATTCTGGAACGGCTGTCGCTGTGGGATGCCATGATGGTGGAAGCGGCGGCGGCGGCCAAGTGTGCAGAACTGCTGACCGAAGACCTGCAGGCCGGCAGGCGCTTGCGCAATGTCACGGTCGTCAACCCATTTGCCGGTCCGCTCGGCGGGGGTTTCGGCTGAGCAGCGGATCGGCGCACAAGGATGTGAAATTACGACGCTCCCGATAGCCGAAAGGCGGCGCCAACGCCGGCAGCAGCGCCAACGCCATGTCGGTCAAAGCGTCCTACACAGGGACCCTCGCCCGCCCTCCGAACGCCATCGCCCCCTTGCCGAGCAGGGCCGTCGACTGCCGGTGCGCGCCCACTTCAGCGCAGCACCCGCTCTACCTGCGGCAACGTGCCCGCGGGCGAGGCCAGCGCCGGCTTGCCATCGCGCGGGAAGCGCGGGTTGCGGGCGACGTGGTGGTTCAACTCGGCGCGCAACTCCGATACCCATGGGCTGACCAGACCATTGGCCGCGGCCTCGGCCAACGCGCTTTCGAGGAGCTGCACGGCCTGGCAGGCGAGGTTGTCGCCCGCTGGACCGCCTTGCGGTGGGCGACCTTGTCGCGCGTCGTTGGTGGACAGGCAGCGCGGGGGTGACCCGGTCCGCTGCTGGCCCAGGTGCGTGCGCATGCGGGCGCGGTGCAAGGCGGCGGCGGCGGACCATTGCAGCGATCCGAAGCTTGCCACCTTCGCGTATTGCCAATCGAGTCCGTTCTGCTCCGGGTCGGTGCTGCACGCGGCCGCGCGGCACGCTGGGTCGCCGATCGGGCATTGGCCGCAGCGCGCCGTAGTGTGGCCGCCTGCGGGTGCCCGCAACCGGACCTCGGGGCCGAAAAGTGCCGTTTGCATCCGCTGCAGTTGGGTCATGGCGGCTGCAGAGGCAGCATCCTCACGGCCCGCCGTGTCCGCCGCCACTTGGGTCGCCATGAACGCGGCATAGGCCGGGCGGAGCAGGTCAAACGCGGCCTTGGCCGCCGCCGTTGCCTCTGGGCCCACTTTGCCGGCGACGTCGCCCTTGCCCTTGAAGTTGCCCTTGCCCTTGAAGTTGCCCTTGCCCTTGAAGTCGCCCCTGTTGAACGCCGCGATGATGCTGCGTCGCACCCGATCGGCGGCGGCCAGGTCGCCTTGGCCCGCGTGCAGATCGGCAAGCAGGGTCAGCGCGGCAAAAACCTTGGCCGAGTCGGACTTGTCCGCCTGGTAGCGGCGCAGGTAGTGGCGCAGCGCTCTGATTTGGGCGGGCGGGTCGTTGCGCACCTTCGCGAACTCGTACCGTTGCCACAGAGCGGCCTTGACCAGTTGCTGGCGCTCGGCGTCGGGGTCGTTCGCAAAGCGGTCGATGGCGAGTTGGTACAGCGGGATCGCCTTGTCCCAGTTGCCGTTGAAGGCCGCCAAATCCGCGGCAGTCCGAAGGAAGTACGCAGCCCGCTTGCCGGTCGGGTCGTTGTGGTAGAGCGCGGCGTAATCGTCCATGGCGGCGTCGATCTGGAAAAACTCCTGCCTGAGTTTGCTGCGCATCTCAAGAAATTCTGCGAGGTACGCCGCTCGGTCAGCTTTTTCCTTGGTGCCGGTGGGCGCCCACGCGCGAACGACCGTTTCAGCTTCGCCGAGGGTACCGATGCAGTCGTCCCACCGTTCAGCGTAGTAGTAGCCGGTGGCGGCGTTGCGAAGGACTTGACGGGAGAGGTTGACGCGATCGACTGGCTGCATTTTTGGGACGCCCTCGATGTCACCCCGGACCTTGCGGAAGTCGTTGGCGGCGCGCGCGAACTTGGTTCGCGCCTGTGTCCGCAGCCGTGCGGCTTCTTCCGGACTGGCCGCCGTGGCCGCTGCAGCCATTGCCGCTTCGGCCTCCTTGAACTCTGTGAAGGCGCCGTCGGAGCGCGAATTGTCGTGAAACGTGCGTACCCCGGGTTCGTGATGCGTGCGCAATTGGTCCGCATACTGTTCCATCGTCGCCTGCAAGGCCTCGCCGTCGTTCTCCATGAAGTACCCACTAAGCAGATGATGCAGCGCCTCCTTCGCAAACCGCGTGCCTGGATACCGGGCTAGGATCGCGGTCAACCGCCGCCTGGCGGACCAGAACTCTGCCGGGGTCGCCTTGGTGGCGCCCTCCAGCCACGGGTCGAACTGCCGATTCTTGTGCAACAACTCCGCCGCCTTGAGCGCGAGCTTGGCCGCACGAGCGGGGTCGTCCTTGTTCTTCCACTTGTCGGCATTGGCCACATAGTCGTCGACCGCGACAATCCACTCGACCGCCGCGGGCACGATGGCCACCCGCGTCACGCGCTTGACGCCCATAAGGCCGGCTTCCTCATTGTCCCTTACGACCTGGTTGTCCTCGTCCACATTGGGTCGAACTTCAGGCACAGATGACGTCGATAGGTATTCGGGATCTCCGGCGGGGTAGGCCGCCCGTGCGGCCAGGTGGCGCTCGAGAACTTCGATCGCACCGAAGGCCGCTTCTTCGGTCTTGTCCATCGGCGTGCCATCCGGGTCCAAGACCCGTTCGCCATTCCAGTCGCGTATCTTGCGGTAGAATGGAAGCGACTTGCGGCGCGCGTCACAGGCGCGCTTAAGCGCGGGCAGTCTATCGGCCGGCCAAGGCAAGACCTTGTTGTCCACCAAGATGAGCTGACCATCGTCACGGGGTGCCTCGCATAGCACGCCAGCAAAATACAAGACCTCGGCTAGGTTCCAAGTCAACTTGTATCTCTCGCGCGCGTCCATGTTGGCCTCGAGCGCCTGCTCATAGGCCTCCGCCGCTTCGGCATACTTGGCGCTCGCCGCGTCGTAGTCATTTTCGGCCCTCAACACCTGTGCTTCGGCTTGGAACAGCAGCGCCACCTCGCGAAGCACGGCCACCCGCTGCGCGCCCACCTGCCGCGCAAGCTTGGGGTCGCCGCACCACTTGTGGCACCACTGCGCGTCGTTGCCGTACAGCCGAAGGTAGCGCCGCCGCTCGGCGATTTGGCGGTCCAACGCTTCGCTGCGCCCACCCGCAGCCGATGGCGCATCGGCGTCGCCCTTAGCGGGTTTCGCCTCAGCCTCCTGGGGCGCCACAAGACGCGCCTGCGCATCCACGGAGGCAATCAGCGTGCGATGCCACTGCTCCGCCTCGCGGGCCATCGGCCAACGGCTCAGCAGGTAGCTTTGCACCAGCTCAACCTCTCGCTGCACGCCTTCATCCCTGGCCAAATGCAGTTCCGCACCATACGCCGACAACAACTCGAATTCCGAGCCTTTTGCAGGCTCCAACGCGGCCCGCACCTCCGCGCGCGCGTCCAGGTTGCGCCGCACGCCCGCCAAATGTTCTGGGCTGAGCGCAGCCGCCCAATTCGCGGCCTGCCCCTCCAGCGCCGGCACCAGGACGCTCGCCGTGTACAGCGCCGACCGCGCCCGCGGGGCGACTTGCGGGCAGCCCGGCTTGCCCTGCGCCGCGCCAAAGTCCGCGCACCCATCGCCATCCCAATCGCGCGCGGCGAGCACCTTGGCCAGCGCCGCCACCGCCAGCGCGTGCAGGTCGTAGGTCGCTTTGGGGTTGCCGTTGGCTTGCGCTGCGCTGGCGATGACCTCCACAAAAGACCGCGCGGCCGCGGGCATGGCGTGCAGCTGCGCGTGGATCAGGCCCAGCTTGTAGAGCGCCAGCCCGCTGTGCTTGCGGTCGCCGGTGGCTTTGGCGCGGGCCGCGCTGCGCTCGTAGGCGACGGCGGCTTTGGCGTAGGCCTTGGCGTCCCAGTGGATGTCGCCGACCCGCAGCCAGGCCGCGGCCACAAACGGCGAACTGCTGTACTGCGCTTCGACCGCGGTCAGAAGGTCGACGGCCTTGGGCCCGGCGTGGGGATCGATCTCGCGCATCTCGTACTGGCAAAACCCATGCAAATACAGCGCCACATCGCTCACGCCCGCCTGCGACCGCCACGCCGGGTTGTCCGCCAGCGCCGCGTCCGCGCGGATGCCCGGCAGCGGTTCCATCGCCGTGCCCGGCGGCACCCAATGCAGGTAATTGTACACGGCGATCGACCTCGACAGGTCCAGGCGGGGCGCGGCCGGTGGGTCGAGTTCTTGGCCGCGCGCATGGCGGTTCAGTTCACCGGGATACGCCCTCATCGCAACATGGAAGGCCGTCAAGCTGTCGAGGTAATACAACTCTGCCAGTTGCAAAAGCGCGGTGGGTGTGGCGACCTCCGCTGGGCTTGCCGCCGCGACGGTGCGCTCCAGCCGAGCGATGCTGGCGCGACGATGCGCGGATTGCCGGGCATCGGTGGTGTCGATGCGCTGCTCAAAGGCCGGGGCGACCGGAATGGGCAGGGCCGTCAGCCCATTCTGGTGCCACTGCTCGCGGGCAGCGTAATTGTCGCTGGACGCTTGTTTGAAGCGGGCGCGCGCGTCGTCGAACTGCGCGCGTGTTTCGGCGACCAACTGCGGATCGGTAGCGAGCGCGCCGGTGGCGCGGTAGGCGGGCATCTGCTTTGTCGCCGGCGGCGCAGCCAGCGCCGAAGAGAGGTGTGCGGGCACCCACAGCCACGCGCACACCAAGCCGAACCAAGCAAAGGCGCTACGGCGCCGGCAACGCGCACGTCGCACAGGGCTGAAATTCGGCTGCTGGCCCTCGGCTTTCATGACGTCGCTGTTCCTCCGACGGCGGCGACCGGGCAACGATTCATCGGGCTTTGGGCCATCTGCGAACCGCCGCGGCCAGTCGCCGCACGTGCAGTGGCCACGCCAAGCCGCTGTCGAGACTACGCAGTTCAGGGTTGGCGTCAAGCGCCAACGGGGCATTGACGCGCACGACGCTGCGGCGGTTTTCGCAGCACTTCACCGCGCCTCCGCCTCGGACCGGGGGCAGCCGCCCGACCCTCACGTCGGCGCGCATCCGCACAAGACCGAGAGCGGAAAGGCCAACCACGGCACCCGCCCGACTGACAGGTGCCGGTGGTCACGCTCTGCCGCGAAACGGCGCCACAACGGTCGGAGTCGAGCGAGACGCTGCGACCGCGCGTTGGCCCGCGGGCGTCGGCGCCAGCGCGCGAGGGATCGTTAGGGCCAGGAAATGATTTACTCAATCATTTCTCGGGCCCGTTTGCTTGCTCCGTGGGTCGCCAGCTCGCGGACCAAAGGTCCGACTCGCGGCTCCGTCCTGATGTGAGAGTGATTGACTTATTATTTTCCAGTCCCTTACCCGCCCCCGCTCTCGCCGTGACATGGAGTCACGGCTCGCTTGCTGCGCTCACAGCAGGGACCCGGGCGGAGACCCGCTTTGGGCCGCACCACGGCGACGGTGCCATAACGAACAACCTCGGGCGGCCCAAAGCGGGGCTCCGGTCCGGCCGCGTCGGCAGAGCGGCCGGACTAGAGCCCGGTCCCGCAGGGAGGCGCCCAAATGCATTCATGTGGTTAGGGCCAGGAAATGATTTACTCAATCATTTCTCGGGCCCGTTTGCTTGCTCCGTGGGTCGCCAGCTCGCGGACCAAAGGTCCGACTCGCGGCTCCGTCCTGATGTGAGAGTGATCGACTT
>VGRO01000258.1 GCA_016875335.1 Deltaproteobacteria bacterium | reverse complement strand
CCTGGCCCCAGAAATGATTGAGTAAATCATTTCCGGGCCCTTACCGCCACCCGTTGCGCCAGGGCCGGCCTTGGTGTGGTCGTACTGCACGTCGCCGCCCGTACAGGCTGCTGCCGACACCGCACATGCGACAAACGCCGCCGTTGCAGCGAGGCCAAAACCCCGCTGCCCTGCCCCTGCATCCATGCCGCCCCCCAAAGGCTGCACGCGGCGCGCGCGTGCCACGGCATTGTCACCGGGGTCAGCCGCGGCGTCAAGGCAGTATTCCAGCGGGGGCGAATCAGGCGCGGCGTCAGGAGGCGCTCAAAATCCGCAACACAGGCCTCATCCGTCCGATGCGGTGCTCTCGTCGAAGCCGGCCAGGTCCTCCGGATCGGCGTGTTCGTCCGCGCCGCCGTGTGCCGAGAGCCGTGCCCACAGGGTCTTGCGCGAGATCCCAAGCAACTGTGCGGCCTCGGCGCGGCGGCCGCCGGTCCTGGCCAGCACCTGGGCAATATAGTGCTCTTCGAAGCGCGCGGAGGCCTCGGCCAGCGGGGCCAGTGGTGCGTTCGCAACCGCCAACGGCAGACCCTCCGCGCTGGACAGGACCCCGCTGGGGAAGTGCCGGGCCTGCAGGATTTCGCCGTCGCACAGGCTGCATGCCCTTTCGATCAGATTGGACAACTCGCGGATGTTGCCAGGGAACGGGTAGCCCGACAGGCGCCTGACCAGGTCCTCGGGGACGGCCGGCGGCTTGCGGCGGTCGCGGACGGCCGTGCGCTGCACCAGTTGGCCGATGAGGGGCCCGAGGTCCAGGGCACGCTCGCGCAGCGGCGGCACTTCGACGGTGTGCACGGCCAGGCGGTAGTAGAGATCCTCGCGGAACGTCCCCTCCTTGACCATCTTTGCCAAGTCGCGATGGCTGGCAGCGACGAAGCGCACGTCGACGCTGATGGGGATCTCGCCGCCCACGCGCTCGAACTGCCGCTCCTGGATGGCCCGCAGCACCTTGGCCTGGGCCGCAAGGCTGAGGTCGCCAATTTCGTCCAGGAACAGAGTGCCGCCGTGGGCCATTTCGAACCGCCCGCGCCTTCTGGCCACCGCCCCGGTGAAGGCGCCGCGCTCGTGGCCGAACAGCTCGCTCTCCAGCAGCGTGTCCGGGATGGCCGCGCAGTTGACCTTGACCAGCCGGCCCTCGCTGCGCGGTGAGAGCCGGTGCAGCAGTTCGGCGAGCACTTCCTTGCCGGTACCGGTCTCGCCGGAGAAGACCACGCTGGCCTGGGTCGGGGCGACGCGCCGCACCAGCTCGACGACCGCCTGCATGGCTCGCGAGCAGGCCACGATGTGGGTGGGGTCGAAGCGGCCCTCCAGTTCGGCCTTGAGCTCGTCGCGTTCGCGGACCACCTGGCGCTCGCGGCAGTGCCGCCGCAAGATGGTTTCCAGTTGGGCAAACCGAAAGGGCTTGACCAGGAAGTCGTAGGCGCCCTCGCGCAGGGCCCGGACGGCCGCCTCGACGTCGGCGTAGGCCGTCATCATCACCACGTCGGGCTTGGATGGTTGCAGTTGGGCGCGCGTCAGGACTTCGAAGCCGTCTGCGCCTGGCAGGCGGATGTCGGTGAACACCATGTCGAACTCTCGACGCGCCAGCTCGCGCTTGGCCTCGTCGCCATCGGCCACAGCCACCACCCGGGCGCCCTTGCCCCCAAGGAAGTCCTGCATCGGCAGCCGCAGGGTCGACTCGTCCTCGACGAGCAGGATCGCACAGCAGCCGGCACAGCAGACCTCAGACAACGGAGCCATGTTCCCCCTTGCTGGCCACCGGCAGCCAGATCGTCATGCGCCCGCCCCCGCCGGCTGGTGGAGCGGAACTTCGGCGATGGGCGCGCGCACGCCCAGCCAACCCACGCCAAAGCCTACAAGGAACACCGCGCCCACAAGCCCGCGGCCGACAGGGCCGATCCGTTGCTGGTGGGGCCTTGGGCGCCGGGCAAACGCATCGCACCTCCAGGCCGCATCATGGCGACCGGCCCTTGCCTCGCACAAGGGGCCTGGGACAAACCGGTGACGGCCGCCATGCCAACCACGGCCCGCGTCGTGACGGGCCCGTGACGGCCGCAGACGCTGCAAAGTGCCACGGCCCCGCCCCTTTGGGCCGGATGTTACGTCGATGTAACCCACCTGAGTGGGCCATGGGTCGCTGGCGAAACATGCCCACCGCTTCAGGGCACCTCCAGCCGCCCACAGGTCCTTGCTTGTACAGCAGTCTCTCCACCGCTCGGGGTGCGGCGGCGGCGTGGCACGCGATGTGCAGGCGTTCGGATCGCCCCGGCAGCGGGTCGCCACCGGGCCAACGCGAGGATCATCATGAGAATCTGTCAGCTCAAGACGCTTGTCGCCGTCCTGGCCGCCTTGGCCCTGGCCGCGTGCGAGGGCGAGAACGGTGCCGCAGGCGCCAAGGGTGAGGCGGGCGCCAACGGTGAGACGGGGGCCAAGGGCGAGACGGGCGCCAAGGGTGATCCCGGAACCAAGGGTGATCCCGGAACCAAGGGTGATCCTGGAGCCAAGGGTGATCCCGGAGCCAAGGGTGATCCCGGAGCCAAGGGTGATCCGGGACAGCAGGGCATCCAAGGCCCGGCGGGCGCGACCGGCACGACCGGTGAAAAGGGCGAGACGGGCGCCAAGGGCGACATCGGCACCAAGGGCGACACTGGCGCCACGGGCGATCCTGGCGCCAAAGGCGACGCGGGCGCCAAGGGCGATCCTGGCGCCAAAGGGGATCCTGGCGCCAAAGGCGACGCGGGCGCCAAGGGCGATACGGGCACCAAGGGCGATCCTGGCGCTTCCACGGGCACGCTGCATGTGCGCGTCTACGACGCCGACACCGGCAATCCCGTCGGCGCCGCCAAGATCGTCGGCCTGCTGGGTCTCAAGCTGAGCGGAACCACCAATGCGTTCGGCGTCTTCGAGGCCACGGTGCCGGTCGGCATCTACCAGGTCATGGCCAGCTCGCCCAAGCTGTACATCAGCAACGCCAAGGTGCTGGCCTCCACCAACCTGGCGACCGTCGACTCCGACGCGGCCAGCGTAACCGCCGGCGGAACGGGCCTGATCACCGTTTCGCTGCAGCGCCTCAACGTCAAGACCCTCAACCTGACGGCCATCCACAAGGCTGGCACGGCGGTCTTCACCAAGGCCAACTGCATCGCCTGCCACACCGACCGCAAGGGCCAACTGTCGGCCGACGGCAAGACGCCCATGTTCCACGCGCTGCCGACCCACAACGCCATGGACTGCACGACCTGTCACACCAAGATCGACATCAACGTCGGCAACTGGGAAGGCAACAACCAGTTGATTGTGCGCAAGAATGTCGATGCGGCCAAGACGTGCATCAGTTGCCACAAGAACTACCCCGCCAAGCTGCCGTAGCGGCATCGCCAAGCGCAGGAGGATCATCATGGAACACAAGGACGGATTCAATCAGGGACTGGTGGTCGCCGCTACCACGCGCATGGGACGCCGCGGCTTCCTCAAGGGCGTGGTCGCCGGCACGGCCGCCACCGCCGCAGTCGGCAAGATCACCTTGAGCGGCGCCAACGCCGAGGCGGTCGAGTACAAGAGCTACAAGAACGGCACCTGGATTCCCAGCGGCTGCAACATGTGCGGCGGCCAGTGCAGCATCAACGTCTTCGTCGAGAACGGCGTCGTGCGCAAGATCGAGCCCCTGCCCGCGCCGGGCAGTGTGGCCAACGTCAACGCGGCGGCCGGCTCGGGCCTGGACTACTACGACCAAGCGATTGCCAAGGGTGACAAGGGCCGCCTGTGCTGCAAGGGCAACAGCGGCGCGCGTTCGCTCTACGACATCGACAGGGTCAAGACGCCGCTTCGTCGGACCGGGCCGCGCGGGTCCGGGCAGTTCGAACCGATCACCTGGGAGGAGGCCATCACCGAGGCCGCCAACAAGCTCAAGACCAACAAGGCCTTGTATGGCGCTGCGTCGATGGTGTGGTTCGGCGAGGACCACAGCTTCACCCACATCCAGCAGGACTTCACCGACGCCTACGGGTGCCCCAACTACTCCAATCACGCCAACCTGTGCGACACCTCGCGCAAGTCGGCGTTCAAGAGCGTCATCGGCAACGAGCGGCCCCTGGCCGACTTCGAAAGCGCCGAGCTGATGTTCATCTGGGGCTGGAACTTCCTGTCGGCGATCAAGTGGATCCACCTGGCGTCGGTGTTCCAGCGGGCCATGGCCAAGCCCGGGCGCGAGCTCATCTACGTCGATCCGGTCTTCAACACCACGGCCTCCAAGGCCGACCAGTGGGTGGCCCCGCGGCCTGGGACCGACGGCGCTCTTGCCATGGCGCTGGCGCAGCACATCATCGCGTCTGGCAAGTTCGACACCGCGTTCGTCGCCAAGTACACCTTGGGCTTCGACGAATACAAGAAGTTCCTCAACGGTGAGACCTACGACAAGGTCGTGAAGAACTCGGCCTGGGCGGCGACCATCACCGGCCTGCCGGCCACGGACATCGACGCCCTGGCCACCAAGCTGGAGGGAGCCTTCGCCGCCGGCAAGAAGATCCTCATCGACGCGTGGAGCGGCCCTGGTCACCACACCAACGCCACCCAGTCCGGGCGCGCCATCGCGGCGCTGGGCCTGTTGCTCGGCGGCGTCGACAAGCCCGGAGGCCTCGTGTTCCCCAAGCGCTCCGGTCCCGGCAGGCGTCCGTCCAGCACGCTCGGTTCGCCGACCAAGGACAAGTGGCGCGTCGACGGCCGCGACGATGTCTCCATCCCGCAGCCCGATGGCAGCAAGAAGACCTTCACCAAGAAGTACCTGTACAGCCACGGGTCGGGCATCTACGTCGAGTCCATCGACCGCATGCTGGACCAGAAGGACTTCCTGGGCAACGACTACCCGATCAAGACCTGCGTCATCGTCTTCCAGAACCTCCTGATGAGCACGCCGAACACCCAGAAGGTGGCCAACGCCCTGAACAAGATGGAATTCATCCTGTGCGTGGACACCCACCTCTCTGAGACGGCGATGATGGCCGACCTGGTCATTCCCGGCTCCAACTACCTGGAGCGGTTCGACTTCAACGCCCAGTGGGTCAGCCAGCGGGCGTTGGGTCTGCGCCAGCCCGTCGTCGACAGCTGGATCGGCGGACGCAGCGAAGCCCAGTTCTTCCTCGACCTCGGGGCGGCGATGGGCATGAAGGGGTTCAAGGACCTCCCTGGCGTCAACGACACCGACGAAGCCTACAACAAGGAGGAGTGGGACCGCTTCATGGCGACCGGCAACGGCGGCAAGCCGTTCACCACCCAGATGACTTGGGACCAGCTCAAGGCCAAGGGCTGGTGGGTGGACGAGGGCGGCCGCACCGCCTTCAACCAGATCGGCGCCGCCAAGACCTACGTCGGCGCCACCATGCAGCTCAAGAAGTACACGGTCGGCAGCGAGACCAAGTACACGGTGCTGCAGGCCGACACCTCCACGCCGCCCAAGTACAGCGCGGTCGGCATCGTGCTCGATGCCACCAAGGTGGTCGACAACGCCGGCGCGCTCAGTCTGCCCGATGGCACCGCCTTCGAAGGCGGATTCTCCACCACGAGCCGCTACGGCCAGTTCTGGGACCCGGTGCTCAACGGCGCCTACGTGGGCACCACCAAGCCGACCGGCAAGGACGTCACCGGTGTCAACGACTTCCTGCCGCTGCCGACCCACATCGAGCCCCTCGACAAGCCGAGCACGGCTTACCCGCTGTACTTCAGCAGCTGGAAGGAAGTGGAGCACGCCCACACCCGCACCTTCAACAACCCGTGGCTGATGAGCATGCGCGGCGAGAACCGCCTGATCATCCATCCGGACACGGCCAAGCCGCTGGGCATCGAGGAGGCGGACCGGGTCATGGTCGAGACCCCCGACGGCATCGTCGAGGCCCGCGCCCACGTTGCTCCGATCATCCACAAGGAGGTCGTCGGCTGGGTGCGCGGCTTTGGCCACTGGGCCTTGGGCCGCATCGCCAAGGGCAAGGGGTCGCACGACGGTTGGCTGCTCAAGGGTCGCGCCGAACTGCACTCTGGACAGGCGGTCCACAAGGAAGCTGGCTGCCGCGTCTACAAGGTCGTCTAGCACAGGAGAACAGCCATGCCGCAGTATGGATTTCACGTCAACATCGCCAACTGCATCGGCTGCCGCGCCTGCGAAGCCGCCTGCAATCAGGAGTACAACAGCAAGCCGCGCACCAAGCGTCGATCGGTGATCGTCACCGACGGCGTCGGCGCCAACGGCAAGCCCTTCATGCGGTTCCTGTCGGTGGCCTGCAACCACTGCGAGATCCCGGCGTGTCTGCACGCCTGTCCGGTGCAGCGCTACGTCAAGGACCCCAACACCGGCATCGTCTACATCAAGCCGTCCAAGGCCGAAGACGCCGTCAATGGCGTCGATTGCATCGGCTGCCGGCGCTGCGAAGCGGCATGTCCCTATGGCGCGCCGCAGTTCGACCCCGAGACGATGACGATGGACAAGTGCACTGGGTGCCTGCATCGCATCACCTCGACGACGCTGCCGGTCGAGAGTCGCGTTCCGGCCTGCGTGCTGACCTGCTCGTCCAACGCCCTGCACTTCGGGCCGTTGGCCGATCTGGAAGGCACCAAGTACGGCGAGGCGACCAAGACCATCGGCTCGGCGCCGGACATTGCCGACCCGACCGCGACCAACCCGTCGATCCGCTTCTCGAACAAGCGCGCCTAGTACCTCAGGCCCGAAGTTCGCGCCGGGTTCCGGCGCGCAACCGGGCCGAGGTACTTCCGGCCGCGGCTGCGGCCGGACGCGGGGGTGAGCGCGCATGGGCGCGCGAGGGGGCTGCG
>VGRO01000257.1 GCA_016875335.1 Deltaproteobacteria bacterium | reverse complement strand
CGGGCCGAGGCCGGCCAAAGCGCGCAGCAGTGTAGGGCAAATTGACGAGGTTGGGAAGGGGGAGGCAACCGGGATCGGCCGCCTTGACGTTCGCGCGCTTTGCCTTCAAATTGCGGCACGCGCGGTGCGCACGCCGGGAGCGCCCTGGCCAGCGACCTGCGCGACCGACGACCGTGAACCGCGCTGCGGCGACCGGCGTCCAAGGCGGGTCGGCCAGCGTCTACGCGGCGCGGGTTCTGCCGCGGGAGAGCGAGTCGATGGCACACCCACACTTTTGTACCGCAGTCGCCGCGATTCGTCGTTGGTCCCGTGGACACCTGCCCGCGCTCGTCGTCGCGCTGGCTGGTGTGCTTGCGTGTTCGGGCCAGTCCGTCAAGGATCCGGACCACGACGAGAAGAAGGAAAAGGCCCGGCCGTTCTCCAGCGATCCGCAGACCAAGGACCGCTTGAACGAAGGCATCGGCGACAAAGAAGACTGGCGCTACTGGGAGGCCGACTTCACCGGCAAGGCCGAACTACGCGTCGACGTCAGCAAGTGGGAAGACTCGTCCACGTTGAACGCTCAGGTCACCCTGTACGACCAAAAGGGCAACAAGCTGGCCGACAAGCCGATGAGCCAATCGAACCCCGAAATCAAGGAAACGTTCGACGCTGAGCTGACGATAAAATACTACGTGCAGTTCAAGCTCAACAGCGGCAAGGGCGAGTACCTGGCCGCATGCGGCACGCCGCTCGACCCGTGTGCCGCGTGCACCGACAAGCAGGAATGCAAGGAAAACAAGTGCGTGGACAAGCCGTGCGGCGGCGGTTGCCCGGAAGGCACGCGCTGCGACGCCGGCAAGAATGAGTGTGTCAAGGTTGCGGTCAAGCCCGAGAACAAGTGCGAGGGCGTTTCGTGCCCCAAGGGCGAGATGTGCTTCCGCTCGACCGGCAAGTGCGGGCCGATTCCCGAAAAGAAACCCGACGAGCCCGGCGAAAAGAAGGACGACACCGTGCAGTGCAGCGTCATCGACGCGCGCGACGCCGGGGCCGGATCGGTGCTGACGCTGTCCGCTGGCGAAAACAAGGGCGTCAAGAAGGGTGCGACCGGCTTCGTCAAGGGGGTCAAGGGCGCGACCTTCACCATCATCGAGGTCTATCCGAGCCGCAGCAAGGCCAGTTGCAAGGTGCCGGCCAGCAAGCTCGCAGGCCAGACCGCCGCGCAAATCAAACCGTAGGGGCTGGCGCCCGCCGGGTCCACGTGACCGCCACAGTCCCCGATTTGCGCCCCAGGTCCGTCACAGATGCGCGCGCGCTGTCTGTGGCGCTCGCCCTGGTGGTGGGCGCGGCGTGTGGCCGGCAAGAGCGTCAGGTGCCCGCGACGCCGCTGCCCGTCGCTGCCGCCCAGACGCTGCTGGCGGTGCCGCACGCGACCCTGGTGGCCGTCACCGACTGGCAGGCAACCCTGAAGCCATGCGGTTGCACGGTCGACTCGCAAAACGGCGGCGTCGAGCGCATCGCGCACTGGCTCAAGGCCTTGCGTTCGACCGACGACTCCGTGCTGGCCGTGCACGCCGGCAGCCTGTTGCACGACACCGAAGGGTTGACGCTGCCCGGCAAAGCTGCGCAACTCGCCGTGCGCCGCGATACGTTCGGCCAGGTGCTGGCGCAACTCGGCATGGCGGCCGTGTCGCTGTCGCGGTGGGACCTGCAACAAGGCGGCGACGCGGTGGCCCTGGCGTACGCCTCGGCAAGCGCGGCCGTGCTGGCCTTGTCTGCCGTTCCTGGCGTGCCCAACGCGAAAAGCGCCACTGTGCTGCGCACGTCCAGTGGCGTCGCCGTGGGGATGGTGGGCGTCGATGGCGGCGACGGCCTGGAGGACCCGGCGCGGCATGTCGCCGTGGCCAAGGCGGTCGCGGAGTTGCGCGCCCAGGGGGCAGATGTGACCGTCGCCTTGTGCAATCAAGGGTTGCGGGCGGCGCGGCGTCTCGCGCGGGCCGTGCCGGACCTCGACGTCGCCGTCGTCGGCGGGCTGGACGAGAAGGTTGAACCCCTGCACGAATTCGAGTCGGAGGGCGAGACGCTGATCGTCCACGCGGCGCGCCATGGTGCCCTGGTTGTCGCGCTGACCCTGGTTCCGCACGGCCAGAGGAAGGGGCCCTGGCGCCAGGCCGGCGAATTCTTGGCAGGCGCGGCCCAGGACCTGCAGGCGCGGCGCGAGGCACTGGCGGCGCACCTGGACACGGCGCGCGCCCGGGCCACCGTCGCGACGCAGCGGGCCTTGCCCTACTACGAGGCCCAACTGGCCGACCTCGACCGCCGCATCGGGCTGGCGCAGTCGGCGGTGGGCAATTCGCTGCCCCAGGGACGGCTGGCTGCGTTTCGCGCCGTGGCGTTGCCGTGGTCGGCCCCGACCGATCATGCCATGGCCGCCGTCGTCGCGCAGTACGACAGGGCAGTGTTGGCCCTCGCCGATCGAGACCAGACATCGCCGCCGCCGGTGCCAGCGGGCAAGGCGGGCTACGTCGGACAAGCGGTGTGCCTGGGGTGCCATGCGCCCGCCCGCGAGTTTGCCGCGCAGGACGCCCACGCGGTGGCGTGGAAGACGCTGCAGGATGCCGGCAAGACCCGCGACCTCGATTGCGTACCCTGCCACGTCACAGGCTTTGGCCAACCGGGCGGGACCACGCTCGCCCACCTCGGCCCGTTGACTTCGGTGCAGTGCGAGGCGTGCCACGGCCCCGGATCGCTGCACGTCGCCGCACCGGGCAAGGCCGAAAAGAGCCAACTCGCCCATCCGGTCACCGAGGCCGCATGCACCGTGTGCCACACGCCGCAGCACGCGCCGCGCTTTGCCTTCGACGCCTACCGTGCAAAGCTGATCGTGCCCGGCCACGGCAAACCAGCGGCGGCGCAGTGAACCGCTGGCTTGCTGGCGCGATCGGGGCCGCTTGGCCTTGCATTGCCGTGGCTGCCGCCGATCCCGCCGACCCGGCGGCACGACCTGCCCTGACCACCGCCGGACCCGAAGAGCCGCCCCCGCCCAAGACCCTATTGTACGACGGCAACTACTGGGGCGTGCTCGGCGGGGTGGTCGGGTCGCGCTTCGACGACCCGTTGTCTGGCGTGGCGCCGCTCGGACTGGGCGGGCGCGTCGCCGGGCGATTCTCGACGGTCACGCAGTTCATGGACCTCGAAGCCGGCGTGGAATATGTGCCCCACGGCGCCGATTCCGGGTCGAACCGCGCGTCGCGGCTTGGGTTCGGCATCCAGGGCGCATTGCATCCGGCGTTCCCGCTGCTGGTGTTCAACAACTGGCTGTACGACGTCGTCAGCGGCATCCACGGGTTTGTCGGCGTCTCGGCCGCTCGGCTGGCGATCGAGGGACAACAGGCCGTGGCGTCGGCCAGGGGCACCGGCGAGACGGCGAGCGACTGGCGCCCGCTGCTGGCGTGCGGCCTCGGCGCGGACATCCCGATCAGCCCGCGCAACCGTTCGAGCGGTTGGTGGCTGACGGCCCGCTACGCCCTGCGGTGGATGCGCTTTGGCCCGGCGACGCCCTACCGCGATGTCGGCGACGGCCAATTCCAGGTGCTTTTGGGCTGGCGCAGCTACGACAACAGTTGGGCGAGGCTGCCGCGGCCGTTCTGAAGGTCCGCGTCCGCCCCTACAACCACAACCGCGCGCCGAAGACCCACAGGCTGAGGTCGACGTCCTCGATCCACAGCGCCTCGTAGCCGCCGTAGGCTTCGACCTGGTCGAATACGGCGCCCACCGTGCCGCGCAGCGTGCCGTTGACCGCGCCGTTCAAGGCGCCGACATCGCCTGCGACGGAGACCACGAGGGGCGCGGCCGGGTAGAAGTCCGCGCCGTAGCTGAAAAGTGCGCCCACATGGACCTGGTCGCCGTCCGGCAGCCAGCGCACCCCCGCACCCGAGCGGACCTGGACGCCCGGCGACAGCGCAAACAGGTAGTTCACGGCCACGGTGCCCAGCGTCAAAGTGTCGGTGCGCCCGGCTTCGCGCTCGCCGTACACGCGCACGTCGCCTTGCAACTCAAGCCGGTGGAAACCCGACCACAAGAAGCCGCCGGCGCCGCGGAAAAGGTGGCTGCCCTGCACGCCGCCCTCGGCCCATACCCGCAGCGCACTGCCGCGACCGAGCAACGGCGCCCCCGTATCGTCCTTGGCAGCGACGCCCGGCAAAGTCTGGGGGGCCGAGCGGCCCTCGACGCGCATGTAGCCGTCGTAGCCGTCGGCATAGGGCGCGGTCGAAAAGGCCACGGCGCGATCGCCGTCGTCGCCCATCCAGCGGCGCGGTCCCCACCACGGCAGCAGCATCCAGGTCAGCCAATTATCGTAGAACGGATCGTAGCCGTACCAGGCTGGGTGCACCGAACCGCCCCAACCGCTGGCGGGTGACGACGCGCTGCTGCTGCGCGAGCCGCTGGACCGCGACGACGACGAACTGCCGCCCGACCGCACGGCGCTCCGTGCGCTCGACAGCTTGCCGGCCTGCGCGGGTGCGGCCAGGCCCCAATCCCAGGCGAGAAGGGCGAAGACGGCGCACATGCAGGCGAAGGCGCGAAGGCTGCGGCGGGGGGGCATTACGGACCTCGCCAGGCGACGGTCGCCGGCTGCCAAAACGTACCCTTTCGCGGTGCGCTTCAAAAGGCCGCCCGGGCGGCATGCGCTATTTCTTCTTGCAGACGCCCGACATGCAGGTTTCGTCGGGTCCGCAGTTCACCGCGAGGCACGCGAGGTAACCCTGGCAGCCCCACGACAGGGGCGGCGCGCAGATGGTGCCCTTGCCGTTGTCGCTGGGCACGCACGCGGTGGCCTCTCCGCCGTGCGGGCAGTCCTTGTTGTTCTTGCACGGTGTCGGTTCGACGCAGAATTTCTTGCCGTTCTTCAGTGCGCAGCGGCCCGACAGGCACTCGTAATCAGCGGCACAGGGTTCGCAATAGCCCTTGTCGCCCTTGGAGCATGTGGCGACGGTCTCCTTGCCCACCTGCTTGAGGCAGTAGGGTTTGGCGGCGCCCTTGGGCTGGCTGCACACGAAACCGCCCGGGCACGCGCCGGGCGTGTTTGGGGCGCACACCTTGGCGCAGAACCGCTCGCCCGTCGTGGACGCGTAGTAGCACTCGGCGCCCGCCGCGCAGTCGCCTGGGCCGCCGCACGGACTGCATTGGGCGCCGTCGCCGACGCAGCTGCCGTAGTCGGGTTGGCACGCGAACTCGTGGATGGCGCTGCCATACTGCTTGCAACTCGCTGCAGCAGGGCAACTGTTGTCGCCAAAAGTACACTGGCGCGTGCAGTAGCGTGCGCCGCTCTTGCCCTGCAGACACAGGCCGTCCGGGCCGCAGTCGGCGTTGTGGCCGCAACCGTTGCAGAACCGCGGCGGCGTGCAGATGAGCAGATCGGCCTGCGGGTTGCAGAAGGTCCCGGCGTCGCATTCGGCTCCGCTCGCGCATTTCTTGCTGCAGATGCCGGCGCCAGTGGCCGCGTTGGTCTCGAAACACTTGAGCCCGATGAGGGCGCAGTCGGCATTGCTCGCGCACGCCTTGCCGATGTTGCTCTTGACGACCGTGACCTCGGCCGCACCCGTGGAATCGGCCACGCCGCCGCCATCGCCCAGGCCGCCGCCGTCGGTGGTGCCGGTCGTTCCACCGGCGCCTTGACCGACGCTCGGACCGGTCGGCGTGTCCTGGCCACAACCGACACTGGCCGCGGCGCCGACCAGGAACCACGCCGTCACCGCTGCCAGGGCGTCTCGTTTTCGCTGCCGCATCGTGCCGTCCGCACGCCCAACCTGTGGCGGGCTGGGCAGTAGGGTACGGCTTAGGGGCGGCCCCGACAACCGCAGCTTCGGCATGCCGCTACCTGCTCTTGCGGGCATGGCCCTCACTGGACCTCGGGACACCGTTGCCGTGGCCGGGACGGTGTGCCAACTGGATCCAGGTGTTGACGGCAAAGTCCCCGCATGGACCGGGGCTTGGCGCCAGCGGGCACCGGTATCGCACGCTGGCGAACTCGTGCTAGACTTTCGGCCCCGCCGGCCGGGCCGGCACCCAGCGCGCCGTGGCCACACTTTTTCACTTCGCCGACTGCCCGTTCTGCTTTCGCGTGCGCGCCTTCCTGGCCGAACGCGAGGTCGACTACGCCAGCAACCTGTGCGATCGCGAAGCGCCGCCGCCCGAGCTGCACGCCCTGACCCCGCTCGGCAAGCTGCCGGTCTGGGTGACCGACAAGGGCCGGCCGATTTTCGGGTCGCGCACGATCACCCGATTCGTCGATGCGCTGGCGCCGGGTCCGGCGCTGATGCCCGCCGACCCCTTGCAGGCGGCGCGCGTCGCCATGGCCGAGGACCTGGTCGACGAGGCATTGCTGCCGGCCCTCATCCGCCTGGACCGGGAAATCGCCGGCAAGACCTCGGATCAGTGGAACCTCAAGGCCTACCGCGCGGAGACCGCGGTCATCGGCAAGATGCTCGACCTTTTCGAGCAACTGCTCGGCGGCCGGCCGTGGCTGGTAGGCGACGGACTGACGCCAGCCGACCTGGCCCTCGCGCAGCCGCTGACCATCCTGGAGCGCTACGGCCTCGACCTTTCTGGCCAACCCGGACTTGCCGACCTGGCTGAGCGGCTGGCCAAACGCAGCAGCGTCCTTGCCGCCCGCCGACCCGCCCGTGCCGGTCACCATCGGCCGCCCGCTTCACCCGGCATGGCCGGGATTCCCACCGCCACCCCAGTTGAGGCTCCATGACGATGTTCCTGCGAAGCGCGGCCGCCGCCGCAACGGCGTCTTTGGTCGCCGGCTTGGTCGTGCCGTGCGCGCTTGCCGCCCCCGACGACAAGGGCGCCCGGCCCCCGCCACCGGCCGCCGCGCCGGAAGCGCCG
>VGRO01000256.1 GCA_016875335.1 Deltaproteobacteria bacterium | reverse complement strand
AGGCGGCCCAGCGCCCAGCGCGGCCCGACGCCGTCGGCCGGCTGCCAGACCACCTGGGCCTGCCGCACCTGCGCGAGCCGCCGCCCGGCTGCGCGCGGACTCCAGCCCAGTTGATCGATCCACAGCGACACATCGTGCTGCCAGCCCAGGGGCGTGCCGCCGACGCCAGACCATGCCAGTTGCGATCCCAGCCGGACCAGGGCCCATGGCTGCGCACCCGAAGCGACTACCGCGGCAAGCGCGGTGAAGGTGCCGTCGACACGCGATGCCGGATCGCGACCGTGCACCCGCGGCGGGTCGAGGTAGGGTGACCAGGCCGCGTGCCACGCTTGCCACTGGGCCTGAAACGCGACGTCGTCGCGCGCCACGGCGGGCGGCCGCGGTCTCCACGATCGCTGCGGCACGGTCGGCGGTGGGTCTGCGGTCGGGCCCGGCGCTTGGGCCGCCAAGGTGATCTTGTCGCCCTTGCGCACGCCGGCCGGAGCGGCCAGGGTCAGGCGCGCGCGGCGGCCGACCACCTCGGCCACCTGCGCCTGCTTGCCAGACCCGACGACCACCTGACCGACCGTTGGCGCCTACCCGGAGCGAGCGCGACGTACACCTCGCGACCGAGAGCGGCGACTCCCACCACTTCGGCGCCGCGCGCCGACGGAGCCGCGCAGGCGAGGCCGGCGCCCGCCAAGACCGCGGCAGTCGCCGCTACTCTTTGCCGTTGGGATGACATTTCAGGCACGCGGCGCTGGTGTAGTTGTAGCCGTTGACCTTGCTGTGCTTCTGGTTTGTCTTGCTCGCGAGGTGACAGCCGGAGGAGATGCATGTGAATGTCTTGTAGTTGCTTGGATCCTCGTGGCACTTGCCGCAGGCCAGCTTGTGCTTGCCGGTGGTGATGGGAAACTGGTGCTGGACGGACGTGGCCGGCTTCCACGCCGCCGTGGTGTGGCAGCTTTCGCAGGTCTTGGGCAGGCCCTGCGCCACGTGGTTCGGGTTGCCGGCGGCGGCGTAGTCGTCAGCGTGGCAGGCGACGCACGCCCGGTCCGCCTTTGCGGCGAAGTTGCCATGGCATTGCGAGCACTTGGGGCCGATGTGCGCGCCGGTGAGCGGCCAGACGGTGGCGTGGTCGAAGCCGCTGGCTGGCGCCCAGTGATCGGTCACGTGGCAGTTCGCGCAGTCGTGGCCGAAACCGACAGGCCCATGCGCCGGGTTGACGCTTTGGTCGTAGTGCCAGGTGTGACATTCAAAGCAGGTCAACGCCTTGGCCGGATCCGCCGTCGCAGCAGTTGGTGGATGGGCGGCGTCCTGGCAGGCGCAGAGCAGCGCCCACGAGACCCACGCGATCGCGCGCCTCATCGCCGACCTCCGCTGGTGAACAGCTCGCTCAATCGCCCTTGCCCTTTTTGCGGTGACAGTCGTAGCACGCCTTCGACTGCCACACGTAGCCGCCGACATCGTCGTGCTCGTGGGCCATCTCGGCCTGGTCGTGTTCGTGGCACGAGGTGCAGACGAGCTGGGTCGCCGCGAAGCCGCCGCCGTGGCACCCTGCGCAGGCGATATTGGCATGCTTTCCGCCGCTGATGCGGTAGTAGTTGTCGTGCCAGGTGCGCTTGAGCACCCGCCAACCCAGGCTGGTGTGGCAATTCTCGCAACTGCTCGAAAACCCGAGCGACTTGTGGTCGGGGTGCGCGCCCGCCAGCTTGTCGGCGTGGCAGCCCAGGCAGGCGCCGCCTTTGCCACGAAAAACGCCGACCGTGTGACAACTGTCGCAGCCCAACGTCGCATGCTTGCCCTCGAGCGTCCACCACAGCGCATGGTTGACGCGCGCTGGCGCCCAACTGAAGGTGCTGTGGCACGGCTGACAACCCGGCCCGAAGCCGGCTGCCCGGTGGTCTGGCTTGCGAACGGTGGTCGCCAGCCCGCCATGGCAGTCTGCGCAAAGCTGTGGCGTGCCGCGGTACACGCCCGCCGTCGCGCGTTGGTGGCAGGCGCGGCAGTCGGTGGCGGTGTGGGCGCCAGTCAGGGCGAAACGCGCGGTTTCGTGCGATGGCAGGCTGCGCGGCGACCACCACGACGTCGCGCTGTGGCACTGCGCACAATCGGCGCCCAACTCGCCCCGGTGCATGTCGCGGTGGCAGTCGGCACAGGCGCGCGGCACCTTTGGCTGTGCGCGCTCCGCCGGACGATGACAGCCACTGCACGGCGCTCGGCTGTGCGCCCCGGCCAGCGGCGTGCCGGTCAAGCGGTGGTCGAATGGGGCGCGTTCGGCGATGCGGGTCCATGTGCTGGTCTGGTGGCATGCCGCGCACGCCCAGGTGCTGGCCGCCGCCGTCCCACTGTTCGATACCGCCGGGGCCGCGGGGGTTTCAGCCCAGCACCGCCCTGTGGTGTACATGCTTACCAATGCACACAAGCTGGCGAAGGCGCGGGCCGACGTCGTCATGGCGCGCTCCGCGGGGTTGGATTGTGCGGATTCTTGTGGCAGTCCTCGCAAGCCATGCGGCCGACGCGGTAAAAAGGCGTCGCCTTGCCCTGTGGCCCCACGCGATCCGGATGACATCTCGCGCACGCGACCTCCTGGTGGCGGCCATCGAGCGCAAAGCGCGTCTTGGTGTGGTCAAAGCGCGCGATCTTGAAGCTGACGCTGTCCTTGTGGCAGTCGCCGCAATGCAAGCGTGGCTCCGTTGTCTGGAATTGGCCCTCATGGCGGTCAGCGTGGCAGTCCGTGCACTGCTGGGCCGACCCGGCGAACACCACCGGTCGTCCCGGCGCCGGCCGAAAGTGGCACGCCTCGCAGGCGGGCTTGGCATGACCGCCCGTAAGGGCAAAGCGCGTCCTGCCGTGGTCGAACCGGTCAGCGGGCACGAATTGGCGGTCGCCGTGGCAGACGTCGCAACCGGGCGCTTGGCCTTGACGCACAAACTGTCCGCCGTGGGGATCCTGGTGGCAGCCAACGCACGCCGTCGCCACGCCGCGGAGCCGGGGGGACCGACCCGGGCGCCTGGCGCGGATCCGGCGGGTGGCAGCCGGAGCAAGCGACGACGCGGTGCGCTCCAGCCAAAACGAAACGGGCCCGCGCGTGTTCGGCCTGGCCATAGGCGGCCGGCGCGAACCCTTGGACGGCGTGGCAAGATTCGCAGCGGTCGCCGGCCGCGACGCTCGCCATGGGGCCTCCGTGCGGGTCGCTGTGGCAATCGGTGCAGCGGTCGCCGTCGCGGGCCAGGAACTTGGCGCGGTAGGTCGCAGCCGGCGCGTGACAGCGGCCACAGGCGACCGGCTCGTGGCGGCCGCGGAGGGGATAGCGGGTGCGATCGTGTGTCCACGGCGCCCGCGGCAGCCGGCCGAAGTCGACGAAGCCGTGGCACGCCCTGCAATCGCCACCAAACCGCTGCTGGTGGGGGTCGCGGTGGCATGCCGAGCACGCCGGCTCCAAAGGGCCGTAGCGGACGTTGCCGTCGCCCGCAGGCTTGGTGGCATGCGTGTGGCACTTCTCGCAAGCGACATCGGCGTGACGGCCGAGCAGCGGCAGCCGTGTCCGCTCGTGAAACGCCAACGCCGAACCGCGCCCCACCTTGCGCCAAGACTCGTTGTCGTGACATTCCTTGCAGTCGCGCAACTGGGCGTGGCCCGCCTTGGGCTCGCGGTGGCAATCCGCGCACGCCGCAAACGCCAGGCCGCGGTAGCGACCTTTGCTGCCAGTTGCGGTGTGGCACGCGGCGCAGGCGACTGTGCTGTGCTTGCCAACCAGCGTGAACCGCGCCTTGTCGTGGCGAAACAGCTCCGCCTTGGAAAAGCGCACATCGGTGTGGCAAGCCTCGCAGCGGTTGCCCAGCGTCGGCCTGTGCGGATCCGCGTGGCAATCCGCACACGCGGTCGGCAGACCCATCCAACGCGCGGGCACCTTGTGGCAGGCTTTGCACGCCTGCGCGGCATGGGCGCCACGCAGCGGGTAGCCGGTAGTGGCGTGGTCGAAGTCCTTGGGTGGCGTCCATCTTATCATCTGGAAATCGCGCCCGCGGTGGTCCCGGTGACACGATGCGCACGCCTTCTTGCTGTCCTGTGCGTGCCGCCAGTGCCAGCGCGAAGTCCTGGCCTCCTTGTGGCAATCGAGGCAGCGCGTGTCGTCGGCGCCAGCCTGCTCGCTGTGGCACTTGCCGCACTGGTCGTCGACCTTGCGGTGCGAGGCCGCCAGCGGACCGGGCGAGGTAGACTGCGCCAGCGCGCTCGCCATCAGGCCAGCGAACACCGCCCATCCACAGGCAAAAACTACCACCGTGCGCGCCACGCCGCGCGCACTGGTCCTGCCCACTTTGCCCTGCCTTGCGCCCCCCGCGGCTCGGGGTTGGCGCGCCCGCCGACCGGATTGTAGGTGACCTGGTGCGCTGCTGTCAGCGCCGGTCACGCCTTGGTGACACAGGCGCAGCTTCCCGCATGATTCCTCATAGGCACACGGGGCGGCGGCGGCGCCAAGGGACGAAACGCGCTACCCTTGCAGCCCCGCACGGCCGCCGGGCCGCACTGGAGCATCCCATTGCGCCAAAGAACACGATTTGCCCTGTTTGGCCTCGCCGTTGCTCTGTTGCTCGCGTTTCCGCGTGCCCGCGCGACCGCCCACCCGATCGACGAGGTGCAATCGCAGGCCCTCATCGACCTGCAATCCGACGACGGCCGTCAGTTCGACGCGCTGATCTTTCTGACCCGCGCCCATTTGGAAGCCGTTGAGTCGCTGTTGACCGATCTCCAACTGCCCGAGCAGGCCCGCGTCCAAGAGCTCGCTTCGTCCGTGCGCGGCGCGTTCTCCTTTTCGGACTGCGCGCTGGAGCACGTAGCTCCGGATCGCCAACTGGTCGAACGCGCCAACGGCCAGTGGCTGGGTTTCCGCTTCCTGGTGCGCTGCCCGACGCCGATGGATCGGCTGGAACTGCGCCGCGAGCAATACAGCCGCGACAAGACCCGGACGACCTTGCTGTGGACCATCGACGTCAAGGGCCGGGAACAGGTCCAAGCGCTGATTCCGCCGCATCTTTCCGCCCTGACCGTCCATCTCGGTTCCGGCGCCGTGGTCGCGCAGACCCGCGGCGGCAAGGCCGCGACCCTCAAGGACACGGCTCCTGGGCTGTCGCCGGCCCAGCCGGTGCCGCCAGGCGACTTTCCGCAGCCGGGCGACCGCTACCACCCGACCCGACCGCCCGACACGGTGTTGTGGGCCTGGGCCGAAGAGGGCGCGCTGCATCTGCTCTTCGGCCCCGACCACCTGATTTTCCTGCTGACCCTGGTCCTTGCAGCCGCCTCGTTTCGCGGGCTGGTGGCCGGCGTCACCGGTTTTTCGCTCGGGCACCTGACGTCGATGGCCGCAGCGATGGTCCTGCACTGGCCGCCAGTCCCGCTGCTGGACGTGGTCATCGGCGGCACCATCGCGCTGTCGGCGTGGCGGGCGGTGGTCGATCCTGGCGCGCCGGGTTGGCGACTGGCCGTGCAGTGCGGCGCCTTTGGGCTCGTGCACGGCCTGGGCTTCGGCCAGGGGCTGCAGGCGCTGACAGGCGGCACCGACCAGTTGTGGTGGCCCTTGCTGTGCTTCGGCGCCGGGCTCGACCTTGCCCAACTGTCGTGGGTGGCGCTCGCAGCACTTCTGTGGTCGCTGTGGCGGGCGCGCCGGCCGCCCACGGCCGAGCAGGGCGATCGGCGCACTGCGGGGATGCTGCTGGCCGTCGCAGGAATCGTCGCTGGCGTCGCGGCCTTCATGCGATGAAAAGCAAAGGCTGCCCGGAGATGGCGCGATTCTGCATTGCGCCCCGCGCACACCCCGCGTACCCTGCCCGGCCATGAAGACGACCCACCCTGCCCCCCTGCCCTTCAGAAACGTAGCCCTGCGCTTCAGAAACGTAGCCCTGCCCTTCAGGGACGTAGCTGCGGCACTGTCCGCGCTGGCGCTGGCAACCGCCGGCTGCGGCAAGGACCCCGCGCCCGCTGGCGACGCCACCGCCACCGCAAGCGACACCGCCGCCAAACCTGCAGATGTGGCCGGTCCAGACGCGTTTTTGCTCGACACCAGCAGCCCAGGCAAGCCCGGCGATCCGGTTGCGGCGGATCTGAGTCCCTTTCTCGGCGGCGCGGGGTCTGCCGGAGCCTACGTGCGCAAGATCGCCGATGCCAAGGATCTCATCGGCGGCGCGGCGGCGCAGGGCAAGCCGGGCGACTTCATTCTCGGCAACGGGGTGGTCCGCTACATCGTGCAGGGCGACGACCGGCACCAGGGTCCGTGTCCGTGGGGCGGCACGGTGCTCGACGCCGACGTGGTGCGCAAGGCCGGCGAGCCGGGCCACGACAACGTCGGCGAGTACTGCCTGCTTTTCCATCTCGGGCGCACGCTTTTGCCCAAGCAGTTCGAGATCCTGGCCGACGGCAGCGCTGGTGGTCCGGCGGTGCTGCGCGTCACTGGGCCCGACACCGAGAATGATTTCATCCATTTGACGGGGCTGGTGGCCGCCTTCGTCGGCAGCGCCATCGAGTTGCCGCTCAACCCAGACGAGGACCTGCCGCTGACCATCAGCCGCTACTTCATCTTGCGCGCCGATTCGCCGGTGCTGCAGGTCGTCACGGCCATGCGCAACGAAGGCACGGCGGAAATTGTCACGCACGTCGGCGAGTTGGCCGACTCCGGCGGTCAGGTCGAGTTCTTCAACCCGCTGTCGAAGATGGCCGGTTTCGGCTACGGCGGTTTTGGGTCCGAGCCCATGGCGTTCCTCGGATTTCGCGGCAAGGATTCGAGTCACCTGCTCAGCCCCGCCCCCGCAGCCGATGGCGGTCCGGGCGGCGCTTACTTGTCGGTCAGCGGTGTGGCCGGCATGCTGTTCGGCGCCACCGATCTGTTGGGCCTGCTGCTGACTCCCAAGGCCGAAATCGCCGCCAAGCCGGGCGCGG
>VGRO01000255.1 GCA_016875335.1 Deltaproteobacteria bacterium | reverse complement strand
AAAAGGTCCGCCGGGCGCTGCCGGGCACGGCGTGGAGCCGAAAAAAGGCGCCGGCACCGCCGCTCCGCGGCTGGCCGGCGCGGGGCGGTGGATTCTGGGCCAAAAAACCTATTGCGCCCCGCGACCAACCGGCCGATACTGCGCGCCCTTGACCTGGCGGTGGTCGCCCAAGGATCGGCGTGGTTCGGCGTTTCCTGATTGCGTGTGCGTGTTGGGTGGCCGCGGCCATCGGTGCCGTGCCCGCCGTCGCCCGCCCGCCCGACGCCGACCAACGGCCCACGCTCTTGCGCAACGGGACACTGTGGACCGCCACCGGCGCCGTGCTGCAACAGGCGGACTTGGTGATGCAGGCCGGCCGCATCGCCGCCGTCGGCAAAGGGCTCGCCGCGCCGGCCGGTGCCCGCGTGCTGGACCTCGGCGGCAAGATCGTCACCCCGGGCCTGGTCGACATGCACTCGCACCTCGGCGTGTACCCGGCCCCGCACGGCCGCGCAAAGTCCGACGGCAACGAGATGACCGCGCCGCTGACGCCGTTTGTGCGCGCCATCGACGCCTTCGACCCCGAGGACATCGCGATTGCCCGGGCCGTGGGCGGCGGGGTGACGACTGCGCTCATCCTGCCCGGCAGCGGCAACGTCATGGGCGGTCAGGCGCTGTACGTCAAGCTTTTCGGCAAGACGGTCGCACACATGCAGATCGCGGGCGCTCCGCGGGCCATGAAATGGGCGATGGGCGAGAACCCCAAGCGCGTGTACGGCGAGCGCACGATGATGCCGATGGCGCGGTTGGGCCACGCCTGGCTGATGCGCCAGCGCCTGGCCGAAGCCCGCGACCTCAAGGACCAACAAGCGCGCTGGGACCGCGACAGCAAAGACGACCCCAAGGCTGCACCGCGGCCGAATCGCGCTGACCTCGAACCGCTGGTGGCGCTCTTGCGCGGCGAAGTGTCGCTGCAGGTCCACTGCTACGAAGTCCACGACATCGAGACCCTCTTGCGCGTGGCCGAGGAGTTCAACTTCAAGGTCGCCGCCATCCACCATGCGCTGGAGGCGTGGAAAGTTCCGCAGTTGCTCAAGGAACGCAAAGTAGCGGTGGCGACGTTCTCGGACCTTTGGGGCTTCAAGATGGAGGCCTACGACGCCAGCGTGTGGGGTCCCAAGATCCTCGAAGAGGCTGGGGTCCGCCTTGCGCTCAAGACGGATCACCCTGTCATCGACGCGCGATGGTTCATCTTCGAGGCTGCAAAGTCACACCATTACGGACTTTCCGAGCAGGCCGCCCTGCAAGCCGTGACCCGCAACCCAGCCCAGGCCATTGGATTGGGCGACCGCATCGGGACGCTGGAGCCCAACAAGGAGGCGGACGTCGTGGTGTGGCCTGGATCGCCGTTCGCCATCGGCGCGCAGCCCGAGCGGGTGTTCATCGACGGGGCCCAAGTGGTCGGTGACGGCGCGAACCTACAGGCCGCCTGGAGCACCGATGCCCGGCCCAACCATGGCGTGTGCGGCTGTGGACACTAGGCCAACAATTCTCACCACCTTTGCGCTGCTGGCGCTGAGCAGCGCTCCGGCTTTTGCGGCAGCGCCCGCGACCCTCATCAAGGGTGTCACGCTGCACTCGGTCGTGCCGGAGGAACCGCCGCTACCCAACGCCGAGGTGCTCATTCGGGGCGACAGGGTGCAGTGCATCGGCGTCTCAGACCCGCGACCTGCCGCGGCGGGCGATCCGCGCACCCGCAAGTCTTGCGCCCCCACCGCCGCAGGCGCGACGGTGCACGATTTCGCCGGCAAGGGCGTGGTCATCCCCGGCCTCATCGAGTCGCTGAGCCGCATGGGATTGGTCGAGATCGACCTGGAAGACAACACCCACGACGGCGTGGCGCGGCGGGCCAGCAACCTCGCGCACGTGCGCGCCATCGACGGCGTGGTGACCCTGTCGCGGGCGGTGGAGGCGGCGCGCAAGGGCGGTGTGACGGTCTCGCTGGCGCGGCCGGTGGGCAACGCCACGGTCGTCGGGCAGTCGGTCGCCTTTCGCACCGGCGGCCAACTGGTGGGAGAGGCCGCGGTCCGCGACGGCGTGGCGATGCACCTGACGCTCGGCGACGAGGCCAAGAACGGCGAACCCGTCGTCGGGGCGCGTTCCGGCCAGTTTGCGGTTCTGCGTGAACTGTTGGGCAACGCTCAACGGATCAACAGCCAGGATCCAAAGAAGAAACTGTCGCCAGCCGAGGCTGAATCGCTGCAAAAACTCCGAGACGACCCGGCGCTCCTGGCCTTGGCCACCCACCTCAAGTCCGGCCGGCCGGTGGTCGCCCACGTGCAGCGCGCCGACGACATCGCGGCCCTGCTGCGGGTGCAGCGCGACTTCGGGCTGCGCCTGGTGGTCGCTGGCGGCGCCGAGGCCCACGTGGTGGCGGCGGATCTCGCCGCGGCAAAGGTGCCGGTGATCCTGGCACCGGTGCGGGCGCGGCCGTACGACCCGGCCAATCGGCGGGCGCGCGATGACGCGGCGGCGCTTCTGGCCAAGGCCGGCGTCAAGCTGGCGATTGCCACCGGCGACACCCACAATGCCCGGAACCTGCGCTGGGACGCCGGGTTTGCGGTGGCCAACGGCCTGGACTGGACGGCCGCGCTGGCCGCGGTGACCCGCCACGTGGCCGAGATCCTCGAACTCGGTCAAGGTCCGCGGGCGGCGGTTGGCACGGTGACGGAGGGCGGTCCGGCGGATCTTGTGGTGTTCGACGGAGATCCGCTGGGCATGGCGGCGCGCGTGCGCTTGGTGGTGTGCGGCGGCCAGGTCGAGGTGGATCCGCGGCAGCGATAGCGGCAGGAGGCAGCGATGGGCGAAGTGCTGGTCGACGTGCAGGGGGTGCACAAATCCTTCCAACTGGGCCAGACCCAGGTGCACGCTTTGCGGGGCCTGGATCTGCAGGTTCAAGCGGGCGAATTCACGGCGGTCGTTGGCGCATCCGGGTCGGGCAAGAGCACGCTCCTCAACCTCATCGGCTGCCTGGACGAGCCGGACGAGGGCCGCATCGTGTTGGGCGGCCAGGACATTTCGCACTTGGACGACGCGGCGCGCTGCACGCTCCGCAACCGCAAGATCGGGTACATTTTCCAAGCCTTCAACCTGGTCCCGGTGCTCAGCGTGGCCGAAAACGTCGAACTGCCGCTGCTGCTGCACGACGACCTCGCACCCAAGGACCGCGCCGATCGGGTGGCCCAGGCGCTCGCGGACGTCCAACTGACAGAGTTCGCACCGCAATTCCCTGACAGGCTGAGCGGCGGGCAGCGCCAGCGCGTGGCGATTGCCCGGGCGCTGGTCACGCGGCCGGCGCTGGTGCTCGCCGACGAACCGACCGCCAATCTCGACTCCGAGACGACGGGCAAGTTGGTCGACCTGATGGTCGATCTCAACCAGAAGCGCGGGGTCACCTTCCTGTTCTCGACGCACGACGAGAAACTGATGTCGCGCGTGGCCCGCGTCGTGCGCATCAGGGACGGCAAGGTCGCCGAGGGGGCGGCATGAAGCGCGCCTGGGCCTTTGCCTTTGCCAACCTGCGGCGCAACCGCAAGCGCAACCTGGCGACCGTCGCGGCGATCGCGTTCGGCTACGCCGGCCTGGTTTTGCTCGGCGGCTACGTGGTGCGCATCGAGCGCTTCCTCAAAGCCAACGCGGTCTTCATCCAGCACGCCGGCCACGTCGCGGTGTGGAAGCAAGGTGGCCTCGACAACGCGGCGGCCGAACCCGACAAATACCAGTTCGACCGGGCACAGACCGATGCCATCCTCGCCTGGGCCAAGGCCGATCCGCGGGTGGAGCGCGCCACCCGCTACCTGCGCGGCGTAGGCATGGCGGGCAACGCCTGCGCCACCCGCCCGGCGAGTCTGCTCGGCATCGACCCCCAGGAGCACGCGGCGCTCTTGCAACACCCGGAATTGCTGACTGCGTCGCCAGAATTGGCGAGGCCGGCCCAGGGGCAGTGGGCCTACCAGGTCAGGGACGCGCCGCGCGGGGTGGCGCTGGCCGCCGGGCTGCAAAAGATCTTGCAGAAACCCAAGGTGTTCGACGAGGTCCGCGGCAAACCGCCCGCGCCGACCGTGCTCGATTGCGACACCGACAAGGTGACCGAACAACTCGCCGCCGACGCCGACATCCAGGTGGTCGGGCAGACCTACGACGGGACGCTCAACGCCGTCGACGGCCAGATGGTCGCAAGCTTCCACGCCGCCGAACCGGTCGCCGAAGAGACGGCGATGATCGTCCCACTGTCGACGCTGCAGTCGCTCTACGCCACCGAACGAGTCACCTACGTGGCCCTGCTGTTGCGCGACACCGCCGATGCGCCACAGGTCGCAGCCGACCTCAAGGCGGCGCTCGCCGCAAAGGCCATCGCCACCGAGACCTATACCTACGCCGACCAAGCGTGGGCGCCGTACTACGTGGGCACCATGGCGTTTCTGGGGTCGATGGTCGGCTTCATCACGCTACTCGTCACGGCGGTCCTGGTGTTTACGGTGGCAGGCGCCATGACACTGGCCATCCTCGAACGCACCCGCGAATTCGGCACTTGGCGGGCGCTCGGTTTCCAGCGCGGCCACGTCATCGGGCTTCTGGTGCGCGAGTCGCTGCTCTTGTCGCTGGTTGGCCTTGCCGTTGGCTTGGCGATCGGCCTGTGCGCCACCTACGCCGTCAACGCCGCGGGCATCCGATTCAGCCCGCCCGGCGTGGCCGGCACCATGCAACTGCTGATTACGCCAGCGGCTTGGGCGTGCCTCGGGCAAGCCATCCTGCTGCCGCCCGGCATCATGGCGGCGACGTGGTGGGTCGTGCGCGGGCAGATGCGCAAGAAACCCGTGGACCTTCTGAACGCGGCCACCGCGTAGGCCGAGGGCGCTGTGAAGACTTTGCACCTGCTCCTGCGTCTGGCGGTCCGCAACGTGCGCCGCGGCTGGCGCCACAGCATTGCCGCCATCGGCACTATGGCGATCGGCTTTGTGGCCTTGGCGACCTTCCAAGGCTACCTGTCGCAATTGCTGGAAAGCCAAATCGCCATGAACTACGCCCGCAACATGATCGGCGACTTCATGGTGCGCAAGCCCGGGGGCGGTTCTGTCGATGCCCGCGTGCGGCCCGACAAGTACTGGCTCGACGAAAAAGATCAGGCCTTCGTGCAGGCGTGGGTCAAACGTCAGGGCGCTGACGTCCGGGCCGCGATGCGGGCGCTGCTCGTCGAGGGCGTTGCCAACGCGGGTCCGGCGAGCGCGTCGTTCATGCTTTTCGGCCACGACATCGCCGAAGGGCACATCGCCCGCCGAGACTGGCAGTGGTACGCCTGGGCTGGACGTCCAGCGCGCCCCGACGAACCAAACGCGGTGGTAGCCGGCCTCGGCTTGGGACAGTCGCTGGGCTGCGTGGTCAAGGGCAACCCGCAGATTTTCGACCCGCGCACTGCCAGGCCCATCGCCGCCGAGCGACCGATGGACTGCAAGACCACTTCGGTGCAGTTGAGCGGCAGTTCGCCCACCGGTCGGGTCAACGCCCTGGACGGCGAAATCGTCGGCCTGACCAGCGGCGGCGTCCGCGAATTCGACCAGCGCCTGCTGTGGGGTCCGTTGTCCTTGGCCCAAGACCTCGCCAGCACCAAGGGCGTCGACAGCTTCCAAATCGTGCTCGCCGACCCGGGCCGCGCCCCGGCCCTCATCGAACGATTCTCTGCCGAGGCCAAGGCGGCGGGGCTGCACCTGCAAGCTGTCGATTGGCAACAGACCGAACAAGCCGACCTGTTGAACCGCGGCCGCGACATGATGTCGATCTACCGCAACCTGGTGGTGTTTGTGTTGCTGGTCATCGCTGGCAGCGCGGTGCTGACCACCATGGCCAAGACCGTGCGCGAACGCACCCGCGAAATCGGCACCCTGCGCAGCCTGGGCTTTCGCAAGGGCCACATGCTCGCGATGTTCGCGCTCGAAGCCGGGGTCCTCGCGGTCGTGTCGGGCGTGCTGGGCGCGGTGGTGGCCACGGGCTTGCGCCTGGCCGTCGACGCCGCCGGCATCACCTACCGCGCCGGCATGCTCGCCGAGGACATCCCGTTGACGATCGGCTGGTCCGGCCAGACCTACGCGGCCGGGTTCGCGTTCTTGGCCGCGGTCGCGGTGCTCGCCGGGTGGGTTGCGGCGCGCAGGGTCGTGGAACTGCGGGTGGCGGAGGCGCTTTTGGGGGAGCACTAGTAGGCGAAACCCCAAATTCGCACCGGGATACGGGCCGTGATGCCCAGACTCCATTTTGCGATCCGCGCCCCGCAGCACCCATGATCCACCGGCAAAAAAGGTCCTGAATCCTTGGCGATCGAATTAACTCAGGTTTCCCGGGGAAACCGGCGCAAACCTGCACCTTCAGGGTGACAGGTTTGCGCCGGCGGTTAATTCGACACGCCGAGTGGGCCTCTCAGCCACAGGCAAACAGCCACAGGCTTCCACGACTGCAGCGGCGCGCAGGCGGCCTTCAGGGCGGGGCAGGTAGACTTCAGGCAGTTTTCGAGGCAGCTGCCGCCGTCGGAGTCCAGGCATTTGGTTTTGCAGCCTGCGTCGCAACTCGCGTATTCGAACCATTGGCTGACCGCCTCGCTGCTGCCCTCGCCCAGGCAGGCAAATTGGCACGTCGTCAGCTCTTTTCCTGACTTGCACTGCGAGATCCTCCTCGGCGACACCCTCTCGCCGACAGGGACCACGGTGCCGAGGTCGGACGTGATCCTGACGAATCCGCCGTTCGGGACCAAGAAAGGCGGCGGTGGCCCGACCCGGGACGACTTCACGTTCCCGACCTCGAACAAGCAGTTGGCCTTCCTCCAGCACATCTACCGCAACTTGAGGCCCGGTGGTCGTGCTGCGGTCGTGCTCCCCGACAACGTGCTCTTCGAGGACGGCCAGGGTCGCAG
>VGRO01000254.1 GCA_016875335.1 Deltaproteobacteria bacterium | reverse complement strand
TCGGCGTGTTCGGCCAGCCCGACGCCTGGATCGGGCTGCCCGGTGCGTGGACGCGCGCCGACGCCAGCCCAGAGCCCGTATTGGGCGCGCGGTCCGGACACCAACCTCTTCGCGGCGGCATCGCGGCGCGACCCATAACTGGTCGAGTTTCTAGAGACACGTCCCAAAGCCCGCGCAGGCGGGCGCGCTCAGAGCTGGAACCAGATCAGCGGGCGGCCAAAGCAGGCAACCACGAGGCGGTCCTTGACCAGCGCAGCGTCGCGAAACCTGCTCTGCCAAACCGTACTACCGATCGAGCCTTGGCACCACTCCGCCAGCCGCTGGCCCGACAGCTCGGCCCAAGACTTGCCGCCGTCCTTGCTGACCGCGATGAGGTAGCTGCCGGCCGTGACCGGGCAATCCGCTGCGAAAGCGGGAGAGGTCGCGTGCAGCACCGCGGCCATCAAGTTTGGATTGCCTGGCGCGGTCAGAAGCCTGCGCTTGAAGCAAGGTTGGGCCGTCGCGACGCCGGTGTTCGCCAACTGCGTCCAGGTCTTGCCGCCGTCGGCCGACTCGGCCAGGCGCAGCTTGCTGCCGAACGACCGAAGCCGCCACCCCGTTGCCGTCTTCACCGAGGCGATGTCGGCGACGCTCTCGCCGAGCGCGGCGTCGAGTTGAAGCGTCTGGTCGGTCGCGGAACCGGCCGCGGCGTCGTAGCGCAGCATCGTGCGCGTGGGTTTGCTGGTCAAAATGTGGAGCCAAGTGATGTTGGCGTCGTTCGGATCGACCACCGCGGCGGGCGCGTAGAAAATAGTGTTGCCGGGGTATCCACACGCCACGGTCTTGAAGGTGTCGCCGCCGTCCAGGCTGCGCTTGCAGCCTGCGGTGTCGCCGAACAGGTAGGCCAGCTTCCAGTCGGTGGCGCGCGCCGCGAGCACCACGTTCACGGCCGAAACGCCGCCAGTGTGCATGGTCGCCGTGGTGAAGCCGTCGTGCGAGACAAGCACGCGCGCGTCGTACACAGACCCACCCATTCTGTACCTGACAGCCACGGCATGCTTCGGCTCGACGGGGTTCACCGCGATGCGCACCGAGTCGCCCCACCCGAGCGGCGTCGTCACGGGTGCGACCGCCGTGGTGAAGCTGTCGCCACCGTCCGTGCTCTTGGCGATGGACCAGTCGGTGCGCGCCGCGATCAGCGTGTCACCGTCCACGGCGAGCCCAGCGACCCCGAGCTCCGCCGACTTGCTCAGGTCGGCGCCGACCAGCGTGAAGGTCTTGGCGTCGTCGGCGCTGACGTATAGCCGCCGCGCCGGGGTCACCACCGCCACGGTGCCGCCGACAGCGTCGATGCGCGCCCATTCAGAAGAACCGCCGACTTGCTCGGCCCACCACTTGCCGGCCGGCATCTCGACCCAGCCCCCGCTGGCGAGGTCGGGCGTGCGCCACAACTTGAACACGTTGCCTGCATCGGTCATCCGGTACGACGCGCCCGTCTTCAGGTCGTGTGCCCACGCGCGCGACGTCAGGCCCAGCGCTGCGTCGAAGGTCCACGTCTGACCGCCGTCGGCACTGCGCCAGAAGGATTGGCCGTTCGACGCAAACGCTACGCCAGGGTGGGCGACGTCCATCGAGGCATGGCTGCCTTTGTCGAGGACGGTCTTCCAGGTCTTGCCCGCATCGACCGACGACCACAGCGAACTCGTGCCCAAATTCGGCGGAGGAACAGCGGCCAGCACGCGTGCCTCGTTGCTCGAATCGACGGCCAGGCTTGCCTGCGGATCCCAATAGCAGTCCAGAGTGCCGAGTTCGGTGAAGGTCTTGCCCTGGTCGGTCGACTTCAGCAGCGCGCACTTGTTTTTGCTCGACTTGTACTGGGCCGCCAACACGAAGAGGTTGCCGGTCGCGGCGCCGACTACATGGCAAGTCGCGGCTTGCAGCGCCTTTACCGTGCCGGCGACGGGCAGCTTCGGGCACGCAGCCCCATCGAGCGCCTCGACCCGGAAAAGCGCCTCGTTGTTGCTGACGTACGCCGTGCCGTCGGCGGCGGCGGAGACCGCGAGCGACGTATTCTTTCCTTTTTCCCAGCCCCAGTACCCGCCCGGCTGCGCGTTCCAGTACCACGCCGACGGCAGCGGCATCTGGCACAGCTTGGTCCAACTCTTCCCTAGGTCCGGCGACTTGCGCGCCATGCCGAAGAAATCGATGCCGATGAGGGTCTTGGGCGCGTTCGGAACCACGGCGACCGTCAGCCACGCGTTGGGGCCGGTGACCGTGCCATACTTGGCCACGTGGAAAAGCGGCTCGCAGGCGCCGGCAAAGCACTCGGCACCCGGCCCGCAGGGCGCGTTGTTGTATGGGTATTTGCAGCCGACGCCCGGCGTGCACACGTCGTCGGTGCACGGGTTGCCGTCGTCGCAGTTGGGCGTCCCCTTGCACTTACCGGCGACGCACGCGTCCTTGACCGAGCACGGGTCGCCGTCGCTGCAAACGGCGGCCACAGCCGAGTTGACGCAGCCCGACTTGACGTCGCAGGAGTCTTGCGTGCACACGTTGTTGTCGTTGCAGTCCTTTTTGCTGCCGGAGCACTTGCCGAGCCCGCAGAAATCCGACACCGTGCACGGGTTGCCGTCGTCGCAGGTTTTGCCGTTGTTCGAGTACAGGCAGGCGCCGCTCGAGGTGGTGCACGAGTCGGTAGTGCACGGGTTGGCGTCGTCGCACACTTTGGCCGTCCCAGGGCTACACTTGCCGGCCGCGCACTGGTCGTTCAGCGTGCACGCGTCGCCGTCGCTGCACCCGCCCGCGGACGGGGGATAGGCGCAGGCGCCCGTTGCAGCGGTGCAGGTGTCGGCCGTGCAAGGGTTTGAGTCGTTGCACGACTGGGGCGTGCCGGAGGCGCACTTGCCGGCCGAGCACTTGTCGCCGCTCGTGCACTTGTCGCCGTCGTCACAAGCTGCCGTGTTGTTGGTAAACGCGCACTTGCCGGCCGAGCACAGGTCGTCGGTGCACAGGTTGCCGTCTTGGCAGTTGGCGCTGGACGTGCAGTTGCCGCCGCAGCCGATGATCGGCTGGAACTGGCAGGCGCCGGTGCCTGTGCTGCACGCGTTCTGCGTGCAGGCGTCGCCGTCGTCGCAGGCCTTGGGCGTGCCGGCCTGGCAAGCGCCGAGCTTGCACGCGTCGCCCAACGTGCAGGCGTTGCCGTCGCTGCACGCGGCGGTGTTGGCGGATGCTTTGCAATCGCCGGTCGTGGGCGCGCAGGCGTCGTCGGTGCACGGGTTGCCGTCGTTGCAGACCTTTTGCGTGCCGGGCTTGCAGGCTTTGGCCTGGCAGACGTCGCCGAGGGTGCACGCGTCGCCGTCGTTGCACGTCGCGCTGTTGGCGGTGAACTGGCAGGCGCCCGAGCCGGCGTCGCACTGGTCGGTCGTGCACGGGTTGGCATCATCGCAGGCCTTGGGCCCGCCCGCTGTGCATGACCCGTCGGCGCACTTGTCGCCCACCGTGCACGCCTTGCCGTCGTCGCATGGCAAGCTGTTCGCAGCAGTCTTGCAGCTGCCGGTGGCCTTGTCGCAGGAGTCGTCGGTGCAGAGCTTGCCATCGTTGCAGGCGAGGGGTTTGCCGCCCGTGCATTTGCCGTTCTGACAGGCATCGGCCAGCGTGCACGGGTCGTTGTCGGAGCAACTGGCTTGGTTGGCTTGACTTGTGCACGCTCCGGACTTGGCGTCGCAGGCGTCGTCCGTGCACGGGTTCTGATCGTCGCACGGCTTGGGCTTGCTGGCCTTGCACAAGCCGCCCAGGCACGCGTCCTCGATCGTGCACGGGTTCTTGTCGTCGCACGGTTTCGCGTTGGCGGTCGCTCCGCACTTGCCGTTGTTGCAGGCGTCGTCGGTGCACGGGTTCTGGTCGTTGCAGTCCGACGCGGCCTTGCAGTTGCCTCCGCAGCCGACGATCGGCAGTGCCGTGCAAGCGCCCGTGGCGGCGCTACAGCCGTCGGTCGTGCACGGGTCGCCGTCGTCGCAGGGCTTGGCCACGCCGGGCAGGCATTTGCCGCCCGCGCACAGATCGCCCTCGGTGCACGGGTTGCTGTCGTCACACCCGCCCGCCTGGGCCGTGCTGGAGCAGGTGCCGACGGCGGGATCGCAGGCGTCTAGGGTGCACGGATTGCCGTCGTCGCACGGCTTGGAGCCGCCGGGCACGCAGGCACCGCCCTGGCACTTGTCGCCCACCGTGCACAGGCTGCCGTCTTCGCAGGACAGGCTGTTGGCCCCGTGCTGGCAGGCGCCGGTCTTGGCGTTGCAGCCGTCGTCGGTGCACGGCTGGCCGTCGTCGCACGGCTTGGGCGATCCCGGCTGGCAGGCGCTGCCCGCACAGGCGTCGGCCACCGTGCAGGGGTTGCCGTCGTCGCACGTGGCCTGGTTGGGGGCCGCAGTGCAGTTGCCGCCGCCCGGGTCGCAGCCGTCGGCCGTGCACGGGTTCTTGTCGTCGCACGCCTTGGCCGCACCCGGTGCGCACTTGCCCGCCTTGCACTGGTCGCCCTCCGTGCAGCCGTTGCCGTCGCTGCACGGACCCGGGATGGCCACCTGCTGGCACGCCCCCGCCTTGCAACTGTCACTGGTGCACGGCTCGCCGTCGTCGCAGTCTTTGGCCTTGCCCGGCTTGCAGCCGCCGTCCTCACACTTATCGTCGAGCGAGCAGGCGTCGCCGTCGTCGCACGCGCCCGCCTGGGCCGGGAAGGCGCACTTGCCCGCCACACACGCCGCGCCCGTGCACGGGTTGCCGTCGTCCTTGCAGTCGGACGGTGCGGCGCAGTTGCCGCCGCAGCCCGCGATCGGCACCGCATTGCAGCCACCGCTCTTGGGCTCGCAGGCGTCCTGGGTGCACGCGTTGCTGTCGCTGCAGTCCTTGGCCCCACCCGGCTGGCACTTGCCGCCCTGGCACAGGTCGCTGAGCGTGCATGCGTCGCCGTCCTCGCAGGGCCCGGCGCCGGGGTCGTGCGCGCAGGCGCCCGACAGCGGGTCGCAGGCGTCGGTGCTGCAGGCGTTGCCGTCGTCACAGCTCTTGGCCAAGCCCGCCTTGCACGCCCCAGCCTGGCAAACGTCTCCTTGCGTGCAGGCATTGCCGTCGTTGCACGGAGCGCTGTTGGGGCTGTCTACACACTTGCCAGTCGCTGCATTGCACGCGTCGGCCGTGCACGGGTTGCCGTCGTCGCAATTGATGGCCGGGCCCGGGTCGCACGCCCCGCCCTTGCAGCCGTCGCCTGCCGTGCACGGGTTGCCATCGTCGCAGGTGCCGCCCGCCGCGTCGTGGGTGCAGCCAGTCAGCGCGTCGCAGGCGTCGGCCGTGCACGGGTTGTTGTCGTCGCACGGCAGCGCCTTACCCTTGCAACTGCCCGACTTGCAGGCGTCACCCTTGGTGCACGCGGACCCGTCGTTGCAAGGCGCATCGGCGGGCAGTTCCTCGAACTTGCACTTGCCGTCGCTCAGCATGCACTTGCCTTCCACGCAAGGGTCGGGGGTCTTGCAGGCCTTGAGCTGACCCGGCGCGCAGCCGCCGCCCTTGCACGCGTCGCCGAGCGTGCACGGGTTCTCGTCGTCGCACGGCGCGCCGTCGTCGGGGTTCTTGACGCAGCCCGACGTGGGCGAGCAGCCGTCGAGCGTGCACGGGTTGCCGTCGTTACAGTTCTTGGTGGGGCCAGGCGTGCACTTGCCGGCGACGCATTTGTCGCCCTCGGTGCACTTGCTGCCATCGGCGTCGCAGGGTGCGGTCGAGTCGACGTAGCTGCAGCCCTTGTCCGGGCCGGCCTTCGGATCGCAGGCGTCGGTTGTGCATGGGTTGCCGTCGTCGCACGCGGCCTCGTCGGTGCTGCCGTCGCAATCGTCGTCCAGACCGTTGCACAGCTCCTTGCCGGGCTGGGCGTCACACGCCGTCAACCCAGCGACGCCGCAAACGCGTTTGCCCTTGCAGGTGACGGGGTTGCCTTTGTCGTCTGCCACCGTCACCGAGCACACCGTGGCCAGCTTCTGGGTCACGGCCAGGGGGCTGCACGGGCACACAGCGCCACCGCCGCCCGGCGCGCGCACGCACTGGCGCACGGCCTGGCCCTCGATGGCGGTGCCGTCCTGGCACTGGTAGCCGGTCGGGCAGTCGGCGTTGGTCAGGCAGTCGATGCCGCAAAAAGCGCCGTCGGCCCCCTGGCTGACGCACGCGGGCTTGGCGATGCCCAAGGCGTCGCAGTCCTTGCTGGCCGTGCAAGGGTTGCAGAGGCGCAAGGCCTTGGGTACGCAAATGACGATCGTGTCGTCGCCTGTGCCCTTGACGGCCGAGCATTTGAAGTCGCCGGGGCACGAATCGACGCAGGTCTTGGCGCACTGGCGGCCGGCCGGCGTTTCGATGCACAAAGCTGTGTCGCAGTCGGCGTTCTCCTGGCATGGACAAAACGGTCCGCCCGGACACGCGACGGCGGCGTCGACCTCGGGACCGCCTGCGACTTCGCTGTCGGCCGCGGTCTCCGGGCCGAGGGATACGCCCGCCTCCTCCTGCACAACCGCGGCGTCGACCGTCTTTCCCGCATCGGTCGGCACCGCATCGTTGCCGCACGACCAGACCATTGCGGCGCATGCCCCAGCGGCCAGCATCAAAGTCCGTACATTGCGCATCGCACCCTCCTGTGGTCACGCCAGAGCACCGCTCGGTCCCCCGGCCGCAGGCCTTCGCAGTCAGCGACCGGCCTCGCTCGCTGCAGAGCACACCATAGCAGGAGCGGCACACTGCGCCAACCCGGTGCCGGCGGGCGACTCCGACCGCGAACCCGGCTGCCGACGACTCAGCGGCCGGCGACGCACCCGCGACAAAAGCGCCAAGGGATAGGAACCGCAAACAAGGTTGGCCCCGAGGCCGCGCCGGCCGAAACCGGCTTTGCGCCCCGCCGGACCCTCCGGCGACCGCGCGATCGCCATCCTGCGCCGCCTGATCATCCGTGTCAA
>VGRO01000253.1 GCA_016875335.1 Deltaproteobacteria bacterium | reverse complement strand
CAGAAGGCCCGTGAGCGGCAGCGACGCCGGCGGATGCGACTGGCGGAGGCCGTCACGCATCGGCGTTCACCCAGGGAGCCCGGGCTGGTGGCATCGCCCGCGTCGGCGCCGGACGAGCGCGCCGTGAGCGAGGTGCGCGATGTCATGGCCTTCCCCGTCACCGTTTCCGCGCGAGCCGCCGACCGACCCGATGACGCAGCCGCGGCCGCCGACGCGCGACTGGGTGCTGCGCCTGCACATCGAGGCCCGGACGGTCCAGATCCTGGCGCTGGAGCCGTCGGGCCACCTGCCGTTGCAGACCACGCTGCCGCGCTGCCGCTGCCAGGGTCACGGGCTGTGGCGGCTGCTGGAGCTGGTGGTCGGGCAGCGCCGCCAGCCGGTCCGCGCTGTGATTTCTGCGGGCGCGGTGGGGCCCAGCACGTCCGCACAGATCTTCTGCACGGACGAGGCGACCCGGTCCTGCGCCACGCGGTCCGCCGCCGCGGTGCCCGTCCGCCGCGCCTGCACCCAGCTCGACCTCCCCCTTCCCGGCCAACCGGGCCCAGGAGACCGCCATGATCCCGGCAACCCCGCTGCGCGCGAATACTAGGAGCGAGAAAGCAGCGAGCGCGGCAGTGGAAAACCTTGCGGCTGACCGACCACAAGCGCAAGGCCCGCCGCCACCGTGCCCAGGACCGGCTGATCGAGGCCGCCCCGCAAGTGCGCGACCTGCTGGTGAAACTGGCCTTGCGCGGCGACGCGCTCGGATCGGCCGTCGGGCACCTGGCCAAGCTGCTCGACCGCTACGGGCAGGCCGATTTGTCGTGACCCTGGTCGACCGGCTCACGCACTGTGCAGAGATCGTGCACGTCAAGGGCGAGTCGTACCGCTACAAGGAGGCCGAGGCCAGGCAGAGGGCCAAGGCTGCGCAGAGGGCGGCGAGGAAGGGGTGAGCGGGGCGGCGGGGGTGGCGCGAAACGCCGGGTTCGGGCGGATCGGCGAAACTGTCAACAGGTGCAGCGCCTCCAGGTCCACCGAGCGGTACAGGTGCGCGATGACGTTGCGCAGCCCCGCCCATCCGTACAGCCGGTCGGCCAAGGGTTGGGGGATGCAGCCCGCGTTGGCCAGCAGCGCGAACACTTCGCCGTAGGTCGCGGCGGCACCCAGGCGGTCGCGCGCCAACGCCCGCTGGCCGATGTCGACCGCACCCTGGGCGGCGCGGTAGAGCGCGAACAGGACCATGTTCTGCTGGTCGCGGCTGCGCACGAACGCGTCCCACGGCACTTCCTGGGCATAGCGTCGCAGCGTCGCCACGTCCGCTTCCAGCGTGTCGAGGAGCGCCTGGAGGTGCGCGTCAGGCGGCATCGCGGTCCCGGCGCGCGGCGTCGGCGACCGTGTGCAGCCATTGGGCGTCGAGCCACGCGCTCGCGAAGGTAGCCTCGACCCAGGCGCGCTCGTCCGCGTCCGACTGCCACAGCAACTCGCCGTGGGTGAGGACCTCGTGCGCCAATTCCAGGCCGTTGCCATGCATCACGCGCACGTCGAGCGGCGGTGCGCCGGGCCCCAACGCGCGGGCGACTTCGGCCGCGAACCGACCGGCCTCGGCAACGCCGACGACCGCGCCGGGCACCGCGAAAAGCGCCAGGTCGACATCGCCCGCTTGGCCCACCGAGCGCGCGCTGCCGTGCAGCCAGACCGAAACGAGACCCGGCACCGACCGGGCGGCGACGGCACGGTCGAGCGCAGGCGCGCCAACTGGGCGGTGGTCCAAGGCGCGGTTTCGGTGGGCAAGCGGAACGCCACGGCAGCGCCTCCGGAGCGTCAGCGTAGGGCAGAGAGGCGCTGGTGCCAAGGGCGCGGCAACCGGAAACCGCCACGCCTCTACCGCCTGGGTGGTTGGGGCGTGCCCCGGCGCACGCGACAGCCAGCCGCAAGCCGTCCGGGCAACCGACCTCTCCCATAGCGACCGACCTCAATTGCGGTCCACCGGCACGAACGGAATCAAGCCCTTCGCAAACGCCAGCTCCTGCACCTCGCGTGGCATGTGCCTGACATCGACCACGAGGCCATTGACCTCCAGCAGCCAGACGAGCGGATTGTCGCCAAGCTGGCTGGGCAAGGTCCAGTTCGGCTCGAAGGGGTGCATGCCCAGGACCTGCCGAACGATCTTGGCCTTGGCCGACGCCGTGCTGGCTCCGACATCGAAGGCTGCGCACAGTTCGGCCATGGTCATGGTCGGCGACGACGCCTTGTCGCTGAGGAAGTTGACCTGGCCGAGCGCATACACGACCGCACAGCACCAGACCTGCTTGTGCCCGCTCGCCAGGGGGCTCGGCCGCTTGCGGCACAGGGCAGCGAGGGCGGCGCGTGCGAGTTCGGCGTACTCGTCATTCAGGTGGCGCCGGCAGACCTCGTCCGTGATGGCGATCATGCTGTCGTAGGAGGCCTGCCAGTCCTTGGGCACCTTGGTCGATTTGCTGTTCGTCATGTCGCTCCTTCACTTGCCGCAGCACTTCTTGAACTTCTTGCCGCTGCCGCACGGGCACGGATCGTTGCGGCCGACCTTGGGACCTTCACGGCGGTAGGGCGCGGGCGCAATGTGGTACGCCGGTTCTGCCGTGCGCGGCTCGCCGCGGGGCGTTGGCACGACCGGCAGCGGCGGCGGTTCCGGCTGGTTGTGGTGCAGGTAGTCCGTCAGGGCCTCGGCGCTGGACCACGTGTAGCGCTTGTCGCCTTCCCTGCGCTGGCCGTCGAGATCGCCGGCCAACTCCCGCAGGCGATCGAGGTCCACGAAGCCGCGGGTCGCCAGCCCGCTGTCGAACCACGGCAGGATCCGCGCCTGGACCTCGTCCAACGGCAGCATCGGCGCCAGTTCCATCGCCGCTGCGGCCAACACCTCGTCTCCTTGCTGTCCCTCCACCCGCAGCGCGTCCGCGCGCGCCTCGGCCCAGGCGAGCACCTGCACTGTCACGGCCACGCGGTCGCACCGCCCCTCGCAATGCACGCGCCCGAGGGCATGCAACGCGCATGTGCGGCCCCAGGTGTACGCCTCGTCGTCGACGATGGCCGCCAGCAACGGCTGCGGATCACCGGCGAAGGTCGCGACGAGGCACTCGGGCAGCCCTTCGGTGGTGAAGTCGCACCACACGGTTTCCGACGCCTCCTCGTCCAACCGGCAGAGTTCGGCCAGCAGCGCGTGCGCGTCGGCGTCGCGCCACTCGGCCAGCAGCGCCGCAGCGTGCAGGTGCACGATCCGCTGGTCGAACGCGTACGGCTCGGCCAGGACGTCGTGCAGCACCTGGCGCAGGACCGGAGCGGCCTCGTCACGGTGGTCGCGCAGCGCCTGGATCGCGGCGGTGGGGTACGGCGAACGCCAGTCGTCGAGTTGCCGCAGGAGTTGGCCGAAGTCGGGCATGGGTATGCGACCATCGAACGCTGGCGGCCGCACGTCAAGCCTGACCGCGGTGCTGCCCAGGGCAATTGCAAGAACGCCCTTTTTCTGCTGGCGTGTCGAGGTACTCGGCGGCGAGGTCGTCCACCGTGGTCGCGTCGCGCCGGCGCGAATTGGCCGTCCCCGAGCGGATTTCGACGCCAGGATTCGTCACGAATCCGTCGACGCGATTGCGGTTGCGAGCCACTGCCGTAAAAGCCGACACGCCTCATCGAGCGGCACGCGCGGTGGCCAGAACATCGGCGCGATCCGGGCGTGCGCCGCCGTCAACGCCGCTCGTGCCGCGACGCCGGGAAGCGTGAATGCTGCGTCGTCGGCCGACAACAACGCTGCGATCTGCCGCCGTGCCGCCATCCAGTCACAAAATGCGCACCCAAGTACGCGTTTTCATGCGTGGGGGTCGAGTGACCATCCGGTGGTTGACTGATCCCTGCTGCGTCAGCGCCGAGGACGGTCGAACCCTGCCTTGACGGCGTCGAAGTCGAAGGCGTCGGGATCCCAGCGCCAGTCCTCTTCGTACTCCTCCCCTTCGAAGTTGCCTGCCGACGCGCGGAATTTCTCGGTCAGCCGGTACATGCCGCCGATCCCGCCGCAATCTTCCGGCGGAAACGCGCCCTGACCGGACACCAACAGGCGGCGACAGTCCTGCGCCAGCAACTCTGGCTTGGCCGCAACCGTGACCGCGACCCGCCAGTTGTCGCCAAAATCGTACTTGTACACGAACTGGCGCTGCCCGACGTCCACCTGGTCGGCAATCTGGCCGTCGGCACCCGCGACACCGTCGCCATCGCCGTCGGCGAGCATCGTCCTGCTTTTGCCCTGGACAATTGCCCACATGTGGCCGCGCTCCCAACTGTCGGAAGCGTCCTGGATGGCGTCGTGCAGGTCGTCCCACGTGGCGTCGTCTGCGAGCAGGAATTGGCGCATGGTTCGTTGCGGCGCATCTTGCAGCGTGGCCGTGACCCGGTAGTAGCGGTGCAGTCCCACGGGGGCTGGCGGTCGTTGCTTTGGCGGATCGCGGGTTTCCGCGCGGTCCAGGCACGCGTCGAACACCTTCTGGAACGTGACCGCGCGTTGGCCGTCGAGCACGTGCAGGCGAAACGAGCCAGCGTCGATCCACGCGCGGGCCTGCGCCGCCGACAGCGATGACGCGAGCTGCAACGCCTCGGCCGAGCCGTCCGTCAACAGGACATCCAGCAACGTCAAGCTCTTCGACGACAGCGGGTCCTTCTGGGATCGCCACGACGCCGACACGCGGGCGCGCTGGTCGGCGGTCATGCCCAGACGCTGGATGACGGAGACGAGCGCCATGGCAATGCGGCGCGTGCCGGGATCGAGCGCCCGGTCCAGCGTCGCTGTGACGAGAGCGCCTGGGCCCGCCCGCTTCGCCGCCGCATCGATATCTGCCGGTTGCTGGTAGCTGTCCCGCGTGACGCGTGCAAGCGCTGTTCCAGCCGACCTCGACCTGCCAGGCCGGAGTGTGCAACAAACCGGCGACCGTCAACTGCGACGACGGCCTGGAGTGCACGGTCGACGCCTGCAACGCCACCAGCGGCTGCAGCAAGTCCAACAAGCCCTGGGGCACCGCCTGCACCAACTCGGCGCTCAGCTACGCCTTCTGCGCGGGCAGCTTGTGCACCGGCCTGGAGAAAGTCTCGGCCCAGGTCGGCGGCGGCTCGGTCTCCAACGGCGCACTGTTCGCCATCGACCGCTACGGCGGCACTGGCGGCAAGGTCTACAGCGCGGGCGCCGACACCAGCAGCAACCCGCTCAACGGCATCGTCGCCAATGTGGTCGAGTCGCCGCAGTTGGGCTTGCAGTTCAACGCGGCCATCAACAGCAACTCGGCGCTTTTGGCCCAGCGCAACCGCCTGACCGTCGGCGGCCGCAGCGACGACAGCCAGGCGCGGGCGATGGTCCTCAATCCAGTCACCGGGTTCTGGACGACGACCGGCGCCCCGGTGCTGACGGGCTTTGAACGGTCCATGCGCGGCATGGACATGTTCCTAGGCGCCAACAGCGCAGAGACGTATGTGATGGGCGGCAACCAGGCCGGTGGCGGCACCCCCAACCAGATCGGCCGCACCACCTGGGACGGCTCGGCGTGGTCGACCATCGCGCGCATGACGGTGTCGTCGTCCAAGGCCAACTGTGCGCAAATCAACGTCAACGTGAGGGGTGTGTACGCGGCGTCGGGCACCGAGGTGTTCCTGACCGGACACTACACGGCGAGCAACGCCAACCGCACCGGCGTGGCGTTCTGGGACGGCAACACCACCGCGACCTGCGGCAACGCCAGCGGCTACAACGGCGTGGCGTACGTGGACACCACGGCGTACACGCAGAGCTTTTCGGCCGTGGTCAATACAGGCGCGGTGCCGGCGATGGGCCAGTTGACGAGCGTGCACGGCACCGGTGGCAAGAACGTGATGGCGGCCGGCACGCACGGCACCATCGTGGCCTACGACGGCGCCAAGTGGAGCCAAGTGACGCCGGCCTACACCGGCATGCCGCTGGCTTGGAGCAATGGCTTCACGGTCGGCAGTGTGTACTTGACCGGCAGCGAAGCGTGGTTGACGGGCACCGTCGAGACCGGGACCGGCGGCAGCACCTGTCGGCAACTGTGGCTGTTGCACGGCACGGTCGACAAGGGCGTGTGGACCTGGAACAAGCAGATTGTGTCGGCGAACAACGACCTTGCGGTGTGCAGCAACGAGTCGAGCGTGCGGGCCTGGATGCAGGCGAACGCCGTGTGGGTGGACCCGGCGACGGGGTCGGTGTACGTGGTCGGCAGCCGCGGGGCCAATGGCAGCAATGTGGCGACGGTGAACAATCCGAGTCGGCAGGTGGAGCTGCTGGTGCGGGTGAAGATGAAGTAGGGCGGGGCGTCGGGCGGAGTGGCTGGCGTCGGAGCCGTCACTCCCGGGCTGGGCGCGACGCCAGGGCAATCGCAAGATCGACGATCGCCAGGGGTTGCAGCCCTCACCCCCGCGCTGCGCGCGACCCGTCGCAGATCACTCAGATCAGCGACCCGTCGCAGATCACTCAGATCAGCGACCCCAACGCATTGGGAGAGGGGTGTTTGAAATACAACGGCTTGCGGCGAAACCGAGGGGCGGGCTTCGCGCGGGCAGAATCGCTGCAGACGGTGCCCGGGCGCGGTCGGAGCACGGCGACGCCGCTGACATGCACTTCCACACCGCGCCGCCGCTGCGCGAGGAGCAACTGGAGGCGCTGCTGGCCGACGTGGCCAAGCGGGTCACGCTGCAGGTGGACCGACATTTCGCGAAGCGGGCGAAGGCGGTGTCCAATGACGACGACCCGTTGCAGGCGGCCGAGCCATCCTTCGCAGCAGTGCTTCGACAGTCGCTGTTCGGCAAGGACGAACTGGAGGCGTTGAAGGCCCCGGCCGGTAAGGGACTGGAAAATAATAAGTCGATCACTCTCACATCAGGACGGAGCCGCGAGTCGGACCTTTGGTCCGCGAGCTGGCGACCCACGGAGCAAGCAAACGGGCCCGAGAAATGATTGAGTA
>VGRO01000252.1 GCA_016875335.1 Deltaproteobacteria bacterium | reverse complement strand
CGCCGCCCCGGCCAAGGCTGACCTGCCTGCCGTCGCGGCGGAATTGGCCCTGCCGCCGCCGGCGAGTCCCGCTGCGGCCGATCCGGCGGCCGCGTCGGCTGCGCCACCGGTGGCGGCAACCAGCGAAAAGCCGACGGCGGCACGCGCGAAACCAGCCCGCCCGGACGCATCCAGGGCGGCCAAACCCAAGCGGTCAGGCGACGATGGCGACAAGGCGCTCTAGAATTCTGCAGTTGGCACGCAATGCAGTGGCTGCGGTCGCCCTTTGCGCTGTCGGCGCGGCGCATCTGACGGCTGTGGCCTCGCACGCCGCGCCGGCCGCAAGGCAGGACCTCGGAAAGCCGCTTGCCGATGAGGCTGCTGCGCATTTCAAGGAAGGGCGCTTCCAGCAAGCGGCAGAGCTTTTCGAGCGCGCGTTCGCGCTCAACCCCGAGAAACTGGTGCGACTGCGCAATGCCGGCCGAGCCTATGAGGAAGCGGGCCGCTTGGAGTACGCCAAACTGCTGTTCGAGCGCTATCTGCAGCAGGCGCCTGACGGCTCCGAAAAGGACGAGGTCAAGCAGCGCGTGGACCGCATCGACGAGACGTTGGCGGCACGCAAGCAGGCCGAACTCGCCGCCGCCCGCAAATCCGCCCTCGCCGACGCCCGACCGGCTGCCGACGGCGCAACCTCGACCGTCGCGGCCGATGCGACCGGCGAGACCCCTGCGGTCGCATGGGCAACCTTGGGCGGCGGCGTCGCCATGGTGGCGGGGGGCGCCGTGTGGGCGGTGCTGACCGTGCAAGCCGAGCAGCGCAAGAACAGCGGCCTGAACAAGGGCCAGTACAGCTACCCGGGCGGCGACGACAAGCTGACCGCCGACCGCGCCGCCATCCTCCGCAACCAGATCGCAGCCTACGCAACCCTAGGCGTCGGCGCGATCGCGACCGGGGTGGGCCTCTGGTGGGCCTTTCTCGCTCCCGCGCGCCCTGCGGCCCTGACGGTGGCGCCCGTGCCGATCGATCAGGGCGGCGCCGTTGTCTTCAGCGGCCTTTTTTGAGCGGGTATTGAGGATCGACGCGCTCCTGTGCGGCGCCGGAGCCGCCATTGGTCTCCATGCAAACTCCTGCCCATTCGGCCCCCACAGGGGCTCACCGCCTCGCCTATGGATTCTGGGTGCTGGCCGCAACAACCTGGGTACAAATCGCGTTTGGGGCCCTGGTGCGCGCCAAGAAGGCGGGGCTGGCCTGCCCCGATTGGCCGCTGTGCCACGGCGCGCTGGTGCCCGACCTCAAGCTCACCGGCGTGGTCTATGAGTATGGCCACCGCGTGTTCGCCCTGCTGGTCAGCGCCCTTTTCGTGTGGTGCGCGATGCAGGCCCGCCGCGACGCGGCCGCGTGGGCGCGGGTCCGCAGCCTGGTGTGGGGTGGCGCCGGCCTGCTCCTGGTGCAGATCGTGTTTGGCGGCCTGACCGTGCTCATCGTGCACCGCGGCGACGGCGACCCGCGGCCGGCCGCGTGGACCGTGGCAACCCACCTCGTCCTTGGCAACCTATTCGCGGCGTTGGCCGTGGTGGGTGGGCTGGCGCTGCGCGCGCCGCACTCCGCATCCAGCGGGCGGCCGCCCAAAGCGCTGGTGGCCTGGACGGTGCTGCTCTTGGTTCAGTTTGCGCTGGGTGGCGCGATCGCCGGGACCATCGCCGGGCTGGTGTGCACCGAGTTCCCGACCTGCCACGGCGGCATCTGGTTCCCGACCTTCGAGGGCACGGTGGGCTGGCAGGTGCTGCACCGGCTGAACGCCTATGCGCTCACGGTGGTCGCGATCACCGCCGCCTTGTCGTGGAACGATCGACCGGGGCTGCGCAAAGTCGCGTGGATGCTGGTCGGCTTGGTGGTGGCGCAGGCGACTGTGGGCGCCGTCAATATCTACTCGTACCTGCACGCGGCGGTGACGACTGCGCACTCGCTACTGGCGGCTCTGCTGTTCTCGGTGACCGCAGCCGCGTGGTACCTGGCGAAATCCGGCGACCAGGCCCACGCGACCGCCGACAAGGCCTAGAAAACCGCCTTCATCTCTGCGCAGCACTTCGATTCCGTGCAGGCGTCCTGCGCCGCATCGCTCAGCTTGTCGCAGCCGTTCTTGACCATGCAGGCGTCGAGCTTTTTCGAGGCGGCGAGGCAGGTGGCGTTGACGTTGCACGACGCGAAACACTTGTTCGCGCAGATGTACGAGTCCTTGGCACACTTCTCGGCGCAGCTCGGATCGCCGCCACACGACATGGCACAGCCCATCGAACCGGACGCGCACTCGATGTTGCAGTTGACGATGCACTCGATGTGCGGGCAGCAGTTGCGGGTCTTGTTCTGGCCCTTGTCGCAGAAATCGTCGGACTTGCACGAACCGCCCGTGGAGCCGCCGCCGGTGTCGGTGCTGCCGGCGTCGGCCGGCGGTGGGTCGACCTTCTTGCACTGCAGTTCGCCCGCGCCGCCCCAATAGACCAGATTGAAGGGCCCGTTGAAGGTGATGGACTTGGCCAGATTGCCGACGACGGCTTCGGCCGCGACCTCGACACCGTTGAATTTGCCGACGACCGCCTGACCATCCTTGCCCGGGCAGGTGGTGATGTCGATGGTGCCCTTGCCGGTCGATGTGTAGCTGGCGCCACCGCCGGCGGTGGCGACCACAAAGGTGACGTACACCGAATCGCCCGACTTGCCGACGCCGATGCCGGTGCCGGGGATGCCGACCTTCTCGGTGTCGATGATAACGCTGAGCACTTCTGAGCCGCCGTCGCCGGTGTCGGACATGTACAGGTTGAGGATCTTGCCAGCGTTCATGGCGCCGTTCTTGTTGCTCTGCGCTGTGGCGTCGTTCTTGGCCGCCGGCTTGTCGACCTTGACCTCGGTCTTCTGGCCACCGTCGCCGGTGCCGCTGACCTGTGCCGTGTTCTTGGTGTTGTCGCCGCCGCCGCCACCTGCCGTGTCCGTGCCGCCGGTTGCGTCGGCGCCCGTGCCGGTGCCGGTGCCGGTGCCGCTGCCACCGCTGCTGCCCGAACCTCCGCCCACGCAGGCGGCGGTCGCGCCAAGGCTGAGCGCGAGCGCGAATGCGATGAAATTCCTCATAGATTACTCCTTGCCAATGGGTTGTCCGCGGGGACCGGCCGCTGCCAGCGCGCGGTGGCCGCGAACGCCAGCTGCCGCCCGGCGATTCACGAGGCCGCTAGGTTCGCAGCGCCCGCTTGATCGCGCAACCTTTCCCGGCGAAATTGGCGCCATGGGCGTGCCGCATCGTCACAGTTCCATCGCAACGCTGGTGCCGTGGTTGTTGCTGTGGTCGCCATGGCAATGCGCCGGCCCGTTGTCAGGCCCTGCGGACTCGGTTGGGACCGACGCCGCGGCCGCGACAGCTGCCGATGCGTCTGGCGACGCCGCGCATGCCCTGCCTTGCAATGGGCACATTCGCAACTGTGCGCGCCCGCTCAACAAGGTTGTGTTCCCGACCGCCCACAACGCCATGTCGAGCGCCGCCGATGGCTGGTTTCTGCCCAACCAACCGCACGGCATCCGCGCACAACTGGACGCCGGCATCACCGGGATGATGATCGACGTCTACGCGGCGCAGGGTCTGGACGGGGTCACCGACGGTACGCCGCTGTTGTGCCACGGCGTGTGCCAGGCCGGCCGCCGCGATCTCGTCGAGGCCTTTGCCGATATCCGGTCGTGGCTGCTGGAACATCCGCGCACCGTTCTGGTGTTCATCTTGGAGGACCACGTGCAACCGGAGGTCATCGACGCCGCTTTGCAACAGAGCCAACTGCGCAGCATGTGCATCGAACAGGGAACCGGCCAGCAGTGGCCCACGATGAACGAGACGATCGCCCGCGGCCGCCGACTGCTGATCATGCTGGAATCGGGCAAGGGCCAGCAGGCCTGGAACCACGCCTACGAAAAAGTCGCGTTCGACACGCCCTATGCGGCCGAAACACCAGAGGAATTGTCGTGCGAAGTGCTGCGCGGCAAGAAGGGCAATGCGTTTTTCGTCGTCAACCATTTCCTGACCAAAGGGCTGACCGGTCACGCCGAGTTGGCCAAGCTGGTCAACTTCAACCCGCTGCTCAGTACCCGCGTCGCAAACTGCGAAGCCAAGCAGGCGCAGCGCGCCAACCTGATTGCGGTAGACTGGTACACCCATGGCGACGTGCTGCACCTCGCCGCCACCATGAACGCCGCCCCCCAAGCCGGAGATCCATGAATCACTTGATGTTCGTCGCAGTTGTGGTGCTGTGCGCCCTGCCCGGTTGTGGTTGCCGCAAAGACGTCCCGCAGGCTGCGGATGCCGCCGGCGCCGCACAACGGATTGCACCGGTCCCAACTGCTCACGCTGCGCTGCCTGCGGTCGAATCGCCCGCTGCGGCCGAAATGGCAGATGCGGCGTCGCCCGCAGAGCCGCCCGCGCCCCCGACGCCGCCCACTGCGCCCGCGCCCAGTGTGGCGATGTTCCTCGACGCCGGAACCGGCCAACCCGCCGACCTGCCGACCGCCGGCAAGCCTGTCAAACTGACCGTCACGCCGATCAACGAGAAGGGTCAGGCCATCGCCGACCGCGATCCGGTGCTCGGCGCCGAGGTCGCGATCGTCGCGGTGCGCTTCGACTTGTCGTGGCGGCAGGTGCTGCGGGCCGACAAGCTGAGCGACCCGGCGCGGCACACCCACACCTTCAAGCTGACCTTCGCCAAGGCTGGACACCACTTGCTGTACTTTCTGTTCCGGCCCAAGGGGCGGCCGCTCGCGGCGGTGCCGATCGCCGTGACCGTGCAGGGCCAGGTGCCGCCCGGCGAAGAGTGGCCGGACCATCAGCTGGAGTACAGCGAAGGCGGCGTGCGGGTCGCGCTGCGAACCTCGACCGAGGAGCTCAAGCCGTGCGATCCGTTCCATGTCGCGACGGTGTGGACGCGCAAGGGCGAGCCGTTGCCGTTGCAGGGCCCCGAAGGCGAGTCCAAGGTCCTGTACCTCGCGCTCGCCGAATCGTTGGGAACGCCGTCGATGGGCAAGCCGGCGCTGACCAGCGTCGAATCACTCGGCGGCGACACAGATACGCACGCGACGCTGACGCTGCTGGGCCGCGGCCACTACAAGGTGATGGCGGTGGCGGACACGGGCACGGCCAAGGCGCCGCAGCTCACGATCGCCTGGTTCGCCGTGACGGCGAAGGGTACGGTGCCGGAGGGCGGTTGTCCGATGCCTTGACCCCGACATCGACCACCCACTCGTGCCGCGCGCCGGCTGCATCGGGCTTGGGTTGCGCGGGCAGTTCGACGGGGTCGCCGCGCCAGGCCGCGGTCAACCAACCAGGGGCACTGTCGCGGTGGGCGACGGCGACCGCGCGGCCCGGCGGGCCACAGACGTAGCGCCGGAGCATCGGACCGTCGCGCATCGCGCCGCCGACGATTCGCCAAGGCGCGACCGGCGGTCGCGTGGCGACGACCAGGTAGCTGAACTTCAAGGTGCCGCGCTGGTGGCCGATCTGTGCGTCGATGGCAGCGATGTGCGGCGGGCGCGTCCACGGTTGCTCGCTGAAGCACCAGTCGCGGTGGCTTGCAGCCAACGGGCACGTCTGGGCCCCTGAGCACGGTGCTACTGCACGACCGAGACCCGCCAGGGCGAGCGCCTCGCGCACCTCGATGAGCACGTGCGACCCCCAGCGTGTGGCGGGTTCGACCAGCACCAGGGCACCGCCTTCGGCCAGGTGTTCGGCGACGACGTTGGTCACCCAGCGCGCCGCGCCGCGGCCCCCGCCGCCGGCATGCCACTCGTTGAGCACGTTGGCGACCACCACGAGATCGAAGCGTCCGCGCACCGCCGCGCGCCAGAACTTGCCCTCGCGCAGGTTGCCGGCGTGGACGGCCACCTTGGCCGCGGGAGCCACCGAGCGCAGGACCGCGGCACCGTCGTCCAGGGCCTTGCGCGCTCCGTCGACCGCGGTCACCTCCAGGACATGCGTGTGACGCAGCCGCTCGGCGAGGCCAAGGGTCGCCACGAGCGGCCCGGCGCCGACGTCGAGGATGCGCAGGGGCCGCTGCATGGGTGCGGGCCACGCCCGGCCGAGATCCATGGCCGACTGCGCGGTCGCCGCGCCGACTGGACCGAAATACAGTTGATACGCCGACCGGACCGCCGGCCGCGTCAGGTATCCGGGCGGCAGTTCCTCGCGGTCGCGCGTGAACCACTGCGACAGCCGCGCGACGTCGTCGGCCACGCGCCCTGCCAACTGCGCCTCGTTCAGCCGCCCCGCGCCGGGGATTTGACCGCGCACGTACGCCAAAGTGGCTTCGGCAACCGAAGGCAACCCGACCTCGCGGGGGACGGCATTCGTCATCGGCGTCAAGGTCCCCCCAAAACGGCAGTCGCCGCCCGGCGGCCGATGGTGGCACACCCGGGCGGCGACCGCGAGGCTGCGGGTCGAGCTACTTCTTGGCCTTGCCCTTCTTGGGTTCGTCCTTCTTGGGCTCTTCTTTCTTGGGCTCTTCCTTCTTGGGCTCGTCCTTCTTGGCCTCTTCCTTCTTCGGTTCGTCCTTCTTGGGCTCGTCCTTCTTGGGGTCGTCCTTCTTCGCCTCGTCCTTCTTGCCGCCGCAGCCGCCCTTGCCGCCGCACCCGCCTTTGCCGCCGCAGCCGCCCTTGCCGGCGTCGGCCACCGTCGATCCGTCGCAGTCCATCGCCGACGCCGATCCGGCACCGAGCGTCAGGCCCAGGGCCGCCGCGCCCAGGGTCTTGGCAAATTCCTTCGCGTCCATGCTGTCCTCCTGCCGACGGGCGCGCAAACGCAGCGCCGCGGCACCGTTGTCGCAGGCGTCGACCGCGCCATGGCGGCCGCGTCGTTGGTTGTGCGTGATGTCGCCAGCCCGCGCGCCCCATGCCCGCGGCAAGGCACCCCCTGCAGGGCGGGAGCATAGCGCAAGGTGCGCGGCGGTCAATGAAAGCGGGAGGCCAGAATCCACCGCCCCGCGCCGGCCAGCCGCGGAGCGGCGGTGCCGGCGCCTTTTTTCGCCTCCACGCCGTGCCCGGCAGCGCCCGGCGGACCTTTTTTGCCCCCGGTTTTGCCGCCCCCCGCTGC
>VGRO01000251.1 GCA_016875335.1 Deltaproteobacteria bacterium | reverse complement strand
CCTCGCGCGCTCATGCGCGCTCACCCCCGCGGCCGGCCGCAGCCGCGGCCGGAAGTACCTCAGCCCTGTTGCGCGCCGGAATCCGGCGCGAATTTCGGCCCTGAGGTACTAGCCCGCTTTTGGCCGGCGGGGCGTCGGACCTCTGCGATTGCCAGCCCCGGACAAACCGGCTACGCTGCCGTCATGCGCAGCCTCCTCTTCCCAGTCCTAGCCGCCTGCGCCGCCGCGTCCCTGGGGTCGTGCGGAGGCGCCCAGGCCGTCCGCCGTATCCCCAACGCGCTGGCTGACCGCTGTTTGAACGTGCAGCGCGAAGTCATCGGCGGCCAGACCAAGGGCAAACACACAGCCATCACCGTGCGCTGGCGGGCGGGCGACTCGGCGATCGACGTCGACGAGTCGCAACTGGCCGAGCGGATTGCCGCGGGCCGCGGCGGCGGGCAGACCTGGGTGCTCGCGCGGGGCGGTTCGGGCAAGAGCCGGCTCGTGGATGCCGTGCAGAGCGCGAACTGCGATCGTGTGGCGACGGTGCGCGTCGACGCGGCGCTGGAGTTCCGGCCCGCGGCGGAGATGGCGACGGCGAAGCGGCCGGCATTGGCCCTCATCGTCGCGGAAAAGGTCGGCGCGGCCGGCGAGGGCCCGATCGGCGAGCGCCTTGCCGACGCCCTCGGCAAGCAACCGTGGCTGCTCTTGGTGGACGGAACGGACGAGCTGACGCCGGCAGAGCGATGCGCCCTCGACAGGGACATTGCCTGGCTGGCGCGCCAGCCCATGACCCAACCGCACGTGGTGCGATTCGAGCGGCCGGGCTTCACCGATCCGGCGCGGTCCCAGCCGCCCGAGGCTGTCGTCGAAGTGCCCGAGTTGACCTGCGAGGCGGTGGATGCGGCCGTGAAAAGCAAGTTTGCGGCTGAGGACGCGCACAGGGCCGCGCGGGCGTTTTTGACCCAGTTCGGCCTCGACCGGCGGCGTGGAGGGTTGGGGCCCTGTCGCTACGCGCACCTCGCCACGTGGCGCGACGTCGAGTTGGCCGCCGACCTGGCCGCGGACGCGTCCAAGGGCCTGGACCCGCCCCCGGAGGCGCCCAATCGCGCAGACCTGTACGCCACGTGGCTTGGACACCGCTTGAACGCAATCGCCCCTGGCACCGACGCTGCGATGCGTTGGCTCGACCGGTTGCTCGCGGTCGGTGTTCAGGACGCGGCTGAACCTGACCTGCTGTTGACGCTGGATCGGTGCGCCAACGTGGCGGCCCCTGGCTCGGCGCCGGTCATCGAGGCCTGTGCCGCGTTGATGAAGTCGGCCGTGGTCAAGTCCGGGCCGACGGCGACCTCGTGGATCCTGCGCAACCAGACCCTCACGGATTTGCTGCTGGCCCGCTGGGTCGTCGCCAAAACAGAGGACTGCAACCTGATGGCTGCCACAACGGCCGACCTCGCCTCCCTGGAACTGACGGCAATGGTGCTGAGTCAGGTGCCCGGCCGGCGCTGCTTGGTCCCCATCATTGCTGCGGTGTGCAGCCGTGGTACGCCGGCCGACGATATCGGGCACTTTGTCGACGAAGCGCTGCCCCGGGACGGTCAATGGCAGGAATTCGTCGACCGTGCCAAGGAACGTGCCTCGTCGCCGTGTGAGCGCGAGGTGATGGCGCGCGTCATGGCGCCGGTCGCGCCCTGAAAGTCGGCGTCACGTCACGAGGATTGGTTGACCGCCCCAATTGTTTTCTGGGTGGGGCGCAAGCACGCGACCCTGCAAGCCGACTCCCCGCTTCGTCGTTTTGGGGGGGGCCGATCGCGCGGTGTTTTCACGGCCCCGCAGCGGACGTCGATCAGGTCGCCGAAGCATCACGCCAGATTTCGCGCATGACCCGCGGCGGGTGGTCGGGCAGCCAGCGACCTAGGACGGCGTCGAGCGTGGCGACCAGCTCTGGAAAGGCAAAGTCTCCAGGATGGACCGCGAGCCGCACGGTGCGCAAGGCGGGAAGCACGCGGCTGCCGGCCCGCGCGAAGGTCCGTGAACCCAACCGGCGCAGCGGGTCGCGACTGGCCAGGCTCAGGGCTGGCGCGAGGATCTGCGCGCCGCCGCGCAGGTCATAGACGAACGTGTGGTCCTCGCACCACCGCAGACCGCTGGCCCGCACGGCGCGGATGACCTCATCATTCTGCAACCATGCCGGCGCGACGAAGCCCGCGGGTCTTGCGCCAAGGGCCCGATCCAGGCATCGCAGGCCTTTTGCGATGCGGGCTTTGGCGTCGTCGAACGGCAGGACCTGGAACTCGCCCTCGCCCGCGGTCAGGGTGGAGGCCGCGAGCTTGCCCAGGGCATCTGAAGGGACCTGGTCGGCGAGGTGGTACAGGCCGTGCAGCACGATTTCGTCGCGCGGCCCCAGCGCCTTGCGCAGGCGTTGGCACCAGCCAGGGTGGTCGCGCAAGTCGGCGCGGTGGTGGTAGTTGGGCACGACCAGCAGGGTCAGGGCCGCGGCGCCGCGGGAGCGCAGGTGGTCGATCGCGGCAAACACCGTTTCACCGTGCGCCGGCGTGACGTCGTGCAAGCTCACCAGCGCCTGCCGATCGGGCCAGCGCGGTCCGTCGTCGATGGCGCGGGCGATTTTCGAGGCAGTTTCGAGGGCTTGGGCGAGTCGGGCCACGGGCCGCGCATGGGCGGCTCCTGCCGCCGCGGCGCACGATAGCCGGTTCAGGTCAGTTTGGCGAGGTCAGCGTGGCCGTGGGGCGCGATTCGCGCCGGCCTGACCACCCTCGGCTGCATGAACGCGAGGGCGGGTCAGCCGTCACGTCCCCTGGGTTCGGTGGGCAATCCCGCTTCCTTCCAACCGTCGAGGCCCTTGGGCATCAGCCACACGTTGGTGTAGCCCAGTTTGACCGCCACCCGGGCGGCCTTGTGGCATGCCAGTCAATGCTCGTTGGCGCAGTAGAAGACCAACATCGCGCCCTTGTCCTCCGGCAGCTTGTCCGCGGTGACGTCGGCGGGCCGCATCGCCACGGCGCCCGGTACGTGGGCCAACGCATAGGTCTCGGGCCGGTTGTTGTCCACGACGAACACCTGCTCGGCCGACTGCATCTTCTTCCAGAGCGCCGCGGGTTCGATCTCGCGGAACTCCCGGGCGGCCTCTGCCGTCGCGGTCCCACCACCCGCGCCTTCGGTCTTGACGTGCGCGGTCGCGCCTCCGCACGCCGTGGCGACGACCGTCAGCGCCACAGGCCATGTCCAATGTGTCATGCGATTGCCTCAAGGGCCCGTGCCCGGCCCGGCCGCCCAGTGTAGGGCAGCGTCGGTCTTTGTGCGAGCGTTCCAGCGCGCGGGGGCAGTGCGCCAAGGAGTCTGTCGGAGAAACCGAACCGACGTCGCACAACCTATTGAAAATACTCAAGACCAAATCTGAGGCGCTGATGTGCTTTCCATGACTTGGCGGATGGGTCCGACAGGCTCCTACGGCAGCCGCGCGCGGCGCAGCCACCACTGCAATACCCGCGCCGCCACCGCGCCGTCCAAGCCGTGGCACTGCACTGCCATCTCCGCAAAACGCCGCAGGCATTCCGCGCGCAGCTCGGCCGACTGTGCCTCGTGCGCGGCCTGGAACGCGCGCACCGCTTGCGGCCACGCAGCAGCGCCGCGATCGGGCAGCGGCAGGTCGAGCAATTGGCTGGCGCTGAGCTTGAGCGCGGACAGGGCCAATGCGGCCCCTGCATGGTGATTGGCTGCCCAGGCGGACGCGACCGGCGACGCCAGGGCTGCGCCCACGGGCCACAGCAGCGTCGGATCGCGCGGCATGACCGTCAGCACCGGCACCGAGGGCACGGTCGCCCCCACCACGTCGACCCAGACCTCCAGGACCGGGGTCTGCGTCGCCACCAGGATCTTGGGGACCTGCCGATCGGCCAGCCATGCGCCAAGAGGGCCGCCCTGGCGCATGCGCAACACGTCGACGCGCGGCGCGTCCCAGTGGCCTCGCAACAGCCGGGTCGGTCGCGCGCCGTGGTGGCACACGGCGAGATCGATGAGTCCCGCCGTGGCAATCGGCGCAAACGCCCACGGGTCGGCCGCCGCCAGGTCGACCACGTAGCCTTCGAGCCCGTAATACTGGTCGCGAAAGTCCGCGGTCGCCGTGGCCCAACCTGCGAGCGTCGCGCTTGGCCCTAACGGGACCAGGGGAACCCCCAACAGGTCGGCTGCCAGCATGCCCCAGGTCGATGAACGCCGCAGCGCCACAGCATCCAATTCCAGGGGTGCGGCGGGTGCGCACGCGGCGCCGAACCAGCGCGGGATGGCGGCTGCCTCCGGGTCGCGCACGGCGGGCGGCGGCAACGGGTCGCGCTGCCAGATGGGCGCGCAGGTCAACACCTGGGCGTCGGCAAAGGCCCTTTGGCCAGCGACCCACAGGCCGCGTACCTGCCCGCAGTGCGCGAGGTGGCGGCGCACCGGTTCCGCATCGGCCGTCACCAGCACCGAGTGCGGCACGATGAGACCCGCCCGACCTCCCGGCCGCAGCCAATCGGGCACGCGCGCCCAGAACAGGGCGGCCGCGTCAGCGTATCCGCCAGCGAGTCCGCCGTTGCACGCTCGCGACAAAACCCCGGTTGCCCGGTCGGCGGCCGTGCTGTCACGCAGTTGGTTCAGATAGGGGGGGTTGCCGACGACCGCGTCAAACCCGGTCGAGTCGGCCCTGAACACCTCTGGAAAGCCGAGGCGCCAGTGAAAAAAACGCCGCGCCTCTGCGGCCGCCCGCACGCCCTCGCGCACGGTCTCGGCCACGGCCACGCCGCGCACCGCGCACGCGAGATCCGCGTTGGTGGGGACAGTACCGCCCGCGACCTTGGGCAAGACGAAAGCCGCGCACCACGCATTGGCCAGCCACACGGCGTCGGCGTGCCGCGGATCTTGCATCGCGGCGAGCGCCCGGGCCAGTTGCGGGTCCCTGCGCTCCGCGGCGTTCCTGCTGCGCAGCGCTCGTGCAACCGGGCGGTCGTCCGCGGCCGTGGCCGTGAACGCCGTGTCCGGAATGCCTTCCGATGCCGCCCGGCCTCCGCTGCGCGGCCCGAGCCCGAGCAGTGCATCGCCACACCGCACATGCGCGCGGATCGCCAGCGCGCGGTCCGGTGCGAACCCGCACCACTGCCAGAGGTTGGCGCGACACAGGTCGGTCGCCGTCGGGTCGAGGTCGACGCCGTACAGACATGCGCCCGCGATCGCGCCGCGTTCGGCCTCGGAGGCGGCGCTCAGGCCACGGACAGCGGCCAGTGCGCCCGCCAGTGCGTTGCCGACGGCAAGCAGAAAGTGGCCGCTGCCGCACGCCGGGTCCAGGACGCGCAACGCGAGCAGCGCCCGCTCCGGGTCGGGAGCCTGCCGCGCCGCCGCCAATTGCGGGCCCATCACGGCGTCGACCACGCGCGCGACCAGCACCGGCGGCGTATAGTAGCTGCCGGAGCGGCGGCGATGGTGGTCGGCGACCGTTCCCGACCGCATGGTCGCTGTTGTGGCGTCCCAACGCGGGGTCAGGCCGAGCAGGCGTTCATAGATCCGGCCCAGGTCGGCAAGGGTGACCCGCGGAGCGCCGCTTGGCTCGCCGGCACCGACCCCACTGTAGGACGCCCTGGTCCACAGCACCGACAAGACGACGCCAGCGGGCGCCAGCGCTTGCGCCCACCCGCGCAGCGCAGCGCCCGCCAGGGCAGGCCAAGCCGCGTGCAGCGCAGCAGGTGCGGCGTCGAGCGTCCCCGTTTCGACCGCGCCGGTAGCCAACTGGGCGGCCCAACGCGCAGCGAAATCGATCGGGCCCGCCAACGCATCGGCGGCCGCAGCGCGCCTGCCGGCCACGTCAGTCCGCAATGCCGGCGCGCCGGACCGAGGTGGTGCCAACGGGAAACATGCGGCGACCTCACCCTTGCCCGCGGCGGCAGGCACAGCCGCAGGATAACGGACTGCGGCAAGGGGCGGCAACCGCGACTTGACTTTGGCCACCGCGCGCCCACAATCGCCGGCCAACCAGCCCGCGAGTCCCCGATGTCCGAAAGTGTCCCCAACCTCAAGCTCGCCGTGCTCATCGATGCCGACAACGCCTCGCCCGACACGTTGGGGCCGATTCTGACCGACGTCGCGCGCCATGGCACAGCCTACGTGCGCCGCATCTACGGCAACTGGGCTTCGAGCAACTTGAGCGGCTGGCGCACGCTGGTCCACGAACATGCGCTGACCCCCATGCAGCAGTTCGCGGTCACCGCCGGCAAGAACGCGACCGACAGCGCCCTCATCATCGACGCCATGGACCTGCTCTACACAGGGCGTTTCGGCGGCTTTTGCATCGTGTCGTCGGACAGCGATTTTTCCAGGCTGGCTTCGCGTTTGCGCGAGTCGGGACTGCGGGTGTTCGGCTATGGGCGGGCCCAGACGCCGATTTCGTTCCGGCGGGCATGCGACGAGTTCATCGACGTAGCCTTGCTGGCCCGCACCGCAGTTGCGGCGACCGGTCCGCACACAGCCGTTGCGCGCGCAAAGTCGACCGACGCCAAGCCGGCGAGGGCGGCGAGGGCATCGAAGGCGGCAGCAGACAGCTCGGCAGCGGGACCGGAGGCAGGCTCCGAAACGACGAAGGCTCCGCGCGGCTCGCGGCGCACCAAGCCCGCAGCGGTCGCGGCCGATGGCAACGGCCCGCTGGAGGCAGCGACGGTGCCGGCCGATCCCGCAGGCGACGACGGGGCCGCCGAACGTCCGCGCGTGGCGGCAAGCGCGCTGCTGTCTGCCGCGCTTGGCAACCTCGACGCCGACCAGGACGGCTACGTGCAACTTTCCGAACTGTCGACCATGGTGCGGCGGCTGGACCCCGAGTTCGATGTGCGCGCCTACGGCACCAACCAGTTCATCAAACTCGTGCGCATGCAGCCGGGGTTGGAATTGCAGACCCGCGATGTGGGCGGCCGGCCGTTGCATTTCGTGCGCGCGATCGACGCCGACGAAACGGATTCAGACGCCTCGACGCACTAGTACCTCAGGCCCGAAGTTCGCGCCGGGTTCCGGCGCGCAACAGGGCCGAGGTACTTCCGGCCGCGGCTGCGGCCGGACGCGGGGGTGAGCGCGCATGGGCGCGCGAGGGGGCTGCGAGCCCCCTTCACGCAACGAGCAGCTAG
>VGRO01000250.1 GCA_016875335.1 Deltaproteobacteria bacterium | reverse complement strand
CGACTGCCGCAGCACCGCCGCGAACGACGGCTCGGCCGCCTGCAACGGGTCGTCGTCATTGGACACCGCCTTCGCCCGCTTCGCGAAATGTCGGTCCACCTGCAGCGTGACCCGCTGGGCCACGTCGCCCAGCAGTGCCTCCAGTTGCTCGTCGCGCAGCGGCGGCGCGGTGTGGAAGTGCATGTCAGCGGCGTCGCCGTGCTCTGACCGCGCCCAGTCTGGCCACGTTGGTACGGTCGGCCGCGCGCTTGATCCGCGACCTGGAACCTGAGGCGCTGGGCCTGATTGCGCCGTGGTGTGCCTCGGTGACCACGCGGCTGCGGCAGGCGGGGCGGGGTCGGGCAAGGACTTTCGCAAGATCGACCGCCTGGGCGGGATGCTGGCGCGCGAGACAGACTAAATAGGTCCGCGTTTGGGAGAGGTGAACTCCCGGGCCCGCGCCCGCGTCGCCAGCCGATAGCCAGTCGCTACCCCGCAACCTAGCGTCCGTGCTACGCTACCCGCCCGCGCCGCCGCCCACCGGCCGAGGCCCGCCATGCCGCGCCAATTCAACACCGCTGGACCCAACGACCCGGACAAACACTACACGCTGCCGCCGTTGGAGCGCATCCCGGCCGACTTGAAGTCGATGGTCGAGAGCGCAAACTACTTCGTGCTGCACGCGCCGCGGCAGTCGGGCAAGACCACGTCGATGATGGCGTTTGCCGACCTGCTGCGCGTGGACGGGCGCTGGGCAGTCATCTACGCGACGCTGGAAACGGCGCGCAACATTGCGGATGAGAAAACGGCCTTGCCCAAGATAGTCGACGCCATCGCCAAGGCCAGCCTGGTGTACTTGCCGGCCCAAGAGCACTCGCCGCAGTGGGCCGAGTTTGCCGACGAGGCAAACATGCTAGGCGCATTCCTCACGGCCTGGTGCGCGCGCCTGAGCCGGCCGCTGGTGCTTATCCTCGACGAGATCGACTCCCTGGACGGCGCGCCGCTGATGGCGGTGCTGAGCCAACTGCGCGCTGGGTACCTCACGCGCAAGGCTGCTCCGTTTCCGGCCAGCGTGTGCTTGTTCGGCATGCGCAACATCCGCGACTACAAGGCGGCGTCGGGCGGGTCCCCCAACATCGGTACGTCGTCGCCGTTCAACGTCAGCAAGCGTGCCGTAACGGTGGCGTACTTCACCCGGGCCGAAATCGCCGAACTGTACGGTCAACACACGGCGGAAGCCGGCCAGACCTTCACCGCGGCGGCCACCGACCGCGTCTGGCAGTTGACCCGTGGCCAGCCGTTTTTGGTCAACGCGCTTGCCGACTTCGTAATTCGCGATCAGAAGTGGGCAGGCCCCATCGACATCGCGCAAATCGACCGAGCCAAAGAGCAGCTCATCCTGGCCCGCGTCACCCACATCGACAGCCTGATGGCGCGGCTGCGCGAAGACCGCGTGCGGCGGGTGCTGGAGCCGATGTTGTCGTCCGAGCGCGGCGACCGCGACTTCTCCAATGACGAAGATGTGGAGTATTGCCGCGACCTTGGGCTCATCGCCGACGTGGACGGCCAACTGGACATCGCGAACGAAATCTACCGTGAAGTGATTCCGCGGCAACTGACGGCCTTCCCGCAGTCGAAAATTCTGCGCCTGACGCCGACCTGGCTGCGGGAGGACGGCGGCATCGCCGTGGACGTGTTGCTGCGCGAGTTTGCGGCGTTCTGGCGGCAGAACGGCGAATGGATGGTCAAGAAGGCCGATTGGCCGGAGGCGGCCCAGCAAATCGTGTTCATGGCCTACCTGCAAAAAGTCGTCAACGGCGGCGGGGCCATTCACCGCGAATACGGTGCCGGGCGAATGCGCCTCGACTTGCTGGTCGAATGGCCATGTTCTGCGGGATTGCAGCGGTTCGCCATCGAGCTCAAGGTTTGGCGCGACGAACGCGAGGACCCGCAGGCGGAAGGCTTGGCGCAACTGGACGAGTACCTGCTGCGGCTGGGCCTGAATGAAGGGACGCTGGTGGTATTCGACGCGCGGACTGCAGCCGCGCCGTTTGCGCAGCGGGGCCAGGTACACGAAGCGACGTCGGCGAGCGGGCGAAAAGTGGCGGTTTGGCGGCTTTGAAAGCCAGGCCGTGACTTGCTCAATCATTTCCAGGAGCCGATTGCCTGCGCCGCGGATAGCCAGCCGGCGGCGCACGGGTCCGACGCGCGGCTCGGTCCTGATTTGCGCGTGATCGACTTCTTGTTTTCCAGTCCCGAAGCAGGCTTTACGGGAAAGATCTCCCACAGCGCAGGCCAACGTACAAGTCAAGCGCGTTCGAGTATGTGCCGTTGCGTTGGCCTGCACGCACTACTTCGGCGGTCCAGTTGAAGTTGCCGCCCCGAATGCCATGGTTGCCGAACGGGTCGCCAGGGCCGTCGAACGGGTCCTGCAGCGGCGAAACGCTGTAGTAGTTCAGGCCATACACGTCGCGAACCCATTCCCAAGCATTGCCCGACATGTCGTGAAGCCCGTACGGACTCACACCGGCCGGTTTACTGCCGACGGCAAGCGTAGAGCAACCGCCACACCCGCAGCCACCTGCTGCTTCGTCGTACAGCACGGCGAGACTGCAGGTTGCAAGTTGATTCCCCCAAGGGTACGTCCGCATCGCCGCCTTGCACCCGGCGTCGTCCGTCGCCGCCGTGCCGTTCTTGGCGCAGTCGCCGCGCGCCGCCATCTCCCACTGCGCTTCAGTCGGCAGGTCGTACTTGGCCTTGTTTTCCGCGTCGACCATCGCGCCCCGCCATTTGCAATAGTTCTGCGCTTCAATCCACGACACGCAATTGACCGGATGCTGGTCGCGCCCTGGCTTGGCCTTCTTCGCGCTGGTGTCCCAGTTGCAGTACACCTTCTTGGAATCGCCACCGGGCTCCTGGCACTTGCCCGCCGCGAAGCACTTGGCATAGTCCGCAACCGTCACCTCTTTCACGTCGATGTAGTACGGAGACAACTTCACCTTGTGCTGCGGATTCTCCTTGGTCTGTTTGCTGCAATGGGTGTCCTTGGTCGCGTTGCATCCCATCCAGAACGTGCCGGCCGGAATCAACACCATGCCCGCAGGGCCGCAGCCGGTGTCCGCCCCGCCGGCGCAGTCGTTGTCGAGGGCATCCCCGCAGACTTCGGGGTTGCCCGGAAACTGCGCCTTCCCCGCCGAGTCGTTGGTGTCCGCGCAGTCGTTGCCCTTCTTGCCCGGCGCCGGGCCGCCGTCGGTCTTCTTGCACGTCGCCGGTACGCCGATGACCGTCATGATGCTGTCACAGTAGTCGTCGTTGTCGTCGTCGCAGCCCTCGTCGGAGCCGGCCGCGCAGTTGTTGTCCAGGTCGTCGCACAGCTCGGCAGCGCCGGGGTTGACATCCTTCAGTGTGTCTTTGCAGTCGTCGCCCTTGCCGCCAACGGCTTTGGTCTTGCTGCACGTCGCCGGCGTGCCCTCCACCGCCATCGCCACGTCGCAGTAGTCGTCGTTGTCGTCGTCGCAGCCCTCATCCGTCTCGCCGTTGCAGTCGTTGTCCACGTCGTCGCACGCTTCTGGCTTGTTGGTGCTGGTGTACTTGCAGCCCGTCGCCGACTCGCAGCTATCGGCCGTACATGCGTTGCCGTCGTCGCACTTCACGGCAGTGCCTTTGCACGCCCCCGCATCGCAACTGTCGTTGGCGCTGCATTTGTTCGCGTCGTCGCAGGCGCCGCTGGCGTTGGCAAAGGTGCACCCCTTGACAGCGTCGCATGCGTCCGTCGTACAGGTATTGCCATCGTCGCACACCTTGCTTGGGTTCTGGCAGCCGGTCGCCGGCACGCAGCCATCTGTTGTGCACGCGTTGCCGTCGTCACAATTCACCACGGTACCCTTGCACGCGCTGGCCGTACAGGTGTCGTTGGTGCTGCATTTGTTCCCGTCGTCGCAGGCACCGCTGGCGGCGGAATGGACGCACTCCTTGGTTGCGTCACAGGCATCCGCTGTACAAGTGTTGCCGTCGTCGCAGTCTTTCGGCACCCCCTGGCACGCCTTTCCCGCACAGGTGTCGTTGACTGTGCAGACCTTCCCGTCGTCGCAGGTAGCGGTGTTCGCCGTGCCCACACACACGCCGTTGCTGCACAGGTCGTTCGTGCAGACATTGCCGTCATCGGCGCAGGTGACGCCGTTTGGTAGCGCTTTTGCGCACGACCCGGCGTCGCACAAAAGCGCCGTACACGGGTTGTTGTCGCCATCATCGCCACAGGCCACACCGTTCGCCGGCCCCTTGCCGCACACGCCAGCGCTACACAGGAGCGCCGTACACGGGTTGTTGTCGCCATCATCGCCACAGACAAGACCGTTTGGCAGCCCCTTCGAGCACACCCCGGCCTTGCACAAAAGCGCCGTACACGGGTTGCCATCGCCGTCGTCCTTGCAGTCGCTGTCGGCGGCGCACGGAATCGGTTTGCCCTTGCATGCACCAGCCGCACACGCATCTGCAGCGGTCGCGACGTCGCCGTCGTCGCACGAGGCCCCGGCGTTGGCGGGCGCCAGCGCGCATCCACCTTTGGCGCACAGGTTGGCTTGGCACAGCAAGCCGCTCGGCGGGCACACCACCACGGTCTTGGGGTTGACGATACAGGTGTTCTTGGCCTTGTCGCAGTACAGGGTGCCGTTGCAGGCGTCGCCATCCTCGTACGGCGCGCAGTCGCCGTCCAGCTTGCATTGGCAGATGTCGGCTGTGTCCTTGACGCACACGCCGGCCTTGCAGGCGTCGAAGGGCGTGCACTGCGAGCCGTCGGCGTCGCACGCCAGCCCGTCCTTGGTGGCCTGCATGGCGCACTTGCCGGTGGCCTCGACGCACGCATTGACAGCGCAAGGGCCGTCGTTGACGGTTGGACACACCACGACCGTCGCCGGGTTGACGGTGCAAATCCCCTTGGCCAGGTTGCAGTAGAGCGTTCCGTTGCACTGGTCGCCGTCGTCCCATTTTGCGCAGTCGGCGTCCTTCTGGCACGGGCAGGTGTTGCTGCCGCTCGCGCTCGCGGTGCACGCGCCGGCCACGCAGGCTTCGCCGGTGGTGCACAAATTACCGTCTTCGCACGGGGTGTTCTCGGCGACGGACTTGGCGGCGCAGGTCCCGGTCTTTGGTTCGCAGGTGTTCTTGATGCAAGCCGTGTCGCCAGCGGTCGGGCAATACACGACCGTCTTGGGGTTGATCTGGCACACACCGGTGGCCTTGTTGCAGAACAATGTGCCGTTGCATAGGTCGCCGTCCTCGTACTTGGCGCAGTCGGCGGTGGCCTTGCACAGCTTGGTGTCGGGTCCGGCGACGCAGGCGCCCTTTTCGCAGACGTCGCCGACGGTCCACGCCAATCCATCGGCGCAGGTAGTGCCGTCGGCCAGGTTGACCGATTCGCATTTGCCAGTCGCGGTCTTGCACAGGTTGTCGGTGCAGGCGGCACCGTCGTCGGCGCACACCACGACGGTCGCGGGGTTCACTACACACACTTTGCCGGAAGGCTCGCAATAGAGCGTGCCGTTGCAAAGGTTGCCGTCTTCTTGCGCGGTGCAGTCGGCGCTGGTGGCGCACGGACAGGGTTTGGCGACGCCGCCCGCGCAGACGCCCTTGACACACGTCTCGCCGGCGGTACAAGCGTTGCCGTCGCTGCACAGCTTGCCGTCTTGCGGCGAGAAGTCGCAGTTGCCCGTCTTCGCGTCGCACGTGTCGACGCTGCATTCATTCTGGTCGTCGCAGACCTTGGCGGTGCCGGCCGTACAAACCCCAGCCACGCACTGCCGCCCTGTTGCGCACTTGTCGCCGTCGTCACACGGCGAGCCGTTGTCGGTCTGGCCGTCGCAGTCATCGTCCTTGCCGTTGCAGGTCTCCGGCGCCCAGGCCTTGGCGTCGCACGCTGAAAGGCCCGCTGCGCCGCACAGCCGCGTGCCCTTGCACGTGCCGATCACCTTGCCGCTGGAGTCCTTGGCCGCGACCGCGCACAAGGTCGCCATCTTGAAGGCCTGCGCCGCCGGACTGCACGGACAATTGCCGAGCCCGCCGGTCGCGTCCACTGGCTGGCACAGGTCGGCCTTGACGCCGGTGACGGTCAGCGCCGGTTTGCACGCCAGGCCCACGGGGCAAGCGCCGCCCACGCACGGAATGGCGCAGAACCGTCCGTCGTCGCCGCGATCCACGCACAAGCCGGCGATGCCGAGGCTGTCGCAATCCGCGTCGGCGGCGCAAGGGTTGCAGACCTTGCCGGCGGCGGCTACGCACACCTGTAAGCCCTCGGCGCCGCCTTTGGACACGCAGCGCTGGCCAGTCGGGCAACCGCTGCCGCATGCGGCCGCACACGACAGTCCGCCGGACTGCGATGGATCCCAAGCGCACGCGCCAGAGGCACATTCGTCGTGGCCGACGCACGCACAACCGGGTGCGCCCGGGCAGGCACCGGCTGAGACGTCTGCGCCGCCCAGATCGAGCTGCGCAAGGTCGGGCGCTGCCAGGTCGTCGCTCGGGGCGAGGTCACTGATGGCATCGGCGGTCGTTGCTGCACCGTTGCCGACGTTGGCTGGTGCGCCGAGGCAGGCTGTCAACGTGGCCGCCACGGCAAAATGGGATCCGACAACAACGGGGGAGCACCACAAAGCTGCCATCGCACGGTTCGACCGAGGGCGGCGCTCTTTGGCAAATGCGATTGTTGCCGTTTGCAATGCGACCGCAAGGTCGACATCTGCCGTCGCCGACGACAATTGCTCGCAGACGCGATCTGTTGCCCCACCGCGGGGCGATGATTCGCCCACGGATGCTTGGATGCAGCAGGGCGGAACGGTCGTCATCCCCAGACGATTCTCGACGACGTTGGCGCACTCGAAGACCATAACAAATTCCACAGGTAGAGCGAATTGTGGTTGCAAATACGACATCTACGGCGCAAGGGCCGACCGTCGCGACGGCAACCGAACTGCCACAGCCGGACCCTCCGGTCGCAGGGGGAGCAGGCTACTGCGTCGGTTAGCCCCCGTCAAGCCGTGCATAGGAAGTCCAACCGCTGTTCCCCGCGAAGCACCCAGGCCTTTCCACGCCGCTCACCCCGCCAACCCCATGCCGACGGGCGACTCCGGCCTGAAGCTACGCCCGCGCCGAGGCCAGTTCAAGCCGAAAAACAGCGGAATTCCGGTGC
>VGRO01000249.1 GCA_016875335.1 Deltaproteobacteria bacterium | reverse complement strand
GTGCACCGACCCGCGCAGGCTCCGCCGCGCAAGCCCCTGCCGGACGACACGGCCCGCGACGACGGACCCAGCATGCACCGCACGCCGCCGGCCCAGCCATTGCCGGCCCAGCCACCACCGCCGCGCCCTGCCCCACCACGACCGGCGCAGCCCCTTGCGCCCCAGGCCGCCCAGAAGAGCGTACCGCCGCCGGTACCGCCGCCAGCCGACCGAGCTCCCCGCTCGCGGCCCGGTTCCATCCGTGCGCTGGACTGGAGTTCGGGCCGGCCGCTCAACGGCCGCTACCGGATGGTCCAGAAGCTCGGCGAGGGGGGCATGGGCGCCGTGTGGCTGTGCGACGACATTTTGCTGCGCCGCAAGGTCGCGCTCAAGACGCTTTTTGCCGACCGACACCAGGTGACCGAGGACGACCTCGAACGCTTCCGACGCGAAGTGGCGATTGCCCACGCCATCAACCACGAGAACATCGCGCGCACCTACGACCTGGGCGAGGCAGCTGGCGTGCACTACCTGACCATGGAGTTCCTGGAAGGGGAAACGCTGGTGGACCGCCTCAAGAAGGGCGACCCGATTCCGCCCCAGGAGTTGCGCGAAATCGCCATCCCGTTGTGCCAAGGTCTGCGCGCGGCGCACAAGGCCGGAGTGGTCCATCGCGACCTCAAGCCCGCCAACGTGATGCTGGTCCACGATTTCCGCAAGGTGGTGGTGATGGACTTCGGCATCGCCGCGGCGGTGGACGACGCCGAACCGCAGGAGCAGAACCTGCAACCGGTGGCCAACGTGCCGTGGGAGGTGACGTCGGCCGGCCGCGGCACGCCGACCTACATGGCGCCCGAGCAATGGGAGGGCCAGCGCGGCGACCAACGCACCGACATCTACGCCCTGGGCATCATCCTATACGTGTGCCTGACCAAGAAGGTGCCGTACAAGGCCGGCAGCAGCCAGGAATTGGCCAGCCTGCACCAGTTGGCGCCGGTGCCGCGCGTCGAGGCCTTGGCGGCAAACACCCCGCGCGACCTGGCCAACCTGATTGCACGCTGCATGGCCAAGCGACCGGAGGACCGCCCGCAGAGTCTGGACGAGGTGCTCGACGTGCTCGAGCGCGGCAAGGGCCGCAAAGCCTACGTGTGGCAGGTGTTCGGCGTCTCTTTGGCGCTCGCGGCGGTGCTGGGACTGGTCGGACTGGGGATGTGGTCGCTGTCGCACCGCACGGTCATCCGCGAAATGCGTCCGTCGATGGGCCGGTTGGCCGAGTTGATGGCCCTGCAAATCAGCGCCGACGACCTGGACCAGATCCACGGCGAGAAGGACGTCGGCGGCCCGGCCTTCCAGCGCGTCCACGCCGTATTGCAGCGCTATCACCGGCGCTACCCCGAGACCAAAAGCCTCTACGTGATGAAGGCGATGCGCGAGGCCCACCAGTACGCCATCGTCGTCGACCTCTATCCGCACGACACCGACCAGGATGGCGACGGGGTGGTCAGCGACGAAGAGAAGGGTGCGCTTCCGGGCGAACCGTACGACGGCAGCGATTCGCCGTTCATGGTCGAGGCGCTCAAGGGCAAGGGTCCGACCGCCGACGAGGACTTCAGCACCGACGACTGGGGCATCGCGTTGTCAGGCTACTGCGCCATCCACAAAGACGGCGCGCCGACCAGGTATTTCGCCGGCGCCGACGCCAGCAACGACCCGCTCGCCCGTTTCAAGGTCAAGCTTTTCGTGATCTTGGGCGCGCTGTGGGTGCTGTTGGCTGTCGGCTTTGCGGTGGTGCGGGCGCGGATAGCGGTGCGACGGGCTACTTGATGTAGATGCGCCAGCCCCACCACGTCGACGGGTTGGCGCCGCCGCAGCCCGATCCGGGCGTGAAGCCGATTTCTTCGTCATTGGACTGTTGCGGACGGTAGCTGAGGCCGCAGCCCCAGCCGTGCCAGACGCCCCAGTGGCCGTTCTGCGTGTTGTGCTCGCAGTGGCCGGTGCCGTCGTTGCCCCATTCCTGGGTGGCGCCGGCCGTGCGCGGGATGCAGTAGGCCACGTGGCCGAGGGCGTTGGGCGCGTAGTCGTTGGTCGAGCCGGGAATGCCGGCGAGCCGGCCGTAGGTGTAGGCGGCGTCGCACGCCGTGCCATCGTTGCAGACGCTCTTGCGGTATTTGGCCAACTCCAGGTTGGCCGTGTTCTCTGGCGCCGTGGCGAGCGCAAGGACTTTGCCGACCTGGTCCGTCTGCCGGCACGACTCCTGGCTGCCGTCCTCGGAGACGAGGCAGGCTTTCATGACGCTCGCGCCCTTGTTCCACATCGCGCGCACCAGCGAGGGCGCAATCGCTGCTGAGACGTTGGTGCCGACCTGCCGCTTGATCTCGGTCCACCCCTTGTTCCACACGCCAGACTTGGTCTGCTGCCATCCGGCGTACGGCAAGTCGAGGCTGTTGGGCATATCGTCCTCGGCCGAATCGAAAACGTTCATCACCAAGGTGAAGCCGCCCGCGCCCATGTCGCACCAGGTCTTGAACGGCGCGATGCCGCCTGGGCCGTCGGGGTCGATGAGGTAGCTGCCGTTCTGCGCCCCGCCGTTCTTGGCCAGCCACTCCTTGCACGACTGCGGGGCGTCCACGCAGTTGTCGGCGACGCACGCCTGGCTCTGCGGACACTTGATGCCCTTGGCCCCGCCGCAGGTCGAGTCGCCGCACACGTCGACCAGCGGTTTGCCGCAGTCGACCAGTTCGGGATTGGCGCAGCCGACACCCGGATTGCACACCGCGAGTTTCCACGCCGCTTGGCCGTCGCAGAACGTCAGGCGCTTGGCCGCAGTGTCGAAGAAGAGGCGGCCGGCATTGCCGGCGTCGCACTTGAACTTGTCGGCCGTGGCGTTGTGCATGCGTGCGTTGAGCAATTGGTTGCCGCCAAGGTCGAGGTCGGCCTGCAACGCTCCGCCCTTGACAGAGAGGAATCCGTCGGCCACGTCCTTGCCGAGCTTGGCCAGCGTGATGGCGCCGTTGGCAATCGCTTCGGTCTTGACACAGCCGGTGCACGCCAGGTTGTTGGCTTCCAGGGCATTGAGCGCGTTGCCGTTCTTCTTGTCCGCCGCGGCGTAGTTGAAGTTGACGTGATCCTTGCTGATCGATCCGCCAGCGATTTCGGTTTCGTCCACGCAGCCCGAGCACTGCAGGTCGGCTGCGGCCCCGCCCTTGGCCGACGACGCGGCGAACGCGAAATTGACGGCCTTGGGGCCGACGGAGTTGTCGGCGATTTGGCTGCCATCGAGAGGCTTGTCGAGGCCGGAGGCGACCTTGGCGTGCGCTGCGTCGACCGCCCAACCCGCAACGAACGCGTGGGCCACCGCTCCGAGCGGCGTCTTCGGAAACTCAGGGTCGATGCCGACCTTGACTCCCAGGCACAGCTCGTCCTTGGCAAACAGTTCTGGCGTCAAAGGTTTTGTTGGGTCGGACAGCCCGAGCGCAAAGGCGAACTGGCCGCCCTTGACCGGCAACTCCACCGGCCCCTCCTTCCACACCGCGACCTTGTCGTTGGCGCAGGCGTAGAGCGCGAACACGGCAGCGTAGGCGCCATCGGGCGCTGGGCCGCCGGTGCTGTTGGCCAGGGCGCCGACGACGTTCAAGTGCGCGGGCGGGGCGGCATGGGCCAACGTGGCAATGGCGAGTGCAAACGCGAGAATCGCGGTGAACAACAAGCGCATGGGCACCTCGAAGAACGTCGTGCTCGCAACGGCCCGACGCCGTGGCCGGGGCGTGCAGAGCGGCAATCGTACCATGGGGGTGGAGGGCGGGGAAGCCGCTTGGGCGACCAGGCACACCCGGCGACCAGGAGAGCGAACTGGGTGTGGTCGAAGCGCCTCTCGTGGATCGACTTGTAGTTGCGGAGGGTTAGGGAAGCAGGCAACGTGCCCTGTCCGAAGCGTCCCCGGCTACCAGTCTTTCCAGCCCGGCACGAAACTTGTTGAACCTTGGCGAATTATTGTTCCATAAGTCCATGTGCGGACCGATTGTCTGGGCCCACTCGTGTTTCAGTGCGCCAGCAGCCGGCCATCCTTGCTGCTTCACCCTTGCAGACCCACCTGGGTAGAGTGCATCAGCCAGGAGTTCCCACGTGCCGCATACGCTGTCCTGAACGTACGTGGCCAGAACCCTATGCTTTGCACGCGGGTATGCCAGGGCAACAGCAGCGGTGTCGCCGAAGTACCAAGCCTCGACCTCCTCGATGGCCAATCTGAAAATCACGTTGAGTGCGGGGGCTGTTTGCCGCGCAAGGGCCGTAAGCTCGGCAAGAAAATCGTGGCATGACTGCCGGTCCGTATCGACCACCACCACCACAGCGTCGATTCCAGGGGTCTTCGCGTAGCCAGCCAGAATTCGGGGCAGTTGGTCAAGAAGTATGCGCTTGTTGGCGTCCGCGCCGCGAAGGCCCTCTGGTATTTTTCCGACGCCCTTGTACGGGTGGACGCGCCAGGTGTGCGGGACACCACTGCCACCCAAGATGCGAGGTAGGAGTTGCGCCAGTAGTGCGGCTCCAGAAGCGTCTTCGACGAGCAACTCGATATGCATCAGGTGCGAGCTCCGTCCAGGTAGTTGGCGTACCACAATCCACCCAGTGGCAGCCCATGCTCTACCAAGTTATTGACAACGGCGAGGTTTGCGGCGCAGGTAGCCCGAGAAAACCCGTCGTGCCCCTTGTCAAGGATCCATACTTCGGCGGGCGCGAGGGCGTCCACGAAGTGCGGTTGATGGGTCGTGACAAAGAGTTGCGGGGCGTTGCGTTTTCCGGTCGCGTGGCCACGAAATTCGCTGGCGAGGGCCTCCAGCAACTTGTGGTACAGACCATTTTCAGGCTCCTCGATACAGATGAATGGTGCTGGGTCCGGATCCTCCAGCAAGAGCAGGTACCCGAACACCTTGAGCGTTCCGTCCGACATCTGCTGGGCGAAGAAGGGGTCGGTGAACCCGCCCTCGTTGAAGCGGAGCAGTACGCGCTTGTCCTCAGTCACCTTGGTGTCAATCTTGACAATTCCAGGAATCTTGCCGGCGATCCGCGTCAGGATTTGCCTAAACCGCTCTGGTTGCTCGCGCTCCATGAACTGCACGACGTTGCCAATGTTGTCGCCATGCACGTTGAGGTGCCGCTGCGCCCCGGCGGAGGGTATCGCGCGGGCCGCATCAGGATAGAAGTAGGACAGGTACCAGGACTTCAAGAACGTGCGGAACCGCTTGATTCTCGGGTGTTCGACGAGCGTACCGAGTGTGGAATACCCAGTTGGCGTGGGTCTGTCACCTCGATCGGCTTGGACGTGGCGTCCTCTTCATCGCCTTGTGCGAGCGCATCTTCACCGACCCAGACGTGTCCCCGCCCGTGGCTGAGACGCAGGAAGGGATGAGGGCGGCCAAACCGCTGGCCGCGCCGCCGCTGCTTGAGCAGTTCGCGGGCGACGAACGGGCGCCCCATGGGATCCAAGCTGATCGACAGTTCGTAGGTGATTGGCCTTTGCTCAGGCGCCTCGCGGTAGTGAATCTCGAAGGCAATTGGCTCCGAGGAGCCCAAGGAGCGCAGACGCTCAAAGCCTCCACGCTGCTTCATTTCGCAGGCGGTTTCGACGTCATGGGCCAGGCAGTCGGCAACAAACCCGAAAGCATCGAAAAGCGTGCTCTTGCCGGCGCCGTTTCGGCCGATAACGACCGTCAAGGGAGTCAGCGAAGCGCCGGACTCGCCCGAAAGTTTGCCCAGCGTTACATCCCGCAACGCTCGATAATTCTGAACACGAAACCCCTCAATCAGTGCCATGTTCGCGTCCTCGTCGCACCGACCGGTGCTCCTTCCTGTGCTGCCTGTCCTGCCGGCTTCCTGGCGGCCCTACACCCAAAACGCCTCCATGCCCTCATCCCCAGAGCGGCCGACCTCGACCAGCTTGGCGTGGTCGCGCTCGACCACCGCAGTCAACACCGCCCCCTGGTGCAGTTACGTGGCGACCGGGATGCCTGGCGCCTCGGCGGCGGCGTCTGGCAGCGCGGCGGCGGCAGCCGCGGCGGCGGCGACTTCGACGGGGCAGGGGATCAATCCCATGGCGTCCATTCTGGGAGGCTCCGAATCTAGAGGGGAAATGGCCTTGGCGTCGCGACCTGCGCGTCAGAGCACGGTGGCGGCGAGGGTTGCGCAGCCCGCTGGCGATGTCAAGCGCGAACTTATCAGGCGGGCGGCCGGTTTTTGCGGATCGCTTTCACGCATGAAACTGTTGCGGCCGGGAGATCACTTGCACGCGTGAAACCAGGAGCGTGTCGGACTGTCGTCGGACAGGCCCCGTGCTGGTTGCGATCAGGGCAGCGGCCAAGAACTTCCTGAAGTGAATTCAGGCGGTTCCGGTCTCCGCTTTGCGCTCGCGGCGAAGTCGGCGCACGCTCGCGCGTGCCGTCGCGTGGCGCCGGTCGAGGAGCAGGCTGTGGCAGAACCCAGCGAAACGGACCAAGTGCATGACACCGAACCCATCGGCGACATTGCCCGGCTGTCCGAGCCACACGCGGTCGAAATCGTCGACGCCGTCAAAGTGGACCGCGCCGTCGGCTTTCTGAACTCGGCGATGCGCGAGTCCGGCATCCAACTCGCGGTCCGCGTCAGCGACTACGTCGTCAGCGAGTTTTTCGGCGGCGATGTCGTGCAACTGGACAGTCGCGATCGGACCAAGGCCGTGTCCTACAACGCTCTGTGCCGGCACCCAGATCTGCAAATTGGCGAGGCGACCCTGCGCCGCCTGGCCCGTGTTGGGATTCAGGTGCGCCAGTTGCCCGACGAGGTCGCCGGACGGCTGAGCCAGCGGCACCACCGCGCGCTGCTCACTGTCGACGACCCGCGGCGCAAGGAAGAGTTGGCGCGCGCCGCGGTCGTCGAGGACTGGTCGCCCGACAAGCTCGCCGGTGTGATCGCAGTGGACCACCAGACCGCCAAGCCGCGGACAGGCCGCCCGGCGGCGCCGCACGTGGTCAAAGCCATCTCCGCGGTCACGCGGGCCGTCGAGGGTCTAGGCCCAATGCCATTCACATAAGCGGCCCTGGGGGCGTCGGGCCGGGCAGTGGCGCTGGTGCGGGGTTGAGGAAGTAGCCAGGGGTGCCTGGGTGCCGGTTTGGGCGCGTCCGGCCTCGGAGGCCGGAGCGGGCCCTACTCGGGCTCACTGCCGT
>VGRO01000248.1 GCA_016875335.1 Deltaproteobacteria bacterium | reverse complement strand
CGCGCGAGGGGGCTGCGAGCCCCCTTCACGCAACGAGCAGCTAGTAGGCGAAACCGATTGAGGAATTGTTGTGGCATCACGGCCCGTATCCCGGTGCGAATTTGGGGTTTCGCCTACTAGTTTGCAGGTGTCCACCGTGCAAGGGTTGCCATCGTCGCACTTGGCATCCACGGCGATGTGTGTACACCCCGATTTCGGGTCGCAGCCGTCGTCGGTGCACGCCGTCGCGTCCGCGCACAACGCCGCCGTCGAGGCGTGGCTGCACGCCCCAGTCTTCTTGTCGCACGCATCCGCCGTACACAAGTTGCCGTCGTTGCAAGGCGTCGCCGGCCCCGCCAGGCACACCCCGTCTTGCCGTCGCAGCCGTCGTTGTGGGTGCAGGCGTCGCCGTCTTCGCACGGCGCGGCGTTGGCCGCAAACTGGCAGCCCTTCTCGGCGTTGCAGCCGTCGTTGGTGCACGGGTTGCCGTCGTCGCACGGTTTGGGCTTGCCAAGGCATTGGCCCGCCGCGCAGGCGTCGGCCGTGGTGCACACGCTGCCGTCGTCGCACGGCGACTGGCTGTCGGGCAAGTGCACGCATCCAAACGGTTCCTGGCAGACGTCGAGCGTGCACACCTCGCTGTCGGCGCACACCTTGCCCAGGCCCACGCAGGCGCCAGCGGCACAGGCGTCCAGCTCCGTGCAGGCCTTGCCGTCGTTGCACGGCCCGGCCTGGGCGACCGCCTGGCACGCGCCGGTCGCCTTGTTGCACAGGTTCTTGCTGCACGCGCTGTCCGCCGTGGTCGGGCACACCACCACGCTTTGCGCTTTGACCTTGCACGCCGGCTTGCCGCCGGAGAGCACGGCGCTTTTGTCGCAGTACAGGGTGCCGTTGCACGCGTCGCCGTCTTCAAGTTTGGCGCAATCGGCGTCGGCTGCGCACTCGCACGCGGCTTGCGACTGGCCGGCGCACACCCCAAGGTCGCACCACCCGCCCGACGAGCACACGCTGCCATCGCTGCACGGGTTGCCCTGGTGGGCGGCCTTCATGCCGCATTGGCCGGTCGCCGGGTCGCACTGGTTGGTCAGGCACGTTTCATCAAACGCCTTGGGGCACACCACGACCGTCGCCGGGTTGACCGCGCATTTGCCGGTGCCAAGGTCGCAGTACAGCGTGCCATTGCACGGATTGCCGTCGTCTTTGGCCGCGCAGTCGGCGTTGGCCTGGCACTGGCAGGTGTTGGCGGTGCCGACGCACTTGCCGCCGGCGCACTGGCTCGCCGGGGTGCAGAAACTGCCGTCGTCGCAAGCGGTGCCGTCCTTGGGCAACGTCAGCGCCGCACACAGGCCGGTCTTCGGGTTGCAGGTGTTGACCTCGCACGGGCCGTCGCCAGCGGTCGGGCAGACCACGACGGTCGCGGGATTGACCGCGCACTGCTTGGTGGCGACATCGCAGTACAGCGTGCCGTTGCACAGGTTGCCGTCTTCCTTGGCTTTGCAGTCGGCGTCGCTCTGGCACAGGCAGGTGTTGATGGCCGACGCGCACTTGCCGCCCTTGCACGCTTCGTTGGGGGTGCACGGGTTGCCGTCGCCGCACGGTTGGCCCTCGTTCTGCACGACCGCGTGGCATTTGCCGTCCTTGGGGTTGCACAGCGTTTGCAGGCAGGCCGTGTCGCCAGCGGTCTGGCAGGTGACCACCGTCGCGGGGTTGAGCTGACACTGCGCGGTGGCCTTGTTGCAGAAAAGCACGCCGTTGCAGGCGTTTCCGTCTTCTTTGCCGGCGCAGTCGCTGTCTTGCTTGCAGGTGCAGGTGTTGGTGCCGCCAAGGCACGCGCCCGCGTCGCAGAAATCGCCGGTGGTGCAGGCGTTGTTGTCGGTGCACGGCGTGTTGGCGGGGGCGAGGACCAGTTTGCACTGTCCGGTGGCCGGCGCGCAGGTGTTCTCTTGGCAGGCGCTGTCGTTGGCCGTCGAACAGGTGACCACGGTCGCCGGGTTGGGTTTGCAGGTGTAGGGCGGGCCGGCGCCCTTGTCGCAATACAGCGTGCCGTTGCACAGGTCGCCGTCGTCTTTGGCGGCGCAGTCGGCACTGGTCTGGCACTGGCAAATGGCGATGCCCGGCTGGCACTTGCCGCCCACACAGACGTCGCCGCTGCTGCACGGGTCGCCGTCGTCGCAGGTGGTGCTGGGGGCGACGGGCGGGTTGAGGCAACCGGCGAGCGGATTGCACTTGTCGGCGGTGCACGGGTTTTCGTCGTCGCAGAGCAACGTGCCAGTCCCGGCGCATGCACCGCCGCTGCACTGGTCTTTGGTGGTGCACGCGTCGGCATCGTCGCAGGCTGCGCCGTCGGCTTTGGGGGCGTAGGCGCACGCGCCGGTCGGGCTGCACGCGGCGACTGTGCAGGGCGGCGCGGCTGGACAGTCCGCGGCTGTGCTGCACTGCGGGGCGGCGCTGTCGGCGGCCGGTGCGACTTCAACCTGCGGGTCGCCATCCACGGCCACTGTGGCATCGGGGGCCGCTGTGGCATCGGCGTCGATCGCCGCGGCATCCGCGGCCTTTGGGGTGGCGGCCGGCTTGGCTGCAGGGCTACATGCGCAATGGACGGCGGCAGCGGCCCAGGCAAGCCAGCGCGCCCGTTCGGCATGGGTGGACGCGCGCATGGCCACGGCCGCCGGTCGGCGGCGGTGGGTGGGGCCTGGCATGGCGGTTTCCAAGCGGGCTGGGCGGTCGCCCGAGCGGCTAGCGTAGCTGGGCATAGCGGGTGACGGCAAGGGTGTTCTCGCTGAGCCGGACCGCCGGGCCAAAGGCGGGCGTTGACAGCGCAGTCCCCGGCAACTAGCCTGCTCTTGGTCCATTTGATCGGACCATTTGGCCGCCATGGACGCCATCAGCACCAGCCAGCTCAAGATCCACTGCGCCGAAGTGGTGGCGCGCGTGGCCAAGACCGGCGAGCCGGTGACTGTCACGCGGCGCGGTCGGCCCGTCGCGCGCATCGTGCCTGTCGAGGACGATTCGCCCACGCTTTTCGGCGCGCTGGCCGGCCACATCGCCATCTGCGGCGACCTCATCGAACCCGTCGGCGAACCGTGGGAGGCGGGCCTGTGAGGGTATTGATCGATACACACGTGCTCATCTGGTTGCTGGAAGGTCGGCCTGAGCTGCCCGCGGCGTCCCTCGCCGTGCTGGAGCGCGAAATCGGGCTACACGGCGCCGCTGTATCGGCCATGTCGTTTTGGGAAGTGGCCATGCTAGCCAAGCGGGGCCGGATTGCCCTGCTCCGCCCGGTCGCCGCGTGGCGGCAGGCGGCGCTCGGCCTGCCGCGGGTCGTCGAGGTGCCCTTGGCGGGCGAAGTGGCAGTCGAGGCGGCGCAGTTGCCCGGTGAGTTCCACGCCGACCCTGCGGATCGATTCTTGGTGGCAACGGCCCGGGTGCTCGGTATGCGGCTGGCGACCAGGGACGGGCGCATCCTTGACTACGCCAGATCCGGCCTGGTGCAGGTGTTGCCGGTCTGAGAGGGTGTGTCCAAAGCCCGTCCGCCGCGAGGTCGAAGAGCCTGCAGGCAGACCGCAAGCCCGCCCGGACCATGCATCTGCGACACGGCGCGCTCGCCGCGGTGTGCGCCCCCATTGGGCCCAGAGATGATTTGCTCAAACATTTCTTGGGCCGTTTGCGCGCTCGGTGGGTCGCCAGCTCGCGGACCGAAGGTCCGCGTCGCGGCTCCATCTGCATGGGAGCGGGATCGACGTATCGTTTTCCAATCCCTTTGCGTCGCGCGTTGACGTCGGCATGGCCGGCCTGTATTGTCGAGTTCGGTCGCTGCTTCACGGGCAGGGGCGACCGCGGGCAGCGCCAACGCGCTGCCGTTCAGGCCGGCGCCAGAGCCCTGGTTCAGCCCAAGCCCGCCGATTTCCCGCAGCGATCGCTGCACCGCCACCCCCAGCACGGCTAAGGCAGGAGAGCTGATGATCTCACAGCGATGGTGCGGCGCGGCTTGGGCGTTGTTGGCCGTCGCCGACTGCTTTGGGCCGCGTTGGGCGCGGGTCGCGGCCCTTGTTCCGATGCTGGCGAGCGCGCTTATCGCAGGGCCCGCCTCGGCCGCAAATGGCAAGCTCTCCATCTGGGACGCCTACCTCGGCCCATTCGACAAGCTCCCCTGGAACCTCGGCACGACCGTGACCGACGCCATCCTGGTCTGACGCCTCGGACTACGATGGTTTCGCGCTCAAGGCCGACAAGACGCTGGTGGGCTGGCACTTTCCCGACTGGGCCGGCAACTTGCCCGCCATTCCGGCTGGCCCGATCGCCGACATCGCTTGTTGCCGGCAGCACTGCGCAGCCATCAAGGGCGATGGCACGGTGGCATTGTTGCAGTCGTCGGGCACCCCGCTGCCCCCGCCCGCCAACCTCGGCGGCGTCGTCAGCTTGGGCTGCCGACTCGGGGCCTTCTACGCGGTGCTGTCCGACGGCTCGGTCACCGGATGGGGCACCGACCCGCAGGGCAAGAACTTTGCCAGCGTCAAGAACCTCTACATCGACTACGGCTTCACGATGCGCAAGATCGCCGTCGGAGCCACCCACGCGGTTTTCGTGCGCACCGACCACGCGATCCAAACGCAGATGATCGTGAACTACGATGCGACCAAGCCTGAGACCGACCCGAAGAACTTCCTTGCACCGTCGCAGATTGGCAACTACAAGGGCGCGCAAGTCGCAGCAGGTGATCGCGGTGGCGGCGCGGTATTCCACGACGGCACGTTCGCGGTGTGGGGGCCGATCGCCAAGGATTATCCGCCGCCCAAGCTGACCACCGAGGTGCAGAAGATCATCTTTTCGGACTCGTACTCCAACAACGTCGCCTTCGAGAACCATGGCTACGTGCTGCTGTTGACGACTGGCGTGCTCAAGCCCGTGGGCCAATACATGCCCCAGGTCGGCAGCGACAAGACCGACTACTTTCCGACCAAGACCAACCTGACGGACTTTGGCGGCCGCGGCGGCGTGTACATCGCGGCCCACTCGGCGGGATGTGGTGGCGTCACCCAGTTCGGTTGCTGCATGGGCGCTGGCGGCACCCCGCTCAAGGAGCCCTATTCAGGAGACGTGCTGCAGTACTGTTCCGCTGCGGGCACCGTCGTCACCTCAACGTGCAACGCAGGCACGTGCGGATGGCAAAACAGCTCTGGCCCGGTCGGCACGGGCAAGTTCGCGTGCGGCAACACCCCCGACCAGTTTGCCAGCGCGCCGGTCAAGACCTGCTGCATCCCCAAGTGCAAGGCCAACAGCAGCGACTGTGGCCCCGACGGCTGCGGCGGCAACTGCGGCACGTGCGGCGCAGGCAAGTCGTGCAGCACCACCAGCGACGCCAGCGGCGTCATCCCCGGATCGGGCAAGTGCAAATGCATCGCCAACTGCGACGACGGCAACGTCTGCACCACCGACGACTGCAACGCCACCACCTGCGTCTACACCGCCAACACGCTGGCATGCGACGACGGCAACAAGTGCACGACCGGCGACAAGTGCGCCGCCAGCAAGTGCCTGGCCGGCGGACCCACCAACTGCGACGACGGCACCGCCTGCACCGCCGACACCTGTGCCGCCGCGACCGGATGTGCCAACAAGGCCGTGACCTGCGACGACGCAAACACCTGCACCACCGACAGCTGCGACAAGGTCAAGAGCTGCGTGTTCACCAACAACACGTTGGGCTGCAGCGACAACAGCGCCTGCACGGTCACCGATGTCTGCTCGGCCGGCAAGTGCGTGGCGGGTGCGGCGCTGGTCTGCGACGACAAGAACCCCTGCACCAATGACACCTGCAATGCGACAAGCGGCTGCGTCTTCACCAACAACACCGTCGGCTGCAGCGACGGCGACGCGTGCACCGTCAACGACGCCTGCGTGGCGGGCAAATGCGTGTCGGGGCCGGCCCCATCCTGCGACGACAAGAACGTCTGCACCGCCGATTCGTGCAGCAAGGCCACTGGTTGCGTCCAAACCGCCACGGCGGGCGCCTGCAACGACGGCAACGCATGCACGGCCAACGACGCCTGCCAAGGCGGCAAGTGCGCCCCAGGCACGTTGGTCACCTGCAACGACAACAACGTATGCACCGACGACAGTTGTGCCTCAGCCAGCGGCTGTGTGTATGCGCCCAACACCAAGAACGCCTGCGACGACGGCAATTCGTGCAACGCTGGCGACCACTGCAACGCGACGGGCAAGTGCGTGCCGACAAGCGGGCTGAACTGCGACGACAACAACCCGTGCACCGACGACCCGTGCAACGCGACCGGGGGCTGTGAGCACAAGGCGGTCGCCGACGGAACGGCCTGCGCGGGCGCCAACGCGTGCATCACCGTCGGCAAGTGCCAGTCCGGCAAATGCGCCGGCAACGTCCCAGTGGACTGCGACGACGGCAACCCATGCACCGCCGACGCTTGCGACACCAAGACCGGCTGCAAGTATGCCAACCTGGCGGCGGCCTGCGACGACGGCGACCCGTGTACCAGTGGCGACGTCTGCCAGAACGGCGCGTGCAAGGCGGGGCCCGGCTGCGATGCCAACGCGGTCTGCACGCTGCAGGGCTGGTCGGGCGTGTGCGTGTGCAAGTCCGGCTTTGTGGGCAACGGCAAGTCCTGCGCCGTGTGCAAGCCCGACTGCAGCGGCAAGTCGTGTGGCCCCGACGGCTGCGGCGGCCAGTGCGGGGTGTGCGGCGGCAACCAGACCTGCACGACCAAAGGCCTGTGCGTGTGCGCGCCGCAGTGCGCGGGCAAGACCTGCGGCCCCGACGGCTGTGGCGGTCAGTGCGGTGCGTGTGGCAAGGGCCAGGCGTGCGACGGCAGCGGCCAGTGCGCCAAGATCTGCGTACCGCAGTGCGGCGGCAAAGCCTGCGGCCCCGACGGTTGTGGCGGTCAGTGCGGCAGTTGCGGCGCCGACCAGTTCTGCCACGTCGACAGCGCGCAGTGCCGGTGGAACGCGTGCCCCGGCGCACAAATGCAGGGCTGCTGTTCGGGCAACTCGCTGGTTTCGTGCAGCAAGGCCGGGCTGTCGGTGACCCACTGCGACGAGACATCCACGTGGTGCGCGTGGGACGCCGGCAAGTCCACCTACGCCTGCATGGCCACCAATACCGGCGTCGAACCGGCAGGAAAAGTGCCGCAAATGTGCGTGGCCGTGCCGCCGTGCAAGCCCGCGTGCGACGGCAAGGCGTGC
>VGRO01000247.1 GCA_016875335.1 Deltaproteobacteria bacterium | reverse complement strand
GTCGGCCGTCGTGTCCATTCTTCTTTCGCTGCTTGGCGCGATTGCGGTCGCTCGCATGCCGATGGCGCTTTTCCCCTCGGTCGCTCCGCCAGAAGTCAATGTCACGGTCGAGTACACCGGCGCGAACGCCGAGACGGTGGCCAAGGCCGCCATCGTGCCGTTGGAACGCGCGATCAACGGCGTGCCCGGCATGAAGTACATGAGCAGCGACACCGGCAACGACGGCGTCGGCGTGGTCCAGATCCTTTTCGAGACCGGCACGGATCCCGATGTCGCGGCCGTCAATGTCCAGAACCGCGTCAACTCAGTGATGGGCGAGTTGCCGAGCGAGGTCATCAAGAACGGCGTCAAGATCGCCAAAGAAGAGAACGCCATGCTGATGTACCTCAGCATTGCGAGCGCCAACCCGGGTCATGACGAAAAGTTCCTGTACAACTTTGCCGACATCAACGTACTCGCCGAGCTCAAGCGCATCCCAGGCGTAGGCTACGCCGACATCCTCGGCGCCAAGGAATACGCCATGCGCATCTGGCTGCTGACCGACAAGTTGGCAGCCTACGCGGTGACGCCGGCCGACGTGGTCGAAGCTTTGCAAGCCCACAACCTGGAAGCCGCGCCGGGCAAGATCGGTGAAAACAGCGACAAGGGCACGTCGGCGTTGCAATACACCGTCACTTGGGCCGGCAAGTTCACCAGCGAATCGCAATACGGTGCGATCCCAATTCGCACCGGGCCGAGCGGCGAAACGCTGCGACTGCGCGACGTAGCGCGCATTGAGTTCGGCACCACCTACTTTGATGTCGAAGCCAAGCACGATGGCCGGCCGACCGCGAGCATCCTCGTCAAGCAACTGCCGGGCTCGAACGCCAGCGCCGTCATCGCTGCGGTCAAGGCCCGGCTGGCTGAGCTCAAGTCGACGACGTTCATGCCGGGCATGGACTACCACATCAGCTTCGATGTCAGCAGATTTCTCGACGCCGCGATGCACGAAGTGCTGCGCACGTTTGTCGAAGCGTTTTTGCTGGTGTCGCTGGTGGTGTTTGTCTTTCTTGGCGATTGGCGGTCTACGCTGATACCGGCGCTGGCGGTGCCAGTTTCGCTCATCGGCACGTTCTTTTTCATCCAGTTTCTTGGTTTCTCGCTCAACCTCATCACGCTGTTTGCGCTGGTGCTGGCCATCGGCATCGTTGTGGACAACGCCATCGTGGTGGTCGAGGCCGTGCACGCCAAGATGGCGGCCAAGGGGCTCAACGCGCTGGCGGCAACCGATGAAGCGATGGACGAAATGGCAGGCGCCATCGTCGCCATCACCTTGGTCATGGCCTCGGTGTTCGTGCCGGTGGCGTTTATCTCGGGGCCGGCAGGCATTTTCTACCGGCAGTTTTCGCTGACCATGGCCGTGGCCATCGTGCTGTCGGGCGTGGTGGCGTTGACTTTGACTCCGGCGCTGTGCGCAACCCTGCTGCGGCCTCACGAAGCGGCACATGGTCGGCGTGGAATCCTGGCGCGCCTACTCGGCGGATTCGAGCAAGCCTATGGCGGTGTCGAGCGCGGCTACGGTCGGTGGATGGCTCGCGCAGCGGGCTGGCGCGTGGCCACCTTGTTGGTCACCTTGGCGTTCGTGGCGGCCACGGGGTGGGCCTCCGCGATGCTGCCACAGGGATTCATTCCTACCGAGGATCAGGGCGTGTTTTACGCCAGTGTCACAGCGCCCCCCGGCGCGACCCTGGAGCGCACCAAGCAGGTCATGAACGCGATCCAAGCCTCGGGCAAGAACATTGCCGGCGTCGAAAGTATTTCAACGCTTGCTGGCAACAATGTGCTCAGCGACGGCACTGGGGCCACCTACGGTAGCGCCCTGGTCAACCTCAAACCCTGGTCCGAGCGCGCGGTTTCCGTCGACGACGTCATCGCCGAGTTCGAACGCAAGACGGCGCACATTCGCGACGCACAGATCGAGTTCTTCCCACCACCTTCGGTGCCAGGCTATGGCAACGCCAGTGGCTTTGAACTGCGCGTCCTGGACAAAGCCGGTACGGGCGGCTTGCAGCAGATGCAGGCCGTCGTGGACCAGTTCATCGACGACCTCAAGGCCCGACCAGAGATCGCCAGCGCGTTCACCATTTTCGATGCCCGCTTCCCGCAATACGAGGTCGCGATCGACGTCGACGAGGCCGCGCAGCGCGGGGTGACGCCGGCCGACGCCCTCAGCGCGCTGCAGACCATGCTTGGAAGCGAGTATGCGACCAACTTCATCCGCTTTGGGCAGATGTACAAGGTGATGGTGCAAGGTGCGCCCGAGTTTCGTGCTGCGCCAGAGGACCTGCTGAAGGTGCAAGTGCGCAATAGCCGCGGCGAAATGGTGCCACTCGGCGCGCTTGCCAGCTTGAAAAAGTCGCGCGGCGTCGACCAAATCACCCGCTACAACATGTACCTGTCCGCTGAACTCAACGGTGAGGGCAAGCCCGGCGTCAGCAGCGGTGCCGTGCTCAAGGCCATCGCCGAGGTAGCCCGAGACAAATTGCCGCGCGGCTACGGCATCGACTGGGCTGGTATCTCGCGCGACGAGGTCAACGCCGGCAACGATGGCCTCATCGTTTTCTGGCTGTGCCTGATCTTCGTGTACCTCGTGTTGTCGGCGCAGTACGAGAGTTTCTTGTTGCCGCTGGCGGTCGTGGCGTCGCTGCCCCCGGGCGTGTTCGGCGCGTTTGGGGGGCTCAAGCTGGTTGGGCTTGAGAACAACATCTACGCGCACATCGCGCTCATCATGCTGATTGGGCTCTTGGGCAAGAACGCCATCTTGATTGTCGAGTTCGCCGAACAACGCCGGCGCGAGGGCCACACGGCGTTGCAAGCCGCCGCCACCGCAGCCGTGCAGCGCCTTCGGCCTATTGTCATGACTTCGCTGGCCTTTATCGTGGGATTGCTCCCATTGGCGCTGGCATCTGGCGCAGGCGCGGTCGGCAACCGCACCATTGGCTCCGCGGCGGTGGGCGGCATGACCTTGGGTACGCTATGGGGCGTCTTGCTGGTGCCGGGGCTTTACGTCTTGACGATCGCCGTGGGCGACACGATGCGCCGCCGACCGAAGGTGCCGCCGTGCGAGATGCCGCCTGCCGCGCAGCCCGAGGTGCCGGCGGCTGCCGAAACGACCGCGCCGGTGGGGGCGTGATGCGTTGCCTTGCGGGCATGCTGGCGGCGTGCGCTGTGGTCTCTTGTGGCGCGCCGTCCATCGTGGAGTCGCCCACCTTGCGGCCACCGCCGCCCGCGTGGCTCGGCGCGGTGAGCGAGCGCCCCACCATGGCGGCGATCCCTTGGCGCACATGGATCGATGACCCAGCGCTGCGCGCGCTCATTGACGGCGCGCTCAGCGACAATCCCGATGTGGCCATCGCCGCACAGCGCATCGCCATCGCCCATGCCGGCGTGGTGCGCGCGGGCGGTGCGCTGCGGCCGGCCGTTGCGGTTGGCGGCGGGGCCTCGTTGGCCAAGCCCGGGCGCTTTACGGCCGAGGGCGCCGGCAACGCCACCACCGACATGATGCCGGGCACAGTCGTGCCAACTGTGGTGCCCGATTTCGGCCACGGCCTCGCCGCATCTTGGGAGATCGACCTGTGGGGCAAGTTGCGCAGCGCCCGCGACAGCGCGGTGGCCCAGGTCCAGGCCAGCGAAGCGGCTCGGGATCTCGTGCGCACTGCCCTTGTCGGCGACCTCGCTGCGGCTTACACGGAACTCTTGGCGCTGGATCACGCCGATGGCATTCTGGCGAGGTCGCTGGAACGGCAAATCGAGGCCGCAGAGGTTCTGCGCCTGCACAAGGCGGCCGGCCGGGCGAACGAATTGGCGATCCAACAGTTTGCCGCGCAGTTGGCCGCGACAGAAGGGCTCCGCCGCGATACAGCTCGTCAGGCTGCCGAATGGGAGGCACGCGCCAATGTGCTGGTAGGGCGCTTTCCGCAGCCAGTTGCGCGCGACAAGGCCTGGCTTTTCGCCGATCTGCCAACTGACGTGTCCGCTGGCGTACCCGCTGACTTGCTGGCCCACCGGCCCGACCTGCGCGAGGCGGAGGCCGTGCTCCGGGCAGCCCGCTGCGACCTCAATGCGGCGCGGGCCGCGTTCTTTCCAAGCGCAACGCTCACCGCTGGGCTCGGCTACCGTGCATACAACCCGCTGTACTTGCTGCATACGCCGGAATCGCTGGCGTTTTCGCTGGCAGGAGGCCTTGTGGCGCCGCTTCTCAACCGCGGCGAACTCGATGCACAATTCCAGGTGGCCCAGGCGATGCAGGTCCAAGCTTTTCTCGCCTACCAGCGGGCGGTCATCGGTGCGGTCGGCGAGGTGACGACGGCGCTGTCCAATTTGCGCGCACTGCAAAGTGTGCTCGAGCATCGCAAGGCCCAGCAGGCTGCGCTGGTCAAGGCCACCGAAGCCGCGGACCTGCTGTTTCGGGCCGGTAAGGCGACCTACCTGGAACTTTTGATGGCGCGACAGGCCTCGCTGGAGGCCGAGTTGGAGCTGCTCGAGGCGTGGAAGCGCCGACGGCTCGCACACGTGTACCTGTTTCGGGCACTCGGTGGTGGGTGGCGGTAGCATCCGTGCCAGCCGGCCAGTCTCGCCCCGGGTCACGCTGTACGTCGACCGGCCGCAAAGTTGACCAGGTAGCCGGTATCGGCGACCGCGAACGTGAAGCGCGACGGCACGAAAAAGAAGTCGAACGCCGCGACACTGAGGGCCTGGAAATGATTTACTCAATCATTTCTTGGGCCCATTTGCTTGCCCGGCGGGTCGCCAGCTCGCGTCCTTGAGCGCCGACTCGCGGCTCCGCCAGCTGGTGTCGGCGTTGTCGCGCCAGGTCATGGGATTTGCTCCCTGACAAGCGCCTGCAAATCCAAGCTCGGGCTGCTGGGGCGCAAGGTTCTCAGCTTTTGCAGAAATCCACAGTTCTGCTGCACCGTCGCCAGGGCCGAGCACCTTGCTGCTGGCTGCTATTGCTTGCGCCGATGAAGCCGTGGAACCGCACTGGCGGGTGGCTCTCTCGGGGCAGATGGCCGCGCAGACACTGCCAAGTTGCCGCGATTTGCTGGCAGGCCGCCACAACGTTGGTGCCCTTGAGTTCTACGATGATGACGTGCCAAGCGTCGTCTCGCGGCAGCACAAACACCCCGTCCGCGATTTGCCGTTCGCTTGAAGCAGGCCATTGCAGAGCGGCTCGCGCTCGACCGTTGCCGACCTTGGTAGCCGCCAAGGCCAGGGCGTCGTTCCACAACCGGCGAATGCGTGCATGGCCGCCGTCGGCGTCGACACGCCCACTGCCCAACTCGGCGCGCAGTTTATCGGCGAAAGCGCGTTCGGCCCAATACACGGCCTGCGCCACATGCGTCTTGCCGGTGTTGTTCGGTCCAATCAGCACCGTCAGCGGCCGCACGTCGATCGTCGCTTGCTTGACCGGCCCCAGATTGGTGAGTTCGACCCGCACCGTGCACCTCCGATTGCCCGTCGGCAACCGCAGCCGATGCTACCCGACAAGTGCAACGCCACCGGTCAGTGCCAAGGCACGGCGCAGACGTGCGACGACGCCAATCCGTGCACCACCGACAGCTGCAGCCAGCAAAACGGTTGTGTGAACACGCCCGTCGCGGGCTGCGGCGGCACCTGCGCGGCCAACAGCGACTGCGACGACAAGAACCCGTGCACGAACGACACCTGCACCCAAGGCAAGTGCGTCATCACCTTTGCCACTGGCTCGGCCTGCAACGACAACGTCGCCTGCACCTGGAACGAGAAGTGCAACGCCCAAGGCCAGTGCGCGGGCGGCACCACTGTCACCTGCAACGACAACAACCCGTGCACGACCGACAGCTGCGAGGCGAGCACGGGCAAGTGCAGCTCTGCGCCGCTCAACACCGGCGGTTGCACCGACAACAACCCGTGTACGCAGAACGATGTGTGCACGCAGGGCAAATGCACCGGCACGGCGGTGACGTGCAACGACGGCAACGTGTGTACGAACGACGTCTGCGCTACGGGCGGCGGCGGCGGCGGCGGCGGCGGTGGCGGCGGCGGCTGCCAGTTCCAGCCCATCCAGAACTGCGGCAACCAGTGCACCAGCGACACGCAGTGCAACGACAACGTGTTCTGCAGCAGCGACAAATGCAGCAACGGCGTGTGCGTCCACGCCGCGATTGCCGGGACCTCTTGCAATGACAACAACGCGTGCACCAGCAATGACACATGCACGGCCAGCCGGACTTGTGTCGGCACGGCCAAAGACTGCTCGGACGGCCAGAGCTGCACGGCGGACAACTGCATCGCGCAGTTCGGCGTGTGCGCCAACCCGCAGATTCAGGGCTGCAATGCGGGGTGTACGGCCGACAGCCAGTGCAACGACGGGTACAGCTGCACGCTGGATGTGTGCAACACCTTCAATGGCCAGTGCATCTACCAGACGCTGGCGAGCTGCACGCCGAGCGCGGTCTGCAAGGTCAACGGTGACTGCAACGACAACAACGTGTGCACGACCGACCTGTGCAACGCCACGACCAGCCAGTGTTTGTTTGTGCCGATCCAGGGCTGCAATCCGAACCAGATTTGCGCGAGCAACGCGGACTGCAACGACAACAACAAGTGCACGGCCGATAGCTGCAACCTGAGCAATAAGACCTGTGTGTTTGTGAACTTGCCGGGGTGTACGCCGTAGGGCGGGCCGGCGAGAAGGGTGAAAGCTGCCGCCCCCAGAGGGACCTGGGGGCGGTGGTGTTTTTGGGGCGGTGTGGCCGGACGGGCGTGGGCCGGGTGCTTGATGTGCGCGGATCCGTGGTTGCGCGGGCTTCAGTGTCAGCCGGCTGCGCCGGGCAGGGACAGGCACAGGGACAGGCACAGGGACAGCTCGGGCGGTGTTCGCGAGCGGTTGCTGGGTAGAGAGGTTGGCCGGCAGCGGCTGCGGGCGGGGTGCGGTGACCCCGGCTAGTTGCTCGGGGCGGCGTGCTTGCTGCGGCGTTTGCCGTCTCGCCACCGATCACCTTGGCGATGTCGCCGCCCATTGCCAGTTCCGCCGCCGCCAGTCGAGGCGCGAAGCCCGCCTCGCCGACCGGGCTGTCGTACGTTCGCCGCACGCCCGAGGACAGCCTGGTGCGGCAGGTGTTTGTGGAGCAGTGGCCGCGGTTGCAGCGAGAGCTGCGGGAGGCCAACGAGGGACGCGGGCTGCCCAA
>VGRO01000246.1 GCA_016875335.1 Deltaproteobacteria bacterium | reverse complement strand
CGCGGCGCCGGGCCCGAGCATGTGGCGCCGCCACCGCCACCGCCGCCAAAGCCGCGGCCACTGGCCGTCAAGGTGCCAGAAACCGTGATGTCGTTGGCGTAAAGCTCGAGCCAGCCGTCCTTGGCCGACGTGACCGAGGCTGCGTTGCTGGCGACACCCGCCTGCACGTTGTCGACCTTGCCGAAACCTTGCACGTACACAGTCGCGCCCGGCCCGACGGTGACGGTCTCAAAGTAGTGCTTGCCGTATACTGCGAGCAGCCCTGTGGCAGGCCAGTTGGCCGTGTGGCCGCCCTGGGCGTCGGGAGTCCGCAACCCCGACGCGCTTCCGTCCCAGTTCAGCGCCTCGGCGATGCGCACGCCGTTGGACTTGCCGATCGCTCCAGTGGCCGAACCGAAGACGCCCCGCACCGACACGTAGTACGCCGCACCGGTCCATGCGCCGGCGAGCGACAGGCCGCTCAGCGTGACGCTGGTTGCATTGCCCACGTCGGCAAACCCCTGGACCTCGGTGCCGCCCGGCGTCGTGCCGACGGCAACCTGGTAGCTCGCGGCGCCGCCCAACGCATTCCAGTTGGCGCGCAGGAACCCGTTGCCCGCGGTCACGGGGCAGAACTGGTACAGCAAGTCCGTGCCGGCGTTCGTGGACCCGTCGTTGACGACCGGCGCGGCCACTGGGACGCAGGTCGCCGCGGTGCACACAGTGCCGGCGCTGCACCCATTGCCACAGGTCTTGCAATGGCTGTTGTTGCTGAGGAGGTCCACCTCGCAACCGGTGCCCGCCAACTTGTCGCAGTCGCCGTAGTTGCTATTGCAGGGGCAGGTATAACTGCCGGGCGTATTGGTGCAGGTGGTGTTTGGCCCGCAGGTGGCGGTGCCCTTGGTGCATTCGTTGACGTCGGTGCACACGGTCGGCGCCGTGCCAGCGCACGTCCAACCGCTCTCGGTGCCGCACTGGTCGCTGCAGCCATCCCCGGCCTTGGTGTTGCCGTCGTCGCACCCCTCGCTGCCGGCCACCAGCCCGTCTCCGCACTTGGTCGCACACGAGAAGCCGTCGCCGAGCCACCCCTTGTTGCACGCGCACGAGACCGACTGCGCGCCCGGCGTACACAGCGCCTGGGGGTCGCACCCCGCGCCCGGCTTGCATTTGCCGGCCGAGCAAGTGTCCAAATTCGTACACCCGTTGTTGTCGTCGCACGGGGCGGTGTTGTGCGCGAATATGCAGCCAATGGTCGCAGTGCAGCTGTCGTCGGTGCACGGGTTGCCGTCGCCGCACACGATCTTGGGGCCGGCCAGGCAGTTGCCGCCGCCGCAGATGTCACCTCCGGTGCACACGCTGCCGTCGCTGCAACTGGCTTTGTTCGCAGGGTTGGCGCAGCCCGTCGCCGCTGAGCAGGTGTCGTCCGTGCACACATTGCCATCGTCGCAGTTTGCGGCCTTGCCTGATACGCATTTGCCCGCCGAGCACGCGTCGCCGACCGTGCATGCGTTGTTGTCGCTGCACCCGCCGCTGTCGGGCGCGAAGACACAGCCCTTGACCGCGTCGCAGGTGTCCGTCGTGCAGGGGTTGCCGTCGTCGCACGCAATCGCGCCGCCCGCGCCGCACGCTCCGTTGTTGCAGGTGTCGCCAGCGGTACATACGTTGCCATCGCTGCAACTGGCCTTGTTGGTGTCCTTGAGGCAACCGTTGGCCGCGTCGCAGAAGTCGTCGGTGCACACGTTGCCGTCGCTGCATACCACTGGGGTGCCCGAGGCGCACTTGCCCTGGCCGCAACCATCGCCCTTGGTGCACGCGTTGTTGTCGCTGCACGGGCTGGCGTTGTCGGCGTGGGTGCACCCCTTCTGCTTGTCGCAGGCGTCGTCGGTGCATGGATTGCCGTCGTTGCAACTCTGGAAGGCGCCCGGGCTGCACGCCCCTCCCTTGCACACGTCGCCGACCGTGCAGACGTTGTCGTCGCTGCACGGAGCCGTATTGTCCTCGGACTTGCAGCCGCCGCCCACGTCGCAGACGTCGGTCGTGCACGGGTTGGCGTCGTCGCACTTGGCCGGCCCGACCGGAGTGCAGACGCCGGCTTTGCATGTGTCGCCCGCCGTGCACTTGTTGTTGTCGTCGCACGGCAGATTGTTGTCGGCGTGGGCGCAGCCCTTGACCTTGTCGCAACTGTCGTCGGTGCACGGGTTGCCATCGTCGCACACCGCAGCGGCCCCGGGCACGCATTGGCCCGCCTTGCACTGGTCGGCGATCGTGCACACGCTGCCGTCGCTGCACGGTTGGCTGTTTGGCGCGTGCAGACAGCCTTTCTTGCCGTCGCAACTGTCCGCAGTGCAGGGGTTGCCGTCGTCGCAAACGGTCTGTGCGCCGGGCAGGCACGCGCCGTCCAGGCACGCGTCACCGGTCGTGCACACACTGCCGTCACTGCAGCTGGCCGTGTTGTCGGCGTGGCCACAGCCCTTCTGCTTGTCGCAGGTGTCGTCGGTGCACGGGTTGCCGTCGCCACAGTTCAGCTTGGCGGTGCCCGCGCAGCCCTTGTCCTTGCAAGAATCGCCCTGGGTGCAGGCGTCGCCGTCGTCACACGCTGCGCCGTTGGTCGTGTGCACACAACCCTTGGCCGCGTCGCAGGCGTCGTCCGTGCACACGTTGCCGTCGTCACATGCCTTCTGAGTTCCGGGTACGCATGTGCCCTTGGCGCACGCGTCCTTGTCGGTGCAGGCATTGTTGTCGGTGCAGGTCGAGTTGGTGGCGGCAAAGGTGCAACCGCCCTTGTCGTCGCAATTGTCAGCTGTACAGGGGTTGCCATCGTTGCACTGCAGCCCTGGACCGCTGGCACAGCCTTTGTCTTTGCAGGCGTCGCCACTGGTGCATGCATTGCCATCGTCGCACGCCAGCGCATTTGCCGTGTTGTTGCACCCGCCCGCCGATGGCACGCACGTGTCATTGGTACACAGGTTGGCGTCGTCGCAGTTCTTCGCCGGCCCTGGCAGGCACGCGCCTTTTTGGCACGCGTCCTGGTCACTGCACGGGTTGCCGTCGTCGCAAGGGTTCTGGTTGGTGGCGAACGCGCAGCCGCTTTGGCTGTCGCACAGGTCCGAGGTACATGGGTTGCCGTCGTCGCACTGCACGGCCTTGGCCTGGCATTTTCCGGCGGCGCAGGTGTCGGCGCTGGTACAGGCGTCGCCGTCGCTGCACGGCAACTGGTTGGGCGAATTGGCGCATCCCTTGAGGGTATCGCAGCTGTCTGTTGTGCAGGGATTGCCGTCGTTGCAGTCGGTGGCCGCTCCCGGCAAGCAGACGGCATCTTTGCACGCATCGCCCGCGGTGCACGCGTTGTTGTCGCTGCAGCCGCCGATCCCGCCGTCGAACACGCACCCCTTCTTGGGGTCGCAGCTGTCCGCGGTGCATGGGTTGCCGTCGTTGCAGACGGCCGCCGAGCCGGGCACACAGCCGCCGTCCTTGCACAGGTCTCCCACCGTGCACGCGCTGCCGTCGTCACAGGGAGCTTGGTTGTTGGCAACCTTGCACCCACCCGCGGCATCGCAGGTTTCGGTCGTGCAACCGTTGCCATCGTCACACGCACTGGCCTTGGCCGGTTTGCAGACGCCCGCGGTGCATGCGTCGCCGTCGGTGCAGTTGTTGAAATCGTCGCACGGCTTGCTGTTGTGCGTGAACGTGCAACCGGATGCCGTGTCGCAGGCGTCGTCGGTGCACACGTTGCCGTCAGCGCACTGCAATTTCGTGGTTCCCACGCATCCGCCAGCGCTGCACGTATCGCCGAGCGAACATGCATCGGAATCGTTGCACGGCAAAGCGTTGGGCACATACACGCAGCCCACCTTGGGATCGCAACTGTCGGTCGTGCACGCATTGCCGTCGTCACACGCGGTCGTCGCGCCAGCAAGGCAAGCCCCGGCCTTGCACACATCGCCGGCAGTACACGCGCTCTGATCGCTGCACGGCAGGGCATCGTCGACCGCCGAAGTGCAACCCGTGGCCACGCCGCAGCCGTCGGTCGTGCAGGGGTTCTTGTCGTCGCAGTCGGCCTTCTTGCCGGCCACGCACGTGCCGCCCGCACACGCGTCGCCCTGGGTGCAAGCGTCGCCGTCGGTGCACGTGACTGACGCGGCAAGTGAAACGCACCCCTTGCTCGGGTCGCACGTGTCGACGGTGCACGCGTTGATATCGTCGCACGAAAGCGGCGCCCCAGGAACGCAAGTCCCATCCTTGCACAGGTCGCCACCAGTGCATGCGTTGTTGTCGTTGCATGGTCCGGCCTGCTTGGCAAAAGCGCAACCGGCAACCTTGTCGCACCCGTCGGCGGTACACGGGTTGCCGTCGTCGCACATCTTTGCGCTACCCGGACTGCACGCTCCACCCTTGCACACGTCGCCCAGCGTGCAGACGTCGCCGTCCTCGCACGCGGTCGTCACCGCCGTGTTGCTGCACGCGCCGCCCTGGCCGCACAGGTCCATCGTGCATGGGTTGGCGTCGTCGCACGATTTCGGCTTTCCTCCCAGACATTTGCCGCTCAGGCACGCTTCACCGGTCGTGCACGGGTTGGCGTCGTCGCACGCCGTTCCGTCGCCGGCCATGGAAACGTGGCACGCGCCAGCGACACACGTGTTGAGCGTGCAGGGCACATGGCTCGGCGAACACGGAATCGCATCACTGCATTGGGGAGCTGCCGCGGTGTCGGTGCTTGCGCCGAGGTCCCCGAGGCTCCCGCCACTACCGTCCATGCTGGCGTCGCTCGCCGCCGGCATGTCGGTCGTAGCCTCGTTTTCACAGGCGACCGCGCCTGCCAAGCAGACCGCGAGGGACGCGATGAGGAGGCGCTGGACAAGCGGAGGACGGCTCATGGCGGCACCGGGACCGGCGCGGGCTTGCCTCAGCGTTGGGGGTCGTCGAGGGCGCGGGCCGGACGCGGGCAGCGTAGCAGGGTGGCATGGTCAGGGCAAGCGCTCCCTGGAGCCCATGTCCTACCCCCCCATTGTTCAACTGCTCTGACGTACACAGCAATTCCGACCCTTGCCGCCGGAGCTGATGCGGTTGGCCGAGCAGACCATCGCCGGCGCTTGCACGCGGCTATCGGGTACAACGACCGTTGTCGGCGCGGCAGCGCTCGTCGCCGGCACAGACGAGCGATTTCGCGCAATGTTCGTCGTTCAGCGCGGCGCAAGACAGGCCTTTCCGGGCGCAGAGGCCGTCCGAAAAGCACCCGCTCGACCGGTGGCAATCGCTGTCACTGCCAACCACGCATTCGCCGTTCAACAGGGCGCAGCGGCCGTGGTCGCGGCAGACAAGCGCCCCCTGGCAGTGCTCGACCTGGGTCGTGCGACACCGGCCATCGACGGCGGCACACCGCCCGCGCGCCCTGCAAACCTCGCTTGCGGCGCAGCTGCCGTCCTCTGCGGCGATACAGTCGCCGTTTCTTGAACTGCACGCGCCGTTGGTCGAACAGCACTGCGCAGCAGCGCAGTCGCCATTGCCCAGCGCTACGCAACGGCCATCTACATGGTGGCAGTGGCCAATGGCAGCGCAAGGTGACGACAAGCTGCACGCAAGATCGCCTCCCGTCAAAGAACTGAAGCGCCCATACTCCTCAACGGCCACATCGGCGGTAGCAATGCTCGCCAGCGACACCGATTGCCCGCCTTTGGTGCGCGCCCACAGCAGGCCGAATTCGTCCGCTGCGCAAACCTCGTCCAGGCCGTCAAGGAACTGCGCCGCGCAGTAGGCGTTGACGTGCTTGCCGTCGACCTGCAGGGTGCGCGCGGACATGTAGCGTGCCGTCATGTCGTGAAAACGGGTACTTGGGTTTCGCAACCAAGCCGCCGATGGCACGACCAGCACACGGCGCTGCGGGGGCCCTGCCGGGCTCGTATCGGGACACGCCGGCACTCGCCACAAGCCCTGGGCATCGAGCGTGTAGCAACCGGTGCGCACCAACTGCGGCCCGTCGTACGGATCCTTGTCCACTTCAGGCAGCCCGTCGGTGCAGGCGAAACGAAGAAGGGCAACCTGCCGCCCCTCCGGGTAGAAGTCACGCCGCTGCACCAGAACGCAGCGGGTCATCGCGGTGGGCATCCCCTTGTTCACGAAGGTCAATTCTCGACCTTTCGTGGCAATGCCGTTGAACGCAGGTACCGCATCCAACATCGGTTCCGCGACAGGCGCTGCGGGCGCGGGTTGGACCTGCAAGTCCGCCCCACGAGGCGCTCGCGGCGGCGGCGCGGGCCAATAGCCAACTGCAACCGTGAACAGATTGGGCGAAACACGCGCCGTGGCTCGCAGTTGGTTCCAGGTGGCGCCCAGGCCCAGGTCTACATTCGGTTCGATGTGGCCTGCGCTGCGCATGACGATCGCTGAAAGCGACACGTCGATGGGAAACGCCCCAGCGTCCAGGTAGGTGCCCGCGGCCAGGCGGGCCAACTCGAGCGGCACGGCGCAATCGAAGCCGTCGCGGATCCCGATGCGTACGAACCGCTGCGCCCACCGGGCCGTAGCTCGCGCAAAACCGTCGAGGCTGCCGCCCACGTTGCCCAGACCCACGATTGCGTCCACCCGATCATCTAGGTAGCCGAGTCCGGCGCGCCAATACGGCGAATGCTCCGTTTGGTACCCGGTCACAACGGGAGAGCATCCCGCGCAGGGCGCGGCGAGCACGGCGCTTCGCGTGCGCGTTGCACCTACCTCGACGAGCAGGCTGTACGGCTGCGCACCCGGGACGCGGGTCTGGGCACCGTACCAGATGGACGCCTCCCCTGCGGTCGCGTTCGACCGCGCACCACTCGCCATGAGCAGCGCTGGCGCCCAGCCCATGTCGCGCGGCGAGCCGGTGCGTGCACCGCCAGTTGGAGTCCAGATCTCCGCTGGCGAGGCAGCGCGGCACTTCAGGGTTGTCAAGCAGACGACGAAGGCGATCGCGATGACGGCAAGCGGTTTGGGCACGGCGGCCTCCGGCGATAGGCAGCGAGACGACGATAACGCTGAATTCGGCCTCGTGCAACAGGCAATTTGGATCCCCCCATTGTTCAACTAATCATAACAGCTAAGCAATTTTGCGTGTGCGCGATCGCCCGCCGCCGCACCCCCAAACTTTTTTTCGCCCCAGCCGCGGTATTCACCCCGTTTCCAACGATCACCTGTTTGACGGCGCACCGTCGCGCCGCCGAGGAGGTCCCGTGTCCATCCGCTACTACCACCCGCGCCTGCTTTTCGAGGTCACCGCCCGTACCATCGCTGGCGCCTTCCTTTTCGACCCCGTCGCGTACCCAG
>VGRO01000245.1 GCA_016875335.1 Deltaproteobacteria bacterium | reverse complement strand
CTGCGCCGGCTGATCTTCCGTGTCAAGCCGCGTTTTTGCCCGCCGCAGGCAGACTGCTCCCGCCCAGCGCCTGCGCACGCCTTCGCGCCGCCAGCCCCGAGCACACCCACCGCCAAGTTCAAGCTGTGATCGCGCGCGCCGCCTTGCGCTGCGCTACGCCGCGGCAGAGCCCGCCACCGCCGAAGCCGCCGCAGCCAGCCGCTCCAACGCCGCCGCCAAAGTCGCGCGCAGCTCGGCCTGCGTAGCCGGCGGCAACGCACCGGCAGCGGCAGCAACCGCCGCGGAATCCCCCAACCGCGCAACGGCCTTGGTCACGCCGTCCGCGGCCTTGAGCACCTCCGCTTTCGGCGGCCGGCCGACCTTGGGCGCGTCGACAGGTCTGGGCGCGGCCTGGGCCTGCTCGGTCACGGCCTTTTCGAGCTGCTCCGCAGTCCAACCTTGGTCGAGCGCCGCCTGCGCCAGTTCGGCCTTCCGCGCGGGGTCGTCGACCGCCAGCAGCGCGCGGTGCTGGGTCGGCGACAGGCGGTCGGCCACCGCCGCCGGCAGCACCTTGGCTTGCAGGCCGACAAGGACCAGGCGGCGCAGCGAGGCGTAGCTCATCGCCAGGTTCGGGTGGCGGGCCAAACGGTAGTAGCTGGCGGTCTTGGTGCGGTCGTGGCTCGACAGGCCGCTCGGGTCGCCGTTAAAAAAAGTGGCAACCACGTAGTCGGACACGGTCTGGGCGAGGCGCACGCCCTGCTCGGCGGCGGCGCGGTTGATGAAGGCCACGGCGTCGGCGACTTTTTGCTCGTCGGCGGGGCTCAGGGCGATGGCGGTGTCGGGGGTGGTTTCGGCCGTGGTTTCGGTCATGGGAATGGGTCCTTGGCGCGGAATGCGCGGGCGGGTAGTTTGGCACGGAAATCAGGTGGCCGGCAAGCGGCGATGTGATTCCAGGATTCACCGCCCCAGTCCCAGGGTGAGGCCGAACGGCGCGCTCGAGCCAGTCGCCACGCGCATCGGCGGCTCGCGGCGGGGTCTTTTGAGCTGCTTGGCGGCGTTTTCGGCCGCCTGGCGCCGTCCTGCGTGGCCGCCGGCCAAAGCATTCGCCGGCCGGCCACCCGACCCGTCTCTCGGTCCCAGGTCGCGGTCCGGTGACCGCCCGAAGCTACCCGCTGGCCGCCACCTCAGGCTCGACCGCCAGGGCCAAGATCCGTTCCCGTGCCAGCAGCATCAGTGCCGTCGACGTGTGCCCCGCGCTCAGCCGGAGCACCACCTGCCGAGAGTGTTCGACCACCCGGGCCGCCACGCCGATCACGTGCAGCCGGATCGCCTTCAACCGCTTGGTGACCCACCCTTCCCCCATCGCCAGCCGCTTGAAGAGCTCGTTCAAGTTCAACGACAGCAGCATGATCGTCCACCACGCCGCGTTCGCGCCGAAGTCACCGCTCGGCATCCGGCCCCCGGCCAGGTCCGACTTCATCACCGAGTGCGCCTCCTCGCTCTTGCCGCACCGTTGCCAGTACCAATCGACCAGTTCGGACCCGCCCAGCTTGCGGTTGGTCACGATGGCATGCAGCTTGCACTGGCCGAGTTCGGCGAATTCCATCGTGGGAAACGGAAGTTCCGACTGTACGCCCGGCAGGCTCGGCTGCCGAAGCGCTTCGCGGGTCACGACAAAGCGATAGGCCGGCCCGTCCTTTCTGGTCGCCGAAGCATTCGGAACAAATGGCACTTCCGCCCACTGTTGCGTCACCTCGCCCTGCTGGCGCGGCAGGTCCTTCCACGCCGACGGCCGCAGCTTGGCCACTTCCTTCTTGAGTTCCGGCGTCACGTCGGCCCCCACCGCGAACTCGATGACGCCGAACCGCTCGTTCTTGCCCTCGGCAAGGTAGCGCAGCAACTCCCATTCGTAACCCTGCGTATCCATGCGCAGCATCACCTTGCGCACCCCCGCCGGAATCAGTTCGAGCGCCCGCACCAGCACTGCCAGTTGGTCCTTGCCGCACGGCACGTTGCCATCTTGGAACTGCGAGTACAGCACCATCCCCCAGCACGGCAGGTAAACATTCAGTGGTTGATAGGCCTTGAAGCCCTTGTAGCAGCGCAGCGCCTCCGCCTTGTGGGTCTCGACCAGCGTCGCGTCGCCGTCCAGCGTCACCACCTCCTGCGGCTGGTGCTTCTGCATCACGCCCAGCAGCGACGCGACGACCTGCCACAGGCCCCGCAGCCGAGCGTGTTCCGGCACGATGATCGCCTCGCCGGGCTTGCGCGCCACGCCTTGCTCGGGACCGTGGAACGAGCGCAGAAAGCGGAAGACCGCAGACTGGCTCGGGATCGGCACATCGCCGCTCTTCGTCAACAGGCGCTCCTTGGCACGGCGCTCGCGCCGACGCAGCCCGGCGCACGCCACCGACCGCGCGAACCGCACGAAGCCTTCGTCCTTCCGGAGCAGATCGAGGTCGGCGACGCTTTCGCCCCTGGCCAGGTTGAGCGCCACCAGGGTCACGATGTTCGTGAAGTCCGACCAGCCGGCGTCCGGCACATCGGGGTCGCAGCCGGCACGCACCGGCACAAAGGCCCGAATCTGCTTGCCCAGTGCCAGCACATGCGCCAGCTCGAAGTACAGCGGCAGCCCCGCCAGTGCCGTCGCACCCGAGGTTGTCGTCGACTCATACTCGAACCGAAGCCCTACCTGCTGACCCATCGCTGCACCCAGTTGGTGACGTATCGTCGCCACGACGCACATGATAAAACCCTTTGAGATCAAGATCAATCCGGTATTCTGTGCTTTTTGGACGGTCAATTGCGGTGATTCCAGGATTCACCGCCTGAATCCTCCCCGGCCGCCGATTCAGGATTCAGTTCAAGGAACAAGCCGGTGAGCGAGCGAGGCGTACAAGGGTACGCCGCAGCGAGTGAATCCGGCGCGGTGACGCAGAAATGCGCCGGAAGCGGCGGATCGGGGTGATTCCGGCCGGAATCAGATGCCGGCGGTGGGTGATCCATGGCTGATCGGCTGGCTGGATCGCGGTGTGGGGGTTGATCCAGGCGACCTGGTCTGGCCGGCAAGCGGCATGCGCTTTGATCATGGCGTTCTTGTGGCTCTGGAAGGCGGTGACCGGTTGGATCAGCGCCTTCTGGGCTGACCGGATCGGCCATGCGGGTGTGATCGGCGCGATCCGGGCGCCCTTGGAGGCGATGATCGGGCGGCTTGGGGCGGACTTGGCGGCCCCGTGCGGTCGAGCGGCGGGCAAGCGCGCCTTCCGCCGGCCCATCGGGGTGCGCCGACCCCAAGCGGCAAGCCGGTGGGTGGCGGCCGCCGCGGCAAAGACCCCACTCGTTTCGATTGGGATTTGCTGCAATGTCCGTGCGGTGGCCGCCGGCGGATGAGCGCGGCGATCCTCAGCCCGGCGCAGGCGGAAAAGATCCTTCGGCATGTTGGCCTGTGGCGCAGCGACGGTGGGGATAGGAACCGCAAACAAGGTTGCCCCCGAGGCCGCGCCGGCCGAAACTGGCTTTGCACCCCGCCGGACCCTCCCGGCTCGGGCACGATCGCCACTGTGCGCCGCGCTTTTGGCCTTGTCAACAGCTGGTTTTGCCCGGCGCGGGCGCACCTATCCCGCCCAGCGCCAGCGCACGCCTTCGCGTCGCCAGCCCCGATCACCCCATCCGCCAAGTTCAAGCCGTGATCGCGCGCGCCGCCGTGCTCTGCGCTACGCCGCCCAGTCCAGCTCGACCGGGTCGTCCACGCCGTCAAATTTGTCGGCCGGCGTCTCGTCCACGTCCTCGTCGAACGTGCCCGGTGGCCCGCGAATGGCAATCGCGCTGTCGTCGTCGCGGTCGCCGGCCTCGCGCCACTCGCCGATGTGCCGCAGGATCTTCTCCACTTGGGCCGGGTTGCGGATGACGGCGATCATCTTGCGCCGACCTCCGCAGTGAACGCAGGTCAAAAGATCCCAGCCGAACGCCCGCTGGAGCGCCTCTGCCCAGAGTAGCTTCGTTTTCACCGCCTTGGCCGCCGCATCGCCAATCGGCGTCGGGCTTGGGCCGGTGGCACCGGAAGTTGCCGGAGTCGCGCCAGCCGCCAATGCCGCGGCAGGCACAGCGGTTGTGGTCGCGTCGTTGGCGGCCGGCTCATCCAGCAGCGGCAGCGCGGGAGTTGGCGAAGCGCACGGCGCCTCGGCGCCCGCCGGGGCCTCAGCCACGGGGTCATGCTCCTGACCTTCAACCGTACATTTGGCCCCATGCTTGCGCTTGTTGTGCGCAACCCGGGCGCCCAGGGCCGGCACCACAAGGTCGCGGTCGTGCGCGCCAGGTGCCCAAATGCCGCTGTAGTGAACCGAAGCGCGCCGAGGCAGCGGAATTTGTGCAAGAATTCTGACGGCCAGTTCCCGCCGTGAAAGGATCACGGCATTCTTGCCCCCCTTCCACTCGTTCTTGAGCCAGATGCGGATTTGGTGTGGCCCGACCGCCTCCAAGCGCTTGGCGGCGATCGCCGGCCGGCACACATACCGCACCAGATGCTCCAACCGATCCCGCGCGCACTCGTGCACCCGCGTCGCCGCGTGAATATTGAAGCCCTGTGATTCCAGGCACAGCCGTCCCACACGGCGCGGCGGGGCTGGCGCCAAACCCTTGCCGGCCGGGGCCTTCAACGCCTCCAGTTCGTCCTTGCCGAACAGCGACTGCCGCAGCACCGCCGCGAGACCTTGATCGTGCCGGACCTGCCTGCGGGTGCGTGGCTGATCGTGGTGGAGGTCGATTGGCACGGTCGGCCGCAGCGCGCGGTGGTGCCGGTGGTCGTCGCGCGGTCGACGGCTGAAGTGGCCGCCATTCAACCCGACGATCGCTTGCTGCACCTGGTGGCAAAGGCTTCTGGCGGGACGCTATGGCAAGGTCAGCCCCCAGCCAGCGGCGTGCCAGTCGCCGCAGCCGCCCAAGGGGACCCTCTGGCGCGCGCAGACCTCGTCCACACCGAGCTGTGGAGTCGGCCCGAGGTGTTGCTGGCATTGATCGCGCTGCTCAGCGTCGAATGGGCGCTGCGCAGGCGATGGGGGCTGGCCTGACCGACCGTGGTGCGGCTGCGCCAGTACACGACGGCCAGACGCCCGCCCCGCCAAGGCTGCGATCCGTTTCGACCGGCAAGTTGAGTCCTGTCCCCGAGTTGCCGCGAGTCAGCTGCGCCGCAAGCTTGGCAACCCGCTGAGCTACAAAGGGAGTCGCCCCATGACTGGGCGAGACTGCAGCAGCCTGCGCGTGCCGCCGCAGACCGGCCGCGCCACCTTCGCCACAAAGACTAGCCACGGCAACTGCGTCTCTGCCACCGGTTCTTCGCAGCCGGACGTGCCGGACGTCGTGCGGTCGGCGCTGGACTCGACAAGTGGCGCTGGCGCATTTCGCTCACCACGGCGAGCCGCTACAGAGCGCAGCGCCGGCCATCGAGGGCACGGAGAACGTCAGCGTCAGTCCCCCTAGCTTGGCGGTGTAGCTGCCCTTCGCCAGCTTTGGTGCCGCGCACTTGGCGAAGCCACCGCCGCCGCAATCGGCGGTGCAAGGGCCGCCGCCGCCGGTGTCCTCCAGGCAGATGGCGCCGTCGATGACCAGCGCGCCAGAGGCGTCGACCGCCGCGCTACACGCGGCCTTGTGGACTTTGGTGCAGCTGCTCGACAGGCAGCCCTTGGGCCACACGACGACGTCGAAGGCTTCGCCCTCTTTGAGGCCACCGACGCCGCCCGTCGGCTGCAGGCAGAACTTGGCCAAGGACGCGGCGCTGCCGGCTTCGCAAGTTCCGCCGCCGCTTGGCTTACAGCACGCTTCATAGGGTTTGGCAGAGAAGCCGGCCGGCAGGCAAGTCGATGGAAAGACCCACAGCTTGCCGTCTGCGTCGTGGCTGGCACAGGTGAGGGCGCCGCCGCAGGTGACCCCAGCGTCGCCGCAGCCCTGATACACCGCAGCCGTTGCGCCGCCTTTGCCACACGCGTCCGCCTGCGCGACGGCGAACATGCCCTGACAGGACGGCGTCTTGCCGCAAGCAGCGGCGTCGAGGGATTTGCAGCCGCCACCAAAGGCCGGATCAGGGCCGGCCTTGCAGGCGCCGGCCTCACACCAGGCGATGGCGGGGCCGCAAGCCTTCTCGGTGCAGGCGACGCCACTGCAGTTGGACGGCCCAAGCGCCGCCTTTGCCGCAGCGGCGTGGTCTTTGTGGAAGCCACCGAGCTTGCCGCCGTTGCAGTGGTCACAGCAGGCAAGCTCTACGGCAACGCAGTCGGCGTTGGCCTTGCAGGAGGTCCAGGCGGCGGGTGTGCCCCCGCCGTCGCTGCCGGCGTCGGTCATGCCGCCGTCGCTGGTCACGTCGGTGGCAACGCTATCGCCGCTGACTTCGGCTGCGTCGCTATCACCGCCGACATTGGGTGCGTCGCTGTCGCTGCCGACGTCGGTCGTGTCGCCGGCGCTGCTCGCATCCGTTGCGCCGCTGCCAGCGTCGGTCGCTCCGCTAGCACCGTCTGTTGCGTCTGGGCCGGCGACGTTGCCGCCGTCGCTGACGGTATCGCCAACGCCAGCGGCGCCGCCGCCGCCACCGGTGCCACAAGCCCCAAGGACAACCGCAGCGCCAAAGCCCACCGCGGCCGTCCGCCAAGTCCACGCCATTCTGTCGGTCATTTTCGCCTCCACGCCCCGTCTCGCTAGGTAGCACCCCTCGCTCGCGGATGCAAGTCGTTTGCGCTTCGACGGCAAGGAAGCCGCGACCCGCGCCCTTTTCAGCGCACCCCACCTGCTCCGCCTCCGGATGCTCAGGCGAAATTGCGCCGGCAACCCTGCGTCGGCGCATCCCACGTGTGCACCGGCGTCCTACCCGCCTAAGACCAACCTCACCCGCTGAGTGGCAGCATGCGACCTCGTCCGATGCGTACCGTGCACACCAAGCTCCGACTCGGGGTCGTCATCGCGCGCAATCGCAGCCGTCACCAGTCGCAAAGCTACTGCCCGACCCCGCGCCGTTGCCCCACTCTGGCGCGCAAGGCGCAAGGTCGACCCTTCAAATTCTGCGGGATTGGGTACTTGCCGGGCTTGCTAGGGGCCACTGACCGCCAGCGTCACCAAAGACAGACCAGCGACCGTTTCGTACGCGAGCGAGAAGCGATCGCCCTTGGGTGCCACGACCAAGTCGCTCAACCCGCCAGAGCCTACGAGCGCTTGCGCGGCCCTGGGCGCGGTCGGAGCACGGTGACGCCGCTGACATGCACTTCTACACCGCCCCGCCGCTGCGCGAGGACCAACTGGAGGCGCTGCTGGCCGACGTGGCCAAGCGGGTCACGCTGCAGGTGGACCG
>VGRO01000244.1 GCA_016875335.1 Deltaproteobacteria bacterium | reverse complement strand
CCCTCGCGCGCCCATGCGCGCTCACCCCCGCGTCCGGCCGCAGCCGCGGCCGGAAGTACCTCAGCCCTGTTGCGCGCCGGAACCCGGCGCGAATTTCGGGCCTGAGGTACTAGAGTCCGAAGCGGCTGTGCCAACCGCGGCGTCTTGCCCGCCCGCTGGCCTCGCGGCAGCCGGTGGTCTGCGTGGCCTGCTTCGGGCGCCTACTGCGCCCGCAGCGACTTGGCGATGAGGCCCAGCCCGCCGCCAATTGCCCCCAGCATCACCAGCAACAGGGGCAGCGGCGTGGGCTGCAAGTGGACGTGCAGGCTGGTGATCACCTCGACGACCAGGCCGAGCAGGCTGGCGAGCACCAGGGCCCAGCCAATCCATGATTTGCCGTTGAAAAAAAGCACGCCGACCCCAGCGATGAACGGCAGCAGCGTGGCGCCGAGGCTGCCGCCCGCGCCGTAATGGCTGCCGAAGTAGCCGTGCCACAGGCCGCCGCTCGACACCATGACCCGCGAGAAAAGCGCCCACATGCCGCCGCCGGCCAGGGCGCAGCCGCCGCAGAAGGGGACGATGCCGCCGGGGGTGCCGCCTGGTCCTTGCATGGGTCTGGCCTCTGCGCCCGCGAGGGAGAGGGAGGGGTATCGGGCGCGCCGCACCGCGCGTGCGGGGAGTGTAAGGCCGCCGCCCGGTCCGCGCAAACGCAACGACTGAGCCACTTTGCGGTGTCGCTGCGCCCAGACTACCGCATGTACACGAAGCCGACCGCCAGGCCGCCCACCCACTCGTTGGCGTTGTTCTTGCTGTTGCCGTCGGCGCCGAAGTTGTGCCAGTACTTGTCGCCGCCCGGCTTGGCGGTGGGGCCGAGGATGAGGCGCTTGTCCGACACGCCGCCGTAGCCGGTGTTGACGCCGCCGACCGTGAACGAGAACGACGTGTCCTCCCAGCCCGAGTGCGCCGAATACTGGCACCCGCTCCACGTCTGACCGGTGGTCAGGTTCTTGCACAGTTCAAGCGGCGAATTGTTGCCGTAGTTGTACAGCACGAACGGCTTGCTGCCCCACCGCACCTTGATCTTGTGGCCCTCGCCGTAGTCAGCGCCCTTGGTCAGGTTGTGGAACAGCATCTCCTGGGGCGCCTGCTCGGTGTACCACTTGCCGCAATACGAGGCGTTGGCCAGCTTGCTGTCGGCCAGGTAGGCGCTGCCCTCTTGGATGACCAGGTTGTTGTTGTTGGCCGTCACCTCGTCGATGGCTGCGCAGCGGGTCCAGCCGCCGCCGTCGGTGGTCAGGTCGCAGTACACCTGCATCGCCGCCACGGCACCGGTCGGGCCGTCCGGGTCGAGCCAATACAGGCCGTCCTTGGTCGCGCCGCCGGCCAACACCTCCTTGCAGTGCTTGGCGGCGTTGTCTGCGGACTCTCCCGGCTTGCCGGCGCACTTGCCGCTCACGCACGCCTTGCCGTCGGCGCACGCGCTGCCGGTGCCGGTGCACGCGCCCACGTCGCCGCAGTCGTCGCTGATGGGCAAGCCGCAGGCCACCTGACCCGCCGCCTTGCACTGGCCGAGGCAGCTCGAAATGCGCCGCCACGCCGATCCGTCGCAGAAATACAGGCGCTGGGTGGCCTTGTCGAAGCTGACCTTTCCGCTGTCGGCCGCCTTGCACGCCGCGCCTTTGATGTCCAGGCCGCCCAGGTGCAGGGCGTTGGACACGCCAACGTCGCCGGTGACCTGCACGGTGCCGCCGACCGCGCCGCCCTTGACCGACAGGAAGGCCTCGGCCGCGTCCTTGCCGAGCATCGAAAGGCCGACGCAACCGGTGCACTGCAAGGCCTTGGACAGTTCGGCGACCTTGGCGCTCGCGGCCTCGTCGGCAAAGCTGGCGTTGTCCGCCGCCTTGGCCTTGTCGGCGAGCTTGGCGGTGTTGGCGCCGAGCGCGAAACTGGCCGGGCCCCCCGCGCTGTCTGCGGCCGCCCAGTTGAAACTGACGTGGTTGGCGCCCACCGCCCCGTTGGCGATTTTTTCGCCGGTGACGGCGCCCTTGGCCAGGTCGTCGCTGCCGACGCAACCAGTGCACTGCAGGTCGCCGGCCACGGTCGCGTGGTTGGCCTGGACGGCGTACGGGACGCGGCGGACCGGCACGCGGGGCAACTCGGCTTCGGTGCTGACGGTCACGCCCAGCCACAGAGGTTTGCCAGTGGCCAACAGCAAGCTGTCGAGCTTGGTATCTACCGCGCCGAGGCCGACCGCGAAGATACCGTTGGCAATGGGGACGGCGATGAACAGCTCCTTCCAGATCGCGGCCCCACCGGTCGGCGCGTCGTACAGCGCAAACGCCATGCCGTAGGCGCCGTCGCTGGCCGGGCCGCCGCCCGCCGAGGTCACACGGCCTTGGACCGCGAGTTCAATGGGTTCGGCCAGGACACACATCGGCGCAAGCAAGCAGGCGAGGGCCGCGAGGGCAGTTGCAAACGTGCGAAACATGCGGAACTCCAAGCGCTCGGGCGCGCGGCAACGGTACGGCTTGCGGGCGCGAGGGTCAAGGTGGCGGGGCGTTGGGCCTTGCGCGCGGCGCCGGTATCGTCGCAGGGGCCGGACCGGGCCGGGGTCCGACTCCTTGCCAAGCTGAGGCACGGTTGCTCAGGGTCGCTCGGCACGGCGACTGCTCGGCGCGGCGACCCTGGCACTTTTGCCCGCGGCGGCCCACACTACGCCCGGGTGGCGGCCAGCTTTGCCGGAGAATCCATGGATGTCGTAGAACTGGCCGTGTTGGACGTCGAGACCACCGGTATGTCGGCCGACTGGGACCGCGTGGTCGAGGTCTTCGTGCAGCGCCTGGTCGTCACCCCGGCCGGGCACCTCGTGGACTTCGCCGAAAGCTACCACAGCCTGCACGACCCCGGCCGGCGCATTCCGCGCGAGGCCACCGCCGTCCACGGCATCACCGACGCCATGGTGCGCGGCCACCGCATCGACGACGCGCGCCTGGCCGAGGTGGCCGGGGGCGGCGACCTGGTCATCGCCCACAACGTTGCGTTCGACAAGGGGTTCATCCGCCAGCACGTGCCGCACTGCGATGCCTGGACCTGGGGGTGCTCTTGTCGCGGCATCGGCTGGAAAAAGCTGTATCCGCGGGCGTGGACGACCGCATTGCAGGACCTCGCGCAGCTCTTGCGCATACCCAAGGGCGCGGCGCACCGGGCGCGCGGCGACGTCGAGACGACCTGCCGGCTGCTGTTGCGCGAAGACCCCACTGGCTCGCCGCACGTCGCCGAGTTGATCCGCAAGAAACTGGGGGCTCGGCTGCGCGCTCGGCCAGCCGGCCAGGCGACGCGGTGACCGATGGCCATGCTTCTGGCCTGACGCCCATCGGTGGGGACAGCGGGCGTGCGATGGTCCCCTGTGCTTCATGGGTCATGGGTCGCGCAGACGTTGGCGCGCGGCGCGGCGGACTGGTGACGAGCGGAGCGGCCTGCCCGCTCATCGACGACCTCCCGGTTGCACCGCAGGCGAATCTGTGACCGATTCGAGTCCTTCCGCGCCCGGCAGCCTCGCCTTTGCCCGCGTGCGCTGCACGGCCTTCGCGGTCGGCACGGTGTGGTCCGGCCCGGAGTTGGCCGTGCACTTGCGCGGTGCACTGGGGCTTCTGCTGCGCCAGTCCGTGCCCGCGACCGGCGCCCCCGTGTGCCCGACCCCGGACGCAGAACCGTGCACGGCATGCACCTGCGACGCGCCGTGCCTGTACCGGTTGGCGTTCGACGCCCCGGCTGCCCCTGACCGCGTGGGATACTTCGGCGGCTCGGACGCCCCGCGACCCTACCTGGTGCGCACCGAACCGGCGCTGCGCAGGGTGCCCCCGGGCGGCCGGTTCACCTTCGAGTTGACGGCGTTCGGGCCGTTGGCGCCCCACCTGCCGCAGTTGGTCGATGCGCTGCGCCCGGCGCAGTACCGCGGGCTGGGCCGCCGCGATGCGTGGTTTCGGCTCGCCGAGGCGCACGTTTTGCTGCCCGACGGGACGGTCAAGGCGATGCCGACACACGGCGACTTCGCGGCGGGTCGCGACCCGCCCGCCATCGCGCAGTTGCTGGTGCCGCCGCCGACCGACGCCGCCGCGCCCGCCGGCCGCGTGACGGTGCGATTCCTGACGCCCACCCGCATCAAGGCCCGCGGCGACGTCACCCAGGTCCCCGCCCTGGCCGACCTGGTCGACCGCATCGGCCAGCGGGTTCGGGCCCTGGTCGAACGGTGGGGTACGCCGCACGGCCCCGTCCACTGGCCGTATGCACAGGGCCGCATCGTTGCCGTCGAGGGCAACTGGGTGCAAGGCGCGCGCCGCAGTCGCAGCCAAGCACCGCACCACCAGGACTTGTCCGGATTCGTCGGCGACGTCGCGTACGAGGGCAATGTCGCGCCGCTGTTGCCGTGGTTGTTCTGGGCCGAGGTGGTCGGTGTCGGTTCGGGGATTCCGTTCGGGTGTGGGGTGATCGAGGTCCTGCAAGCCGACTGATGGCCGGGTGGGCGCGTTCTTCGGCAAGCCGTGCCGAACTTTCAGGTCGCAGCTTGTCGAGCCGTGCGCGCGGGCGTCACCGTCATGGGGCGCCGAGTTCAGTTGCGCCGCAGTCGCTCGATCTCCTCGCGCAGCCGGGCCAACTCTGCGGCCTGTTCGTCGCGCTGCAAAGCAATCGCCTGCCGCGCCGCCTCCGAGTCTGCGAGCGCCGCCTCGGACTCTGCCCGCGCTGCCTCGGAATCTGCCCGCGCTGCCTCGGAGTCTGCCCGCGCCGCCTCGGAGTCGGCCCGCGCCGCCTCGGAGTCGGCCAACGCCGCCGCAAGTCGCACCGCCAATTCGCGCTGGTGCAATAGGGGCGCATTGCCGACGTAGAACCGCAATTGGTGGTCTTCGAGAACAAGGTCCAGCCCCAGGGCCTGCGAAGCAAACCGACCGAACTGCCCCATGATGGGCACGTAGTGGCGCGCATCGGGCGCTGCCAAGCGCCAGCCGAAAAGCCGGTTGGCGGCCCGGTCGTACAGGAAGTACTCGGGGATTCCGAGGCTGGCGTAGTACACCGGATGATGGGCGTAATCTTTCTTGCGGTCGCCGCCGACGTGGACCTCGAGCACCCAGTCCAGCCCCTTGCCCTCGTGACTGACGACCCACCGCGTGCGCTTGTGGTCGTCGACGTCAAAAGCCACCAGCACATCGGGCGCGAACCGCGGCTTGCCGGGATAGTACACCGTCAAGTCGCACGCCACGTAGATGCGCTGGCCGCGCCGCTTGAAGAAGCCTTCGAGGTCGTCCTTGGCGTCGACCTTGGCGTCGAAGTGCAGGTCGCCCTCGGGCGGCGACAACTCGGCCTCGGTCATGTTTGGCGGCAGCGAGGCCAGGACCCGCGCGCGCTCGCGGTCGTCCATGCGTGCCCAAGCCTCTTCGGTTGGGGCCATCGGGAAAGGAGACTCGGGTTCGCTGGCGGGGCGGCTCATGCCGGCAGTATTGGCGGCGAGGAGGCGGGCGTCAAGGGCGGGGCCGGCGTGGGCGCCCGGCTCGGCCCTGTTTGGCGCCACAGCCGGAGACCACCGCCATCGCGGATTCGGCGCCGGCTGAGCCCGGGAGCCAGGCGGGGCAGGGTCCTGCGCGGAAATGGGGGCGCTGCCGCACCGGGAATCTACGGGCGAATGGCCTCTGGTACCACGGACATTGCGACCGCGCAGGGCTCTCAGGGTCAGCCGGCTGCGCCGGACAGGCCCAGGCGCAGGCACAGGGCCAGTGTCGGATGTGGGCGTTCGTGCGAGGGATTTGCGCAGGTGCTGACCCTGTACCTGCTCCTGAGCCTGACCGGCGCCACTGTGGGAGGCCGGCACAAGCGCGAGTTCGGCGCCGGCTGAGCCTGGGAGCCAGGCGAGACCCAGGGCTGCGTGGAAACGGGGGCGCTGCCGCACCGGGAATCTACGGGCGAATGGCCTCTGGTACCACGGACATTGCGACCGCGCAGGGCTCTCAGGGTCAGCCGGCTGCGCCGGACAGGTTCAGGCCCAGGCACAGGGCCAGTGTCGGATGTGGGCGTTCGTGCGAGGGATTTGCGCAGGTGCTGACCCTGTACCTGCTCCTGAGCCTGACCGGCGCCACTGTGGGAGGCCGGCACAAGCGCGAGTTCGGCGCCGGCTGAGCCTGGGAGCGAGGCGGGGCAGGGTCCGGCGGAGCAAGACGGGAGCATCCGCGCCAACATCTTGTGCATGCCGCGCCACAGGATGAGCCAACCTGGAGGCTCGGCCCTCCGCGGGCGGACCGTCGTTGCGACCGGGCAGGGGCAAGCCGCCCGCGCCACGCCTGATGCCCGCTTGACAGCGCCGACGGGCCGGCCCAGCATCGCCATCGTGCCGCCGTCTGCGTGTCCGTCGGACGGTCCGGCCGCAGAGCGAGCAACCCACGCATCGCAACCCATCGGGTGGCACAACGTGAACGACATCCGATGGCAACAACGCCTGGCGCAGTTGGAGCGCGCGGTGCAACTGCTGGACAGCGCGACTCGCAAGCAGGACCTGACGGAACTGGAGCGCGCCGGCCTCGTCCAATTCTTTGAAATCGCGGTGGAGCTGTCTTGGAAGGCCGCCAAGGACTGGCTGGAAGCGCAAGGGCTGCAGCCGGCCGGGCCGCGCGACAGCCTCAAGATGGCCTATGCCAGCGGCCTGATAGCCGACGGCCACGTCTGGCTGCAAGCGCTGCACGACCGCAACATGGCGACACACACCTACGACGAAGCGTCGGCCGCACAACTGGAAATGCGCATCCGTACGACATACCTCTCTGCCTTGCACGCCATTGTCGCGGAACTGAAGGTGCGCGAATGAACCATGGCCTGCGCGATTCTGACCTGCGCGCCATCGCGGCCACCATGGCGATGTTTCCGCAGGTCGAGTCGGCGTGGCTGTTCGGTTCGCGCGCCAAGGGCACCCATCGCCTCGGCTCGGACGTGGATCTGGCCGTGCGCGGTGAGCGGCTCGGCGAGGTCCTCTGGCAATTGCTCGACCGCCTGAATGAAGAGCTGCCGCTGCCCTACAAGTTCGACGTCATCGACTGGAGCGCGGTGCAAAATCCGGCCCTGCTCGACCACCTCGCCCGCGTGGCGGTGCAACTCTACGTGCGCTGCCAGGTTGCCGGCGTGGATGACGCGGTGCCGCCCCAGGACTGCGCATCAGTGGAGCGAGGTACCCGCGCCGCCGAGGGCCGCGCCGATCTACTGCGACCGACCGCGGCCGAACGCCGACCGTAGCCGTTGGGGCGCAAGCGCGGCACAGACTGACCCGCATCCCGTCATTCCCGCGCAGGCGGGAACCTCCGGTAAGGGACTGGAAAATAATAAGTCGATCACTCTCACATCAGGACGGAGCCGCGAGTCGGACCTTTGGTCCGCGAGCTGGCGACCCACGGAGCAAG